>CALUKK010000098.1 GCA_944321205.1 uncultured Alistipes sp.
TGGAGATCGCCAAGATGCGCGCCGCACGTATGCTGTGGGCCAAGATCGTCAAGCAGTTCAACCCGAAGAACCCCAAGTCGCTGGCCCTGCGTACCCACTCGCAGACCTCGGGCTGGTCGCTCACGGAACAGGATCCCTTCAACAACGTGGCCCGTACGACCATCGAGGCCATGGGTGCCGCCCTGGGACACACCCAGTCACTGCACACCAATGCCCTGGACGAGGCCATCGCCCTGCCGACCGACTTCTCGGCACGTATCGCCCGCAACACGCAGATCTATATCCAGGAGGAGACGTCGATCTGCCGCGAGGTCGATCCGTGGGCCGGTTCCTACTACGTCGAGACCCTCACCAACGAGATCGCTCACAAGGCCTGGGAACACATCCAGGAGATCGAGAAACTGGGCGGTATGGCCAAGGCCATCGAGACCGGCATTCCGAAGATGCGTATCGAAGAGGCTTCGGCCCGCAAGCAGGCCCGCATCGACTCCGGCGAGGAGAAGATCATCGGTCTGAACGAGTACCGGCTTGAGAAAGAGGCTCCGATCGACATCCTGGCCGTGGACAACACCGCCGTACGCGAAAGCCAGATCAAACGTCTGAAGGAGCTGCGTGCCACGCGTGACAACGAGGCCGTGAAGAAGGCCCTGACCGCCATCACCGAATGCGTGAAGACCAAGCAGGGCAACCTGCTCGAACTGGCCGTCGAGGCCGCCAAGGTCCGCGCCACGCTGGGTGAGATCTCCGATGCCTGCGAAGTTGTCGTAGGCCGCTACAAAGCTGTTATCCGTTCCATTTCAGGTGTTTACTCTTCGGAAGTGAAAAACGACAAGAACTTCGAGCACGCCAAGGAGCTGTGCGCCGAATTTGCCAAGAAAGAGGGCCGTCAGCCGCGTATCATGATCGCCAAACTCGGACAGGACGGACACGACCGTGGTGCCAAGGTTGTCGCAACGGGTTATGCCGACATCGGCTTCGACGTCGACATGGGTCCGTTGTTCCAGACCCCGGAAGAGGCTGCCAAGCAGGCCGTCGAGAACGACGTTCACGTAGTGGGCGTATCGTCGCTGGCCGCCGGTCACTTGACCCTCGTTCCGCAGATCATCGCCGAACTGAAGAAACTCGGCCGTGAGGATATCGTCGTCATCGTCGGCGGTGTGATTCCTCACCAGGATTACGATGAGCTCTACCGCGACGGTGCCGCCGCCATCTTCGGCCCCGGCACGCCGATTGCCACGGCAGCCATCAAGATCCTCGAGATCCTGCTGGGCGAGTAGTTCTCCCTGCAATTGACTTTCCGATCCCCTTCGGCCCGCGGCCGGAGGGGATTTTTCGTTGTGTGGCAGGAGAGGATGTAACCGGGACAGTGCAGAGAACAACGCGGAGAACCGGGAGGTATTTCCGGAAAACGCCGATAAAAAATCCCGCACGACAGGCGGTCGCGCGGGAGAATGGAATGCAGGGACAGAAGGCATCAGAGGCAGGCCTCAAGGATGCGGCGGGCCATCGCACCGTCGACATTACCGGCCTCGCCGTAGTGAACACCCGCAGCATTGAAGCGTCGCTCGATCTCGGCGATTGTCTCCTCACCGATCCCCTCCTCCGAGAGGTGCGTCGAAAGCCCCAGCGAACGGAAAAACTCCTCGGTACGGACCAGCGTCCGGTCGATGCGCTCCTCTTCGCTGCCACCCGTGATGCCCCAGATCCGCTCGCCGAACTGCAGCAGTTTGCCGTGTTTCTGGTCGCGCAGCACGCGCAGCGTACCGTTGATGACGATGGCCAGTGTGGCGCCGTGGGTCAGTCCGTGCAGGGCCGTCAGTTCGTGGCCGATCATGTGGGTAGCCCAGTCCTGCGTCACACCCATGCGGATCATGTCGTTCAGAGCCAGCGTTGCCGAAAGCATGTACTCGGACATCGTGTCGTAATCGCGCTGGTCGGAGAGGGCCTTCGGAGCGGTCTCAACCACCGTGTGGAGAATCCCCTCGGCCCAGCGATCCATCAGCAGCGACTGACCCGTCGTAGTCATGTACTGCTCGAGCACATGCACGAAGGTATCGGCCAAACCGCAGGCAATCTGCCGCTTCGGAAGCGAGAACAACGTCTCGGGATCGAGAATCGAGAAGAGCGGGTAATTGCTGTAAAAGGCATATTTTTCCTTGGTCTCATAGCGTGAAATAACGGCACCGCTGTTCATTTCGGAGCCCGTCGCGGCCATGGTCAGCACCGTAGCCAGGGGCACGGTCTTCATGCAACTGCCTTTGAGCACGAGATCCCAGGCGTCACCGTCGTAGAGCAGGCCGGCCGAGATGAGTTTCGTACCGTCGATGACCGATCCGCCACCCACGGCCAGCAGGAAGTCTACGTGGTGCTCCTTGCCCAGAGCAATGGCCTTGCGGAGCGTCTCGACCGAAGGGTTGGCCTCGATTCCCCAGAATTCAATGAAATTACGCCCCTCGAGGGCCTTGACAACCTGATCGTATACGCCGTTGCGTTTGACACTGCCACCGCCGAAGGTGATCATGATACGCCGATCGGCCGGAATGAGCTCCGGAAGGCGGGCAATCTGTCCCTTGCCGAAGACCAGTTTGGTAGGATTCTGATAAACAAAGTTATTCATAACAAAGGATATTTTGTTGTTACAAAGATAACAAATCCGGAGAAATCCCAGCATTTCCGCAGCAAATTTTCGACGGTTTCAATCTTGCAGGCCGTCGGTCGAATGGATCGGAAAGGGCGGGAGCAGACAAGGGAGAAAACGGAATATGAAAAGGACGGAGAAAGGAGCGGCTGAGACGGGCAGTAATGGAGGTGCAAAGGATAAATATGAAGACAGAAGCAGAGCGAAAAACGAGGTAGAGACAGAGATACGGAGAGACCAGCAACAAACGAAGGAGGGAAACAGAGGCGGAGATCAGGTTGGAGGTGGAAGACAGGGTAATGGCGGGGGCAAACAGGCCGGGGATACAGGCCGAGACAAAGGGGGGGGGCATACTCACACAAAAAAAGCGGGAAGAGGTCTATCCTCTTCCCGCATATTCTTCCGGTCTATCACACCGGTTCTTTCTTGGGGCCCGGTCGGTTCCCCGGTCAGCCCCCGGTTGGGCTCCGGTCGGTCATCCAATTAGCTCCACCCCCAGTTGGGTTCCCGGTCAGCCCTCCAGTTAGGCTCCGGTCGGTCCTCCAAGTAGCTCCACCCCCGGTTGGGCTCCGGTCGGTCTTCCGATCAGCTCCGCCCTCGGTTGGGCTCCGGTTGGGCTCCCGATCAGCTCCTCCCCCAGTTGGGTTCCCGGTCAGTTCCTCCAGTCGGGCCCCAGTCGGTTCTCCAATTAGCTCCACCCCCGGTTGGGCTCCAGTCGGTCCCCGACCCCCCCCGGTTGGTCCCCGTGACAGCCCGTGCTAACCGCCGTATCAAGCCTCGCTCCGGGCTCCCGGCTGTTAGAAATACTTGCCGCGCAGATCCTGAATCTTGGCCATCTGCTGAATGGCCGGAATCGCGAACTGCTGCGCCATACCCTCGGCCATGGCCTGGGCACGAACCTTCTCTCCTTCGGCTGTCTGTTTGTCCGAAGTCTGGATATCCTCCACCTGGAAGATATAGAGTCCCGAAAGGCCCTTCACGGGTGCCGACAAAGCTCCCTTCTCCGAGGAGGCAATGGCTCCGACCAGACGAGGCTCCACACCTACACCATCAATATAGAACGACCCGAAGGTTACGTCGGAGAACTCGCCGACCTCCGATCCGAGGCTCGTAGCCTGCTCGGCAAGCGTCGAGCCCGAAAGCTCCTTCAGAATGTAGTCATACTTCTTGTCACGCAGAACCTGGGCACGAATCTGAGGTGCCACTTTCCGCAACGATGCATAGTCATCATTGTCGACCTCGGTCAACATGGCAATCACATAATCCTTACCTACGGAGAAGATCTCCGAGACATCTCCCTCCTTGGCACCATAGGCCCAACGAGCCACATCGCGCGAATCCTCCAGCCCGCGGATCGTCCGATCACCCTGAGTCAGAGTAGCGACTCGCGGCGTCACGGCAGCCTCCGAAGCGGCATCGGCAAAGGCCTCCGAAGAGCCTTTCGCATTGACCATGAACGATCCGGCCTGGTTGTGGATATCCCGACGCGTGGCCGCAGAGGCCTCAACCGGATAGGTGATCGATGCCACCTGAATATGTTTCGAAGGCTTGTCGGCACGATAGATCTGCATCAGCTGAATCGCATCGCCCGAAGCGATCTTCACGATATCACCCTTCTTCACATCGGCCAGAGTCTCGACAAATTCGCCCGTAAAGGCCGAGAAGGGAAGAACACCCACATCACCGCCATTGGCCGCCGTAGCATCATATACCGAATACTGCGCAGCCGCAGCCGCAAAATCACCGCCGTTCCTGAGTACCGTCATAAGGCTGTCGGCCAACGACTCCTGGGTATAGGGCAGAACGATATGACGAATGCCGATCGAGTCGGGAGCCATCTTCGAATCCAGCACCCGAGCCATCGTCCACTCGTTGTTCTTCAGTACGGGACCGTACATCTCTCCGGCCATCAGAGCCTTGGCCTCCTCATCGGAGAGTTGTGCTCCGGTGACATAGCTCTCGGCGATCTTGCCGTTGCGGTTGCCCCGCACAAAGGTCTTCACATCCTCGGCTGCGGCAAAGTTCTTGCCCACCTCCGTGGCATTCTTCTCCAGGGCCAGCAGGTCGTCATCCGTCGGCGACACCTCGAATACCACATACGACAAGGTACGTGACGGAGTCTGCGCAAACTGATCCTTGTGGCTGTTGTAATAGGCCTTCAAGTCTCCCGTCGAAACGGTGAACAGGGAATCGGGAACCGAAGCATACTTCTTGCCGATCCACTTGCCCGAGAAGGTCTCGTTGGCACTCTTGACCCCTTGAGCGACCTCCAGTGAATTGACAAAGGCCCCGCCCTTGATCAATCCGAAGTATTTCTGCATCTCACGCTCCAGACGGGCCTGCTCGTTGAGCTGTGCCCAGGCCTGTGCGGCCTGCGGATTCGTCTCGGCCTGTGTCAGGAACTGACTGATGGCATCCACGTCATACTGACCCGTCCGAGGATCGGCAAAGGCATTGTAGAACGCCTGCGACGGCTGCTGCCCGCTGGCCATGGCCATCCGCTCGGGCTCCGTCACCCGGATGCCCAGACGCTCGAAGCCCGGCGTAAGCACGTACTTCGCGATCAGAGACTGCCATACGGCATTGGCCAGCATGGCCGACTGCTGCTCGTCACTCTCCTGGATGTTGTTCTGAGCCTTGATCTGCTCATATTGATCGTAATACTCCGAATAGTTGATCTTCTCGCCGTCGATCACGCCGACACGAGGATCATTGCCCGAAAAACCCATTTCGGTCTTCAGGGAGAGGATGAAGGCCAAGAGGGCCAGTGCGATGATGATCGAAAGCACCACGCCGAACTTGGTACGTAAGGTGTTTAAACTTGCCATATAAATGTTAATTTTTCGTATTGTTTCGAAAGATCAGCCAAAGGTAGTAAAATATTCGCAAATAGAGGCCTGTAAGCGTTACAATTTTTTCACCCGCGCCAGTTCGATCCGCGAACGGGTCGTGCGCAGAATCCGCAATTGCAGACCATCGACCACAAGGGTCTCTCCGGCAGCCGGGATACCCTCGTAATTGTAGAGGATGAATCCGGCCAACGTGTCGTATTCACGGCTCTCCTCAATACCCAGGTCATATCGTTCGTTGAGATACTTCACCTCCAGACGGCACGAAAAGACATATTCATCGGGCCCGACCTGCTTCTCGACCAGATCCGGAACGTCGTGTTCGTCCTCGATCTCGCCGAAGATCTGTTCCAGCACATCCTCCAACGAGATGATTCCCGCCGTACCGCCGAATTCGTCGATCACCACGGCAATATTCGACCGGTGTTTGATGAAGTTCTCCAGCACCTGTTGCAGGGGCATGGTCTCCGGTACGAAGTTCACCTCCATCATCACATCCGAAATCCGCGTCGGCCGGGTGAACAGGCTCTTCGAATTGACATACCCGATGATGTTGTCGATCGACTTGCGCCACATGAAGATACGCGAATATTTCGTCTCCACGAAGCGCGAGGTGAGTTGTTCGAGCGTCGTGTCGTCGATATCCACGGCCTCGACGTCCACGCGCGGCACCATACAGTCCCGCACGCGCAGATCGGCAAAATCCAACGCATTCTGGAACAGTTTCAACTCGGCATCGGGCTCGGTGTTGGTCTCCTGGCCCCCGGCATCAAGCAGCGAAGCCAGATCCTCGCGATCGAAACTCGGCGTGATATTCTTCTCTTCGACCCTCCGGCCCACAAGCCACAGAATCCCGTGTGACAACAACGTCGTGAAACGCGCAACGGGATAGAGCACGACATAGAAAAAATAGATCACGGGAGCCAATGCCCGATAGTAGAAGTTCGGGTCGTTGCGGAAAACCGATTTGGGAAGAAACTCCGCAAAGAAGATGATGATCAGGGTCGAAACGGCCGTATCGATGGCCACGGAGCCCTCCTGCGCCAGCTCCTCCCAGCCCAATGCGGCATAGATCTCCCGCAGAAGGATCGACATGGACAACGAATAGACGACCAGGGCAATGTTGTTGCCCACCAGAATCGTCGTGATATACTGACCCGGATGACGGGCAAAGACCTCGGCGATACGATCGAAAACCCGACTTTGCTTGCGATCGATCTCCAGCTTGAGACGGTTCTTGCTCGTAAAGGCGATCTCCATTCCCGAGAAGAAGGCCGAAAGAAGCAACATGACGACAATCACGATCAACGAAGTCACCATCTCAGTCATTTTTTGGTTTCTACGAGGCTCTTTTTCACAGGCTGGGAACTCGCGGGTTCGGGGTTCCCGACAGATACACGGGCCGCAGCCGGGCGTATGGCAGAGGCCTTTGCAGAGACAGCGGTATTCTCCCGAGCCGCGGAATCGTTAAATGAAGATGCGGACGCTTGCGCAGAAGCGGTTGTTCGTGCCGGTGTATTCGCTTGCACGCGAGGGGTGGCTTGCGTCGGGGCTGTCGATTGTGCCGGGGAGGATTTTACACCCACGGTGTCCGCACCCACGGAATCGGCCCGCTGTCTCATCTCGACCTCCATCCGCCCCTTCATCCGGCGGAACCGCCAGTCCTTGAACTCCTCGTCCGACTCGAAACCCTCCCCGATGAAGACATCGCGACCGTTGTTCTGTACGATCTTCGAATCGACATTCGAATAGATCTTGCCCGTCCGGGCATTCCAGAACAACTGCTGCGTATAGAGCGTCTTGCCGTCGGATTTCTCCACCACGACATTGCCCTTGGCCTCCCACAACTCCCGGTTCTCATAATAGATGGCATAGTTGGCCGTCAGCACCGCATCCACCGACGAGAGCGAATCATCCTGATAGGTCGTGATCTTGATCCCCTTGCGGAACTCGCGGTAGGGTTCCCGCGCCAGCGTGTATCCCTCCAGCAGCGGCGTGATGAAGTGGTAGGAACGACGCCCGTTCTGCGAATTGATGATTGACAAATCCTCGCTGTACTCCGTCATCATCGACTCTTCGGCCGACGACGAGCCCTCCGCCGCCTGCTCCGAACACGAGAATAGCAAGATAGCACTCCCCACAACGGAGAGTGCTACCTGTGCGTATCGTGTCATGCGTTTCCCCATGCAGAAGCGTTTCGAGAAGACTTAGCGGGGACGTACCGTCGTCGATACTCCGGCAGCCGTTCCGCAGGTGACCGTATAACGGGCACCATCCTGCAACTCGTTGAAGAAGCACTCCTCCGAGCTCGGGAAACGATTCCGGAAGGCCGTGAGCGACGTCTTGGCATGCTCCAGATACTCGGAATCGCTCGGAAGCAGCTCGACGGCCTTGGACATCGTGTCATATGCGGCCCAGAAGGTAGCCTGCCCGGCGAATCCGCCGCATGCAGCCGCCGACGAAGCATAGCACTGTGCCAGTACGAAATAGGGCACGCCATCCTCGGGATTCAGATCCCGGGCCTGACGGGCCGCCGAAGCGGCATCCGCGATGTCGTTGGCAACAAGTCCCACCAATGCTATGCGCACCAGAAGTTTCTGCCGCTCGGCGGGATCCTGCTCAACGGCAAAGGCCTCGTTCAGATAGGTCTTGGCCTTGGCGTAGTCTCCCTTGTTCTGGAAGGCCTGGGCCAGGAACATCGCCGTCTCCGACGAAGGCTTCACCTGATAGTATTTCTCGGCGATCGCAAAGTAGAAGTCTCCGTCGCACTTCGCACGGGACATCATCCCCACGGCCTGTGCCAACAGGGCCTCGTCATCGGGTGCGGCCTCCAGCTTCGCACGATAGAGCGTCTCCAGATTCTCGCAGCTTGCTGCGCCGCTCAATCCGAAGGCGGCGTCGAACTGGCTCTTGTACTCGGCGGCTTCGGGATGTTTGGCAAAGAACGGCTCCAGACGCTCGTACTCCGAAAGAACCTCATCGGGCATCACCTCGTCCGTATTCTTGTAGTCGTCGCAGAGATTCGAGAAGTAGGCAACAACGGTCTCCGGATCGGTATTGTCACCTCCGGCTGCAATGGCCTCCCGGAAAGCCTCCCGGATACCGGCCCGATCGCTGGGTTTGTAGGTCAGATACTCGCGGGCCTTGCGGTCGAGAATATAGGCCGTACCCCGTTTCGGATGGTCTCCGAAATACTCGTTGCGCAGATCGTAAAGAAGCATCAGCGAATCGACATACATATTCTTCTCGGCAAGCGTCTTGGCCCGGTTGATCTTGTTCTTGTAAAGCGTGATTCCCCGCACGAAAGTATTCTCCGAGGCCTTCGGGCACTTGTCCAGCAACGCCTTCAGATAGCGGGCGGCGGCATCATAGTCCTTGTTGTCGCACGACTCCTTGAGGAAGTTGCTGTTCAGGATGTTCTGCTGACGCTCCTCGGGCGTATCACCCCAGATCGCGTACTTCGGATCGCTGAAGTCTTGGGCCAGCGCCGCAAACGCAAAAAGCGAACATGCAGCGGCAAGCAGGAATGTAACGTTTTTCATTGTCAGATTAATTTTTGTGTATTGTCGTTTGCCTGTGTGAATCGTGTCAATCGTACTTGGGACGCATGAACCAGTATTCGCCGTTCTCCTGCCCGGCAAAGAGCGTGAAGCCTACCGCGATCTTGAAATACTGCTGTCGCACCAAACCCAAACGCTCCGCAACGTTGTAGCCGCGGCGTCCGTATTCGATTCCCACATCCACCGCCGAAACGGCCCACATCTTCACCGGAATGCCGAAGCCCGCCGTCACGGCCCATTGCCCGAGGCGCTCGCCATTGAACGACTGGTTGTAGGTCCCGTAGCGGAAGCCCGCACGATAGGACCAACGTTTGAGAAAGTTCCGAATATCGTATCGGTTGGGCGTATACTCCACGCCCAGCTTGATCGTACTCGTGTTGACATACTCGACCAGGTAGGACGAGCGGTTTTCACCCGTACCGCTCACACCCGTCATTTCGGAGCCCTTGTTGCGTCCGCCCCAGTTCTGATAGACATAATCCACACCCAGCGCCCACTTGGCCGTCTGGTAATAGGCTCCCACGGCCAGCTGATGCGGCAGGACCAGCTTCAGATGGGTCGTATCGCCCTGGACCGTCGTGTTGTAGAGGTCGCCCACGTAGATCTGTTTGGTCACCTCGGGATTCAGGTCTCCGCCGAAGTCAAACGCCGCACCCAGCGTCAGAATCCGCTTCTGATTCAGAACCGGGCTCCACTGCACACCCACCTGGCCCTTGATGCTCGAGACGCTGTAGACGTCGCTGCCCACCGACGAAACGTAGGTGCCCTCTCCGGTGATTGCCGTCGGGGTCATCACGAACGAGCGGTTGATCGAGCCCCAGTAATACTGCGCGGCCACTCCGATCGAGAAGTTCTTGAAGACCTCCCAGCCCAGACCGAGCTTCACCTCCGTGATATCGCCGTCGCCCTGGTAGTTGTACTGGATGTTGCCCACATTGCCGTAGACCGGATCCGTCGGATCGTACTCATGGTAGTATTTCGTGCGGTAACCCACCGAGCTGTAGGGCGTCAGGCTGAAACCCAGACCCAGCCGCTTGGCAACCGGCAGCTGAAAGGCGATATCGTGGAAGTTGAACGTATTGTAAACCGTACTCTTCGACTCGCCGGCGACCCGCTGCGAATTGTAGTAGTTCTGCCCCTCCAGCCCGAAGTTGAAGAGGAAGGTCTTCTGCGGCGCGGCACTGAATCCTGCGGGATTGAGCAGATTCACCACGCCCGTCGAACGCATGGCCACGCCTACACCGCCCATCGAACGCATCGGAAGCGTCCCCGGCGTATTCACTTCGCCGATACCGTACATCGTATAGGGCGAAAAGGCGTTGATACTGCTTGTCTGGGCCGAAGCGGCGACAGGAGACAGCGCCGCAACAGCGACAAGAAGCTTAAGCAAGGTGTTCTTCACTGGCATTGTACTCTAAAATTCGATCCAATCCGCAAAAGACCAGATTACAATTTGCAAATATCGTGTTTTTAATTCTTTTCGCAAAGTATTTCGCGTCTCCTCCGGTGAAAATTACGCACAAATCGTCGATTTTTTCACGCATCCGACTCATATAGCCCTCGATTTCGAAGCTCAGCGAGTTCATCACACCCAGCCGGATGGCCTCTTCGGTGGAGAGTCCCTGCAGCGCCTCGCTATCGGTGGCCGAGCAGAGCGGCAGTTTGGCCGTGTAGTCGTGCAACGATCTGAAACGGGTCCGCATCCCCGGGGAGATACACCCCCCGCGGAAGGTGCCGTCGGCCGTCACCAGATCGATCGTCACGGCCGTACCGAAGTCGACGATCAACACGTTCCGACCCGGATAGAGCACTGTGGCACCCACCGCCGCAGCCAGACGGTCCCGACCCAGCGTCTCGGACGTACGATAGGCATTGGCGATCGGAACCGGCGTCTGAGGCGTGAATTCCAATACGTAATCGGCCCGTTCGCGCACCTGCGCGAGGATCTCGTCCGCATCGCCGCGCGTCGACTCCACGATGGCCCGTTCGGCCCGGCGGCCCGGCAGGATCTCCTCGAAAACCGTCGACTGGAGATACCTCGTACTCGTCTGGGCGACAAGACGCCCCTCTTCGAACACGGCAAGCTTTACCAGCGAGTTGCCTATGTCCACCAACAGATTCAAAGCTCCCGTAAGGTTTTGTATGCGTCCTCCACGTCTTTGACTTTTCTAACGGTCATCGCCAGCCGATTATTGTGCTGCTTGAGCACAAATCGGTCGGGATGTTGCGTAACCCGTTGCAGCAGCGTCATGAAGGTTTCGCTTTTATAATAAGGTGAATTCTCTTCGCCCACGAACTGCACGATCATCAGGCCGTTCTTGACCTTGACGCGCTCCATGCCCAGGCGGATGGCCTCCCAGCGCAGCCTAACCACATTGAGCAACTCCCGGGCGGCACGCGGCAGCGGTCCGAACCGGTCCACCAGCCGGCTTTCGAAGGCTTCGAGCGCCGCTTCATCCTTCGTCGAATCGAGTTCGCGGTAGAGTTTCAGACGCTCGGCCTGCTGCGAGACGTAGTCGTCCGGCAGCGAAGCCTCCACCTCGATGTCGATGTGGGCGTCGTCGATGAAGCCCATGCGCCCGACGACCTGCTGCTCCTCCTGCCCCAGATCCGGCACCTGAAGTCCCTCGGTGCGCAGCTCGGCGATCGCCTCGTTCATGATCTTCTGGTAGGTTTCGAAGCCGATGTCGGCAATGAAGCCGCTCTGTTCGGCACCCAACAGGTTGCCCGCACCCCGGATATCGAGGTCCTGCATGGCGATATTGAAGCCCGACCCGAGGTCCGAGAACTCCTCGATGGCCCGCAGCCGGCGCCGCGCATCCGACGATAACAGTTCGTCGGGGGGCGTGAGCAGGTAACAGTAGGCCTTCTGGTTCGAACGGCCCACACGGCCGCGCAGCTGGTGAAGGTCGCTCAACCCGAACTGCTGGGCGTTGTCGACGATGATCGTATTGGCGTTCGGGATGTCGATGCCGTTCTCGACGATGGTCGTCGACAGCAGCACGTCAAACTCCCCGTAGATGAAGTCCATGATAAGCTTTTCGAGCTGTTCGGCCGGCATTTTGCCGTGACCCACCCCCACACGGGCCTTCGGACAGAGACGCGTGATCATCCCCTGCAGCATCGGCAGATCCTCCACACGGTTGTGGACGAAGTAGACCTGTCCGCCGCGTGCCAGCTCCGCCTCGATGGCATCGCGGACGATCTCCTCCGAAAAGACGTGCGACTCGGTGATAATCGGCTGCCGGTTGGGCGGCGGCGTCGAGATGACCGACAGGTCGCGCGAACCCATCAGCGAGAACTGCAACGTCCGCGGAATGGGCGTAGCCGTCAGCGTCAGCGTGTCGACCGAAACACTCAACTGCGTCAGCTTCTCCTTGGCCGCCACGCCGAACTTCTGCTCCTCGTCGATGATCAGCAGCCCCAGGTCGTGGAAGACAACCTGTTTGCCCAGCATCTTGTGCGTACCGATCAGGATATCGATCTTCCCCGAGGCCAGATCGGCGCAGATCTGTTTCACCTCCTTCGCGGATTTCGTCCGGTTGAGATACTCCACCCGAACCGGGAAATCGCGCAGCCGCTCGCTGAACGAACGGTAGTGTTGCAGTGCCAGAATCGTCGTCGGAACCAGCACGGCCACCTGTTTGCCGTCACACGCCGCCTTGAAGGCCGCACGGATCGCCACCTCGGTCTTGCCGAAACCCACGTCGCCACAGATCAGACGATCCATCGGCTGGTCCGACTCCATGTCGCGCTTGACGGCCTCGGTGGCCGCCTGCTGGTCGGGCGTATCCTCCCAACGGAACGAGGCCTCCAGCTCGTGCTGCAGGTAGCTGTCCGGCGAGAAGGCGAAGCCCTTCGAGGCCTTGCGCTTGGCATAGAGCGCGATCAGCTCGCGCGAAATATCCTTGACGGCCTTCTTCGTGGCATTCTTCAGCTTCTGCCAGGCCCCCGTACCCAGTTTATAGATTTTCGGCGGCTCGCCGTCCCCGGACTTGTAGCGCGAGATGCGGTGCAGCGAGTGGACGTTGACGAACAACACGTCGCCATCCTTGTAGACCAGTTTGATCGCCTCGTGGATCTTGCCCCCCTCGTTGATCTTCACCAGTCCGTCAAAACGTCCCACACCGTGGTCGATATGGACCACGTAGTCGCCCGGCCGCAGCTGGTTCAGCTCCGCCACGGTCATCTGCTCGTCGCGGCGGATCTCTCCGTTGATGCGGTAGCGCTGGTAGCGGTCGAAGATCTGGTGGTCGGTATAGAGGCACAGTTTCAGATCGTTGTCCACGAACCCCTCGTGCAGCGTCAGCGAGAGCGACCGCACGACGGCCTGCCCGCGGCCGATCTGGTGGAAAATGTTCTCGAGACGTTCGACCTGCGCCCGGTTCTCCGAGAGAATCCACGTCTCATAGCCCCGCAGCGCGTTGCGGATCATGTCGTCGGCAAGCATCTCGAAGTTCTTGTTGAACTTCGGCTGCGGCGAGGTCGAGAAGACGATCTTCGACGTGGCGGGACGTTCGGGCAGGTTGTCCCGGAGGACGAACAGCCGGTTCTGCCGCAGATCCTCCAGCAGGCCGTTGCGGCTCGTGAGCAGCTGGTCGATCTGTTCGGGTTGCTCCAGGTCGCCCAGCGTCTTGCGCCGCACGTCGTTCACCCTCCGCAGCACGAAATCCGCGTCGTAGAACCACCACGAAGCCTCCGACCCCGCAAATCGGGCCAGCGAAACCTTCGCCACGGCCGCCACGCCGCTGTTCAGATCGGGAATGATCTCCACGCGGTCGAGCTTGTCGGCCGACAGCTGGCTCGAGATATTGAACCGCCGGATCGAATCGACCTCGTCGCCGAAAAAGTCCAGCCGGTAGGGTTTGCTCTCCGAATAGGAGAAGACGTCGACGATGCCGCCGCGCAGCGAATACTGACCCGGTTCATAGACGAAGTCGACACGCGTGAAGCCCGCCTCGACAAGCTCCTGCTCCAGCACCTCGATCGAAATCCGATCCCCGACCCGCACCGCAATCGTCCGACGTTGCAACGAATCGGCATCGGCCACCCGTTCGGCCAACGCCTCGGGATAGGTGCAAACCACCAGATACGCCCCCTTCGAGGCCTCGAAACCCCGAATGGCATGCATCGTGGCCGTACGCTGCACGACTCCCTGGGCATCCTCGGCTCCGTTTGCCGCCGAATGCTTGTACGACGACGGGAAGAAGCAGACCTTCGTCTCATCGAGCAGGTTGTAGAAGTCATTGAGCAGATAGGCCGCCGCATCGCGGTCCTCGGCGACGAAAACATGGACGCCGCCGCTCCGCGCAACGGCCCCCGCCGCATAAAACGACAAAGCCCCGCCGACCAGCTCCTGAAGATGGACGGTAGCGCTTCGTTGTGCATACTGGCGGCACAGCGCCTCCAGATTCTTCGATCCGGCGGCAAACTGTAACAGCACTTCGCGAGGGGTTGCCATGGATTATTGTTCGATCAGATCGTTGTCCTTGCGATCGTGATAGTGGACATCGATGATCCCGGTGCTCTGGTCCTCGACGATCTTCAGACGCACCTTGTACTTCCACTCCCAGCGGCGGCGCAGCGACCAGAAGCCCTTTCTGAGGTACGACGCCACGTAGGGACTCACGACCAGCTTGATGAACCGCTGTCCCCGATCCTGGGTGAGGAACGAGATCTGGTTCTCGATCTTCTTGTCAAGCAGCACCGTGGGCTCGACCTTGCCCGAACCGTGGCACGTCGGACACACGTCCGAAACATTCTCCACGGCCACCGGACGAACCCGCTGACGCGTGATCTGCATCAGTCCGAACTTCGTCAGCGGCAAGACCGTATGTTTGGCCTTGTCCGTGGACATGAGCTTGACCATCTCGTCGAACAGGGCCTGTTTGTTCTGGGCCTTGTGCAGATCGATGAAGTCGATGATGACGATACCCCCCAGGTCCCGCAGCCGCAACTGCCGCGCGATCTCCTTCGCCGCGGCAAGATTCACGTCCATGGCCGTCTGTTCCTGGTTGTCTTCAGCCTTGGTGCGGTTGCCCGAGTTGACGTCGATGACGTTCATCGCCTCGGTATGCTCGATGATCAGGTAGGCGCCGCGCTTGAGCGACACGTACTTGGCGAACAACGACTTGATCTGCTTCGAAATGTCGAAGTTGTCGAAGATCGGAACCGTTCCCTTGTAGAGTTTGACGATCTTCTCCTTTTCGGGATCGATCTCATGGATGTAGTTGCGGATCTCCTTGTACATCGTCTCGTCGTTGACGGCGATCTGCGAAAAGGATCCGTTCAATGAATCCCGGATGATCGTGTTGGCCCGGTTCATTTCGCTCATCAACTGCGACGGAAGCTGTGCCGCACTCTTGCGGATCGCCGCACAGGTCTTGCGCCAGCGGTCGATCTGCGTCTGGATGTCGTGTTCGATATCCTCGTCCTTGGCCTCCATGGCCGCCGTGCGGATGATCACCCCGAAGTTCTTCGGCAGAACCGCCGAGGCGATGCGTTTCAAACGACGCTTCTCCTCCGCGGAACGGATCTTCTGCGAAAGATAGACCTTCGAGGAGAAGGGAACCAGAACCACGTTCCGACCGGCCAGCGAAATGTCCGACGTCAGACGGGGTCCCTTGGTCGAGATCGCCTCCTTGGCCACCTGGACCATGATCGGCTGCCCCACCTGAAGATAGTCCCCGATCTTGCCCGCCTTTTCAACCGCGGCTTCGAGCTTCATGGTCTCCACCCGCATGCCCCGTTTGCCGGGCTGATACGAGTTGACGAGCTTCTGCAGCGACGGAAACTGAGGTCCCAGATCGAGGTAGTGAATGAACGCATCCTTTTCGTGTCCTATGCTGACGAATGCCGCATTCAGTCCCGGCATGATCTTGCGCACCTTTCCGAGGTAAATGTCTCCCACGGCAAAGCCCGTCTGACACTGCTCCTTGTTGAGCTCGACGAGCACCTTGTCCTCGCACAGGGCGATGGTGATCTCGGTAGGGTTGACGTTTACGATTAACTCTCTGT
>CALUKK010000099.1 GCA_944321205.1 uncultured Alistipes sp.
GACCGAAATCCCGATCCACACGTTCGATATCCACGGCACAATGATTCGGCGACAGGCAGACCGCCACACGGCCCGGACAATGAGAAACACTGATAAAAGCCTCGCCGTCCGGAAGGACCGGAGCCCCCAACTCGTTATAAATGATTCGGATATTGTGCCCCAACTCGCGTCGTACAAGAGTCCGCCACGTGAGATACTCACGACGCCGACGCTCGTTACGGAAGGTCGACGCACGGATTTGCTCCTCGCGGGTCGTCCACTGGGCCGTCTCTTCGGGCGGCATCGGAGCGTCGAGCAACAGGCAGGGGATCATGGAAGGTCGACGCGGATTTTATCGATCCGATGTCCCTCCATCTCCTGGACCGTAAAGCGGAGGTCGTGGGCCGTAAAGGTATCCCCCTTGCGCGGGAAATCGCGCTTCAACTCCAGCATCAGACCCGCAAGAGTTTCGGCTTCACCCTTCACATCGGAGAAGGTTCCTTCGTCCAATTCGAGAATACGCTCGAAATCCCCGAGATGGGTCTTTCCCTCAAAGAGATAGCTCTTGGCATCCAGCCGCGTGTAGAAGGTCTCCTCGTTATCGCTCTCGTCCGAAATCTCACCGACGATCTCCTCGATGATGTCCTCGAGCGAAACAAGCCCCAGCGTCGAGCCGTATTCATCGACCACGATCGCCATATGGACCTTGTTCGTCTGGAAGTCCGCCAACAGGTCGTTGATCTTTTTGTGTTCGGGAACGAAATAGGCCTTGCGCATCAACTGTTGCCAGGCAAAATCCTTCTCGTTATTGATATAGGCCAGAAGGTCCTTCACATAGAGGGTTCCGCGGATATTATCCATATCCTCCTCGTAGACCGGGATGCGCGAAAAGCCCGATTCGATGATCGTCCGCTTCACATGGTCGTAATCATCCGTGATGTCAAGGGCCGTCATGTCGACACGCGGCTTCATGATCTCCTGGACCTCGGTATTGACGAAGTTGACGATACCCGAAAGCATCTCGTGCTCCTCGGGGCTCGAGCTTTGCGTCATATCCACCGCATCGGCCAGTTCATCGAGGGAGATTTCGCTCTTGTGTGCCGCCTTCTCGCTGATGCGGCTGCTTGTGTGGACCAGGATGTAGGAGAGCGGGTAGAAGATCCACCGCAACACCGACAACGGTCGTGCGACCATCAGGGCAAAGCGAACCGGAATGGTCTGTGCCAGCACCTTCGGCAGAATCTCCCCGAAAAGCAGCAACAGAAACGTGACCAGCACGGTCTTGAACAGGAACTCAAAACGCAGAAACGTGAAGAGCGAATCGATAATCCCCGCCGTGAGGATGACGATGCAGATGTTGACCAGATTGTTAACGACCAGAATGGTGGCCAGGAGCAGATCGACATCCGTCAACAGTCGCAATACGGCTGCCGCACGGCCGCTCCGGCTCTCCTGAAGACGCCGGACATCGTTGTGCGAAAGCGAAAAAAACGAAGTCTCGGCCCCCGATACCAGGGCCGACACGCTCAACAGGCACAATGTCACCACACAAAGTACGATGACATGGGGCGTAAAGCCGTGGAATGCGATCCAAGAATAAGAGGCCTCTTCCAAATCTCCGGATTATTGGTTAGTCGAACAGTGATCCGCCCTTCGGAGTCTCCCGCTGCACGGGAGTGTCGGGGGTCTCGTCCTTGAGCACCTCCTTACGTCCTCCGGGCATCTGCACGATGAATTTCGAATTGCGCGTCTGATAGGCCGGCTTGGCCAACAGCGCCTCGATATTGCCGTAACGCGCCGGTTTCGACCCTAACATGACCAGTTCGGGTTGCCGCTGGACCGGTTTTGCAGAGACGGGTTTGATCGGCTCCAGCACCGGAGGTACGGGAACCGATTCCGGCTTCGGAGCATGCTCGATGACCCGCTGTGTCGGGATGATCGGCGTCATGCCGTGTGCCTGCTCGTCGCCCTCGAATCCCGTAGCCACAACCACCAGTTCGATGGCATTGCCCAACTGCGGTTTTTCGCTTGTTCCCCAGATGATGTTTGCATTGTGGATAACCCCCTGCTCGTCCTGGACACTCGCATGCGACTGGATGTATTCCAGAATCTGAACCACCTCCTCGTACATCAGGCTGTCGGCATTCGACACGGAGATGTTCAAGAGGATATTCTTGGCACCCGAAATCAGGTTGTGATCCAACAGCGGCGAACGCAACGACGCCTCGGCAACCGCTTCGGCCCGATTGTCCCCCTCGGCCGTAGCCACGGCCATGTGAGCCCGACCGCTGTCGCGCATCACCTTCGAAACATCCGCAAAGTCCACATTCACCAGATCGCTCTCGACCGTGATGATCTCCGCAATGCCCTTGGCCGCCGAGGCCAGGATGTCATCGGCCTTTCCGAAAGCCTGTTTGAGCGACAGACGCCCGTAGATCTCGAGAATATTCTCGTTGTTGATGATCAGCAGGGAATCGGTATTCTGACGCAACTCCTCGATGCCCCGAAAGGCCTGTTCATAACGGATCTTTCCCTCAACGGCCAACGGCGAAGTGACGATAGCCACGGTCAGAAGTCCCATCTCCTTGGCCAGTTTCGCAATTACGGGAGAGGCACCCGTTCCGGTTCCTCCACCCATTCCGGCCGTGATGAAGAGCATCTTCGTTCCGGCCTCCTCGAGTGCCTGTCGGATCTCCGGAAGGGTCTCAACGGCCGCACGACGTCCGTTTTCAGGATCATTTCCTGCCCCGAGGCCCTCGGCACCAAGGCGGATCTTCTTCTCCACAGGGCTTTTGTCCAGCGCCTGTTGATCGGTATTGCACACCATGAAGGTCACACCCCGGATTCCAAGATTCCACATGTGATTCACGGCATTGCCTCCGGCTCCACCCACGCCGACGACCATGATGATCGAGCCGTTCGTACGTGGAACCTTGATTTCCGACATCAATTCATCTGTCATATCTGATTTTTCTTTTTATTCCAACTACCAATCTTCGGGCCGTTGTCTCACGATTCCCGAATTCATCGTTTCCTCCTCTACTTCTCTACTTCTCCTCTCTACCTCTCCTCTACCTCTCCTTTCCCCTTCTCACCTTCTCCCCCCCCCTTCCCTTCTCGCCCCTCTCGGGACGGTCTGGGGAGCCTTACGAAGGTCCCGGGACAAGGTGGTTAAATCTCCTCGTCTTCGGCCGCCGAAAAGCTCTTATTGATCTTGTCGAAGGTCTTCTGAAAGATCGACCCCCAATCCCGCTTGCGGCGCGGTTCCGCAGCGTGCTGCTTCTCCTGCGGTTCAGTCTCCGAGGCCATGGCTGTGGATTCGGATTCCGGATTCTCCGTCGATTGCGGCTGTGGTTGCGGCTGGCGCGGCGGGACATGTCGGAAACTTTCCGGGGCGGGAGGCGTCGGGGAATAGGGTTGGCGGATCCCGGGAGTCGGCACAGTGCCGGGCGTATTCGACGAAGATGCCGCCGTTGCGGATGATGCCGCGGAAGCCGGAGCCGCAGGCCGCTCGATCACGGCACATCCTCCGAGTTCCGCACCATGGAGCAGGATACCCACCACCGTCGAAAGGGCCGGATCCGCCACCTTGGCCTTCGACGCCTCGGTGATTCCCATCTCCGGCAAAGCCACGCGAACATCCATCCCCGTAACACGGAGGAAGAGTTCATCGAGATGTTTCAGTTTGGCGGAACCGCCCGTCAGCACAAGACCATAAGCCAACTTCCCGGCGAATCCCGAATCCCGGATCTCCTGCTGGACGAATTCCACGATATCCAGCGCCCGGGCCTCGATCACCGTTGCCAGATTCCGAAGCAGGATATCCTTTGCCTCACGGGCCGTACGGCCGTTGACGCGAATGAGTTTGTCTTCGGGCGCCAGATCGGCAACCGCCGAGCCGTATTTCTGTTTGAGGCTCTCGACATGTTTCTCGGGGACACTCATCGTCCGGATGTCCCGGTTTATGGCCGAGGCACCCATCGGTATCGAGGCGATATAGCGGACCACATTGCGGTAATAGACCGTCACATCCGTCACCCCGGCCCCGACGTCGACCACGGCAACACCCTCCTCCTTCTCATCGGGGAGCAGCACCGCTTCGGGAGTCACCATGGCATCGGATACGACGCCCAACAAGCGGATACCCAGTCGTTTTAGCGCCATATCAAGGCGCTGCATCGGGGTTTTCTGGCAGAGGATGAAGTTGAACGTCGAGGAGAGTTTCTTGCCGAACGATCCCACGGGATTACGCACCTCCTGACTGTCATCGACCATGTAGTTCTGCGGAACCCGTTCCATGATCATCTCGTCGTCCGGGGCCTGGACGTTGCGCATCCGGTCGAACAGGGCATCCACATCCTTCTGGTTGACGCCGTTCTGGGGATCGTAGACGAAGACATGGTCCGTATGACGGGCACATCGCACGAAGTCGCCCGAGATACCCGCATAAGCCTCCGTAATCCGGATGCCGAGCTGCTGTTCCGTCTCCGAGATCGCCTCCCGGATGGCCCGGCTCACGAGTTCGATATTTTCGATCCGTCCCGCATGCACACCCTCCTCCACGGGTTTCGAGACCACGCTTGCCACCTCCAGCAAGCCCTCCGGAGTCCGCTCCCCGACAGCCACCGCCACCGATGAGCACCCCAGATCGATCGCCACGGTATAGTTCTTTCTTTCCACGGTATGTTCCTTTTACTTTTTGCAGACCACCTGATTGTCGTATCTGATATCGATCGTGCGGTAGGCATCCCAACCCAACGTCGAAAGACCGTTGCGATAGAACCGCAACAGCTTGTCGAACTTCCGTTCCACCTCCTCCAGACGCCCGAAGAGGATCGTATATTGCCCGCTGCGCGGGGTCAACTCCACCTCCAATGCTCCGCTGGGGGTCGTATAAGCGGTTATCTGCACCACCTCCGACCTCCAGAAATCGTCATCTTCGACAGTCTCCACAAAGGTAAGGAGTTTCATGAAATCTTCGTAGCTTTTCTCCAACTTTTTTTGTTTGCGACGCTCGGCCTGCTGTTCGTTGTCGATCCGCTCGAGTTCGGCACGGATCACCCGCGTACGGTAACGCCACGTGCGGCGTGCCTGCGCCTTCTTTTCCAGCAGCGTCCCGACCCGGCGGTCGAACGCCTCAGCACTCTCGCCCCGCCACCAGCGACGTTTCAGGTATTGGCGGCGAATCGCCTGATATTCCTGTTCATACATCTGTTCACGCCGGTAAACCGGAACCTTTGACCGTTCGAGTTCGGCGATCCGTTCATCGATCTGTCGCAACCGCTCGTCGACATGTGCACGGACATCCCCCACATAGTCGGGAGGAAAGGGCGGACGGTAGGAGCCCGTCACCACCGGCACATAGAGCGATGAAGCCCGCGGCGCCGCGAAGACATACCCTTTCGAGGTGACGTAGCCGTTCATTCCATCCGTAAGCAGCCGCAGTAGCGGCTCCCGCGGCAGAATCTTCACGCGCAACACGCCCGGATCGGCGATATAGGCCGAAACACGCTCCACAAAGCCGTTGCGGGCGATCAAGCGTTCGATCGCCGTCAGATCCACCTCGTCAACAGCCGTGCCAACCGTTCCGATACCGCTCTGCGAGATCCATCTGCGCACCTGAGGGCCCGTCACCAGATACCCCTGCGACGTACTGTCGACGACCTCGATCTCCAGCGCCCGGATCTGCTGAGCCCGGCGCACGCGATGGGCCGAAGCCCCCGCCCACACCACGTAGACGAGAACTCCCAGCCACAAGGCTCCCAGAATCGCCGGTTTCAGATAGCGCATGAATCGACTCGAGACTGATTTCCGTTCAGGACTTTCTCTTCAACACCTCGGCCAGCGCCTCGCAGCAGGCATCGATATTCCCGGCGCCGAAACTGATCACCACATCGGTATCCATCGCGGCAACCGTCCGGGCCAGGTTTTCGCGATCGACAATGCGGCACGGAACCGTCACCCGCTCGGCAATGATCTCCGAGGTAATCCCTTCGATGGGCTCCTCACGGGCCGGATAGATCGGCAGCAACACCACCTCGGCGGCATGCGACAGCGCCTCGGCAAACTCCGTATGGAGGTCCCGCGTGCGGGT
>CALUKK010000100.1 GCA_944321205.1 uncultured Alistipes sp.
CAGGGATGATTCGCGTACACTCCTACGAATCGATGGGAACCTTCGACGGGCCGGGACTCCGGCTCGTCGTCTTCCTGCAGGGCTGCCCGTTCCGCTGCCTCTACTGCGCCAACCCCGACACGATCGAGGCGGGCGGCGGGAAGTTGACCGATCCGGCCGAAATTCTCCGCATGGCCGTCGACCAAAGGCCCTTCTTCGGGCGGCGGGGCGGCGTCACCTTCTCGGGTGGCGAACCGACCCTTCAGGCCGCGGCGCTCGTTCCGCTGGTGCGCGACCTGAAGCAGGCCGGGATCCACGTCTGTCTGGACTCGAACGGCGGGGTGTGGAATCCGGCCGTCGAGGAGCTGCTCGGACTCGTGGATCTGGTGCTGCTCGACGTCAAGCAGGCCGATCCCGCGCGGCACCGGGCTCTCACCGGGCGTGAGAACACGCAGACCCTGCGCACGGCCGCCTGGCTGGAGGAGCATCGTAAACCCTTCTGGCTGCGCTACGTGCTCGTCCCGGGATACAGCGATGCCGAGGAGGATATCCGTCTTCTGGGCGAGCGGCTGGGCGGTTACCGTTCGATCGAACGGGTCGAGCTGCTCCCCTATCATACGCTCGGAGTCCACAAGTACGAGGCGATGGGGATCGAATACCCCCTGCGCAACGTGCGGGAGAACACCCCCGAACAGATCGAGCGGGCCGCCACGCTGCTGCGGGAGTATTTCCCGAAGGTGGTGGTCAACTGACCGCCCGCATCAACCTGTCGAACCAAAGGCCCGGACTCTTTCCAGTCCGGGCCTTTTATCATCCGTTTTTTGAATAAAAAGCTTTCCGGCACACGATTCGCAACAGTCGATTCGTTATATGGCTGTCGGATCTCCGGGATCCGGCAACAACCATTCGATAAAAAAGTGCGAATATGAACAGAATGCTTTTGATTTTGGCCGCACTGCTGACAATGCATACGGCCGCAGAGGCCCAGACCGAGCGTCGGATCTACACGCAAGCCGAGCAGACCGAAGCGCAACAACGGGCTCTCGACAAGGAGTTGCAACAAATACAGGACTCCCTGGACTATGTCGATGCCGTCCGGGCCTTGGAGAAACTGGACTTTGTGGTGGAGGCCGACAAGCTGGTCTTCAAATACGGCAATTCGGCCTTCGTCAATGCCACGACGAACTTCGTATCGCTGAAGGATAGTCGGGCCGTCGTACAGATCGCGCCGTTCAATGGCGGAGGTCCCAACGGGGTCGGCGGCATCACGCTCGAAGGCCAGGCCTCGAACATAAAGTGCGATACCGACCGCAAGGGGAACACCTATTTCACGATGAATGTCATGGGTGCCGCCCTTTCGGCCAATGTGTCCATCTCGTTGACCAAAGGGAGCAATTACGTCTCGGTTTCGGTAGATCCGACCTTTCACGGCAACCGCATCACCTTCTACGGACGGCTCATATCCTCGAAACGGTCGAAGGTCTTCGAGGGTCGATCCTTGTGACCGGCCCGGAGCCGCTCTCCGAAAAACGGCCTCTCCGAGCTGGAGAGGCCGTTTTTTGTTGAGAAGAGGAGTCCGGAACCGGGATCACTCGGACGTCAGCACCACCCGGCAGCTGCGGAGCCCCGGAGCCGATGCCTCGACAAGGATCTCCCCGGGATTCCCGCCACTCTGGATCAAGGCGGTCAACTGTCCGCTGAAAAGATGCATCTCCGGATGGTGGAAGAGCTCCAGAGAGGTCGGATCACCGTTGGCCATGGCCCGGAAACGCCCCGCACCCGAAACCCGGATCTTCACCCGCCGGGAATCCGTCGGTACGGGATTGCCCGCCCGATCCACCACCTGGACATTCACGTAGGAGAGATCTTCGCCGTCGGCCGCAAGATGCTCCCGGTCAGGGGTAAGACGCAGGGCCCAGGGTTTCCCTGGCGTCACGACCCGTCGTTCATCAACCGCCTGTCCGTCGGCATCATAGGCCACGACGCGCAACTCTCCCGGTTCGTATCGCACGTCGTTCCACATCAGGCGGAAACGATGCATCACCGTCGAATCGCTCTTCGTACGACGCCCCTGGCTCACTCCGTTGACAAAGAGTTCGGCCGAAGGCCACGACGTATAGACATAGACGGGTGTCACCTCACCCTCACGCCCCGGCCAGTTCCAGTGGGGAAGCACATGCAGAGTCGGCGCCTCACGGTTCCAGACACTGCGGTAGAGCCAGTAACGATCCTTGGGGATCGAAGCCAGGTCGATGATTCCGAAAACCGAAGAGTGGTTGGGCCAGGCATCCGTATCGTAGGGTGAGGGCTCGCCAAGATAATCGAACCCCGTCCAGACGAACTGTCCGATGACCCATTCACGATCCTCGTCCATGGCCAGATCCTCGTCCGGGATGTTCGACCACGAACAATGCTCCACATCATACGAGGAGGACTGGTGGTCGTCGTGCAGCACCCCCGCCCCGCGCTCGACCGGAAAATGGTAGACACCACGGGAGCTGACCGTCGATGCGGTCTCCGACCCGAGGATGAGATTTTGAGGCAGTTTGGCGTAGGCTTCATCATAACGCCGGGGCTTGTAGTTGAATCCGGCGATGTCCAGCTGCGCGGCAAAGCCGTTGTTGACAACCGCGTCGAACTGGTCCATGCCACATGTGACGGGGCGCGTGGGATCCTCGCGGTGGCAGATCCCCTGCAACCATGAAGCCACCTTGTAACCGTCCGGCGTCCATTGTGTGGGGACCTCGTTGCCGATCGACCACATCACCACCGAAGGATGGTTGCGGAAATGGTGCAGCATGTTGACCATGTCGCGTTCGGCCCATTCGTTGAAAAAGCGGTGATAGCCGTTCTCGCACTTGGCAACCTCCCATTCGTCGAAGGGCTCCACCATGAGCATGAAACCCATCTCGTCACACAGCTCCACCAGCTCCTCGGCCGGCATGTTGTGCGACGTACGGATGGCATCGCACCCCATCTCCCTGAGCAGCGTCAACTGGCGACGGATCGCAGCCCGGTTGACCGCAGCCCCGAGAGGTCCCAGATCGTGGTGAAGGCACACGCCGCGGAATTTCCGCCGTTCGCCGTTGAGAAAGAAGCCCCGATCGGCCCGCAACTCCACGCTGCGGATGCCGAAACGGGTCACACAGCTGTCCACCAGAGCATCTCCGACATACAGGTACGATTCGGCCCGGTAAAGCGCCGGAGTCTCGGGCGACCACCGTTGCGGATGCTCCACCGTGAAGTGTTGTTCGGCAGGCTGTCCGTGATTCAGCTGCCGGGTGTCGCACTTGGCGGCTACGACACTCCCCGCCGCATCCCGGAGGGTCGTCTCGATCCGGACCGCAGCACCCTCCTCCAGCCCTTCGACCCGCGTACGCAGCGTCACCGAAGCGTAATCCGCCCCGACATATGGCGTCGTAACCTGCGTTCCCCACACCGGAACATGCACCCGCGGAAGGGTCCACAACCGCACCTTGCGGAAAAGACCCGCGCCGGGATACCAGCGGGACGATTGCGGCCGGTTCTCGAGGAGTACCCACACGCAATTCTCGCCTTCGTGCAGCGCCTCGGTCACATCGCACCAGAAGGCGTTGTAGCCGTAGGGCCAGAAGCAGACTTCCCGATCGTTTACGAAGACCCGGGCCTCGCTCATCGCACCGTCGAACAACAGCACATACCGGTCATCCCCCTTTCGGTCGAGAGTCAACGTCCGGCGATAGCACCCCTTACCGACATAGGGCAGACCTCCCGTACGCCCCGTCTTGACCGTAGCGATCTGTTCGCCGTTCTGCGTCACGGCCACCTCCTGCAGGTCGTTGTCGCGCGAAAAGGGTCCGTAGATCGCCCAGTCGTGCGGCACCTCGACCCGCTGCCAGCCCTGTGCGGCCTTCACATCATGTCCCGGCCGGAACTCCCACTCCCGCAGCAGCCGCTCGCTGCGCGGATGCCCCTCGAGGGAAAGCATCCCGCACAGCACGGCCGCCAAACCCAAAATCATGCGTCCACTCACGGCTTTTACTCTTTAAAGGCGTCGAGGGCCTCGGTGGGACGTCCGTTGTCGAAAGCGCCAAGCGCATAACCGCCATTATAGCCGGCCGGGGCCTCGGGCTCCCAGTAGAAGACCCCCAGGCAATGTCCCGTGGCGCGGGAGTGTTCGATCAGGTAGGAGAGCATCTCCCGGGCCGTCGGGGCATCATCCCACGGCATGCCAACCTCACAGATCATCACGTCGTGACCGAATTGGTTATAGAGCGTCGTGATGTTGTCCACACACGACTGCGTAAGCGACTCCCAGTCCGATCCGGGATAGAGCGAAAGCCCGATGATGTCGTACTTGCCGCCGTTGGCTTCGAGCACGTTAAAGACATTGCGGGCATAGGCGGCGTTGTATCCACGGTCGACATGCACGATCACCTTCGCATCGGGATAGACCTCCTTCACGGCATCGTAGCCCGCCGTCGTATAGGCCGCATAGTTGGCCGGATGGCTGCTCAGACCGCCCCCGACCGACGACTCCTCACCGGCCGTTCCATCGTCCGTGAGCGAAAGGTGGCGCAGCATGCCGTTGGTCGTCTCGTTGCCCACCTGCACCCACTCGACCTCCACGCCGTTCTCCTTGAGCAGCGAGAGCACCTCCCGCGTATGGTCGGCCACGGCCTTTTTCAGCCCCTCGACATCCAGCGAGAGCCACGCCGCAGGGATCACCTGCTTGGCCGGATCGGCCCACGTGTCGCTGTAATGGAAGTCGATCATCAGCCGCATGCCAAGCGCCTGGGCCCGGCGGGCCTTGACCAGCACATCCCCCTCGGAGCACCAGCCGCCCTCGGGATCGACCCACACCCGCAGCCGGATGGCATTCATTCCGAGCGTCTTCATCAGCGCCGTGCACTCCATCGTCACGCCGTCGGCCGTGGCGAAAGTGTTGCCTTCGGATTCGAGCTGCGTAACCCAGCTGATATCGGCTCCGCGGGCAAAGGCCGTACGGTCGATCTCCGTCGGGGTTTCATCGGGTGCAGCCGGCGTATAGTCGGGATTCGGTTCTTCGGCACATGCACCCAGCAGGGCCGCGGCAACCATCAGATTGAAGAGCATATTGATTCTGCGTTTCATGATTATTCCTGTTTAGTCAGCGTATAGGTAAGATGCCCGGCATCGCGCAGATCCACCGTGATGAGGTAGGTTCCCGTCGTCTCGGGTTTGATGTTGTTGTTGTCGTCCGCGGTCACGAGCACTCCGTCCGCACCGCCGTACTTGTAGGTCCAGTCGCCCAGGACAATCTGGATGCCGTAACCGATATTCGAAATGTCACATGTAGCCTGCCAGGTCTGCGTCGCAAGATCGAAGGCCATCGTATCCGTCAGTTTCCAGCCGTTGAAGTCGCCCGTCACGGCAATCGAAAGCGTCTCCTCGCTCCAGGTTCCGGTCGTCAGATCGGCCGTCACGCGGTGCAGTCCCAGCGTGTTGAACCAGGCCATGTCCGTACCCGAGGGATCCAGGGTATACTGCGTATCACTCAAGACTCCATACACCGTCCCGGCCCCGGGCGTCTCCGAATCCCCGAAGACAAAATTAACATACGGTTTGTCATTCCACGAACTCGGCGTGGAAATATAGCCGACGTAGGTACCCTGGTTTTCTCCGGGAAGCATCCGCGAGGCCACCCCCGAGAAACTGCTGACCGACCAACAATAGTAGGCATAGAGATTCTCGGGATATTCGGGGGCAGGTTCCTCGCCTCCCCCGTCGGCCGTGAGCGTGTAGGAGAGGTTCTCCGGATCGTTCAGGTCGACCGTCAGACGGTAGCTCTTGCCCGCTTCGAGCCCGGCGGGCAGGAACTCGCTGCCCTGGCTCGACGTGCTGAACTCGAGCCGCCCGTCCAGATCCGAATCCTTGTAGCAGCGGTTCGAGTCGTCGTTGAGCAGCAGGTAGAAGCCCGAGCCCCAATCCTCGGCCTGGAGGGTGGCCGTCCAGGTGCGGGATGCCACATTGAAGGTCATCTCGTTGGCGTTCAGCTTGTATTCGTTGAAGGATCCGAGCACCTCAAGCGACGTGACGGGTTCGCAACTCCAGGTCCGTTCGTTGAAATCCACCGTAAGATGGCAATAGGCTCCCGTTTCGCTGTCGTGCCAGATCGCGTACATGTCCTCGCCCGTATAGAGGCGGTAAAGACCCTCAGAGACGGGTGCCGTACCGTAGATCTTCGCCGTCGACGGATCCTCCGTATCGCCGAGTTTGAAATTGTGCCACCCTTCGAGATAGAAGAAGCCTTCGTAAATGCCGTTGCCCGTTGACAGAAGCGTTCCGGCTACCGTCGTTGGTTTCTCGGCGTCATCAATATCGTAAATGTAGACCTTGTCGCCCGTCGGTACCGCATAGTCGGGATCCTCCGGCCACTGGTCCTCCTCTTCGTCACCGCCACCGTCACCACCGACTTCGACTTCGCCCTCGGCCAGCATCAGTGTCTGGTTCGTAATGTCAAGCAGCACCGTATAGGTCCCGGCCGCACCGGCCACAAGACCCGATGCCGAAGAGCCGTTGACTACGGTGAACGCTCCGTCGGTCCCCGTCACCAGTGAAAGCGTCCGATCCACAGGGACAGAACCTTTCGTCGCTCCCGTCGACTGGTTGTAGAGTTGGCCTGCCTGGGCCAGATCGACCGCCGCATTGTCGCTTGTCGTGGTCAACACGCAGCTCCAGGTATTCTGCGCCTTATGGTAGGTCATTGCGAGGGATTCGCCTCCAACCTGGACAGAGGGGGCCGAGAGATAGGTGGCCGTCCACTCGGCGGCCGAGGTGCTCATCGTCACGTAATAACAGCCCGTCGATTGGGGGAACCAGCAGTTCCAGTCTACCAGATTGGTGGTCGTCTGCAAGGCAAAGGCCGTCCCGGAGGAGCCGTCGTTGAGCGTTCCCCAAACCGTATCATCCCCCTCGACGAAATAAAAGTTGAACCACTCCGTCGAAATCGTTGCCAGTCCGGCATACTCCCCGTCGGAGAGGGCCGGGACCATCGCCACATCCGTGCCGTCGTCCCTCGAACGGAGCGCCACCCGCGACATGTCGATGAAATAGGGCGTCACGGTGAACTGCAGCGTATTGCCGTAACGGGGCTCTGCGTTGGCTCCCAACTGAGTCTTCAGCCGCACGTAGAGCGGTGCGGCCACACCGCCCTCGAAACCCAGACGCGAGACGATCGAGTTGAGTTGCGAAACAGTATACTGTGCCGAAAGCACTCCCGAGGCCATCAAGACCTCGTAAGGCGCGGCAAAACTCTCCTCGGCGGCAAACTGCAGCGTCTGCGAAACCACATCGTCGGGGATCTGGGCGTTGGGATTGCTCAATACCAGATCGCCCATGGCATCCCAGTAGAGCGTCAGGGCCAGGGACTGGGCATGCCCCTTGTCGAGGACAATCTCCGTATCAACCGACCCGATGGTAATGCCCTCCTCACCCGGAAGCGAGGCCGTCAGCATCTCGCCGTCCTTCGAGCAGGCCGCGGCCAGAAGAAGCGTCAGCGCTCCGATCAAAAAATGTATCCTTTTCATGATTGAATCGTTCATTGGTTAGTATCCTAATTCGGCATTGACGGCCTGCAGCTCCGGATTGGCCGAGAGTTCGGCCTCGGGAATCGGGAGATAGGCATATTTCGGATCGACGTCGCGACCCTCCTGCGTACCGCCCTTCCACTGCCACCGGTAGCCGGAGGTGTAGCGCCCGAAACGGATCAGATCCGTACGGCGCTGACACTCCATGTAGAATTCGCGCAACCGCTCGTCGCAGAGGAAGTCGAGCGTGAGGTCCGCATCGGAGATATTACCCGTCTGCTCGCCACCATAGGCCCGGGTCCGCACCAGATTCACCAGATTCAGCGCTTCGGCCCGTGTGGCGCCCTCGCCGCCCCGGACAACGGCCTCGGCCAGCATCAGATAGACGTCCGCCAGACGGAAGACCGGGAAATCGGTATTCGCACCGCCGCCGTCGCTGCACACGCTGGCACTCTCGCCGGCATCCGTAAGGTTCGTCCACTTGCAGACGCGCCAGCCCGTCGTCACGTCGTCATGCGTGGCGATATCCTTCTCGCGGTCGCGGTAGACGTACTCCGTATCGCCGGCCTTCTCGGAATAGCCTTCAGCGGCATAGGTCTCACGGTCGGCATAGGGCTGACGGTCGTAGCTGATGAAGAGCGCCCGTTTGTCACCGGCCTCAAAGCGATCGACCAGATCGGGACGGGCCCGCAGGCAGTCCCAGGCTCCGGAGTCCTTCGTACCGTAGACCTTCTCGTAATCGGCGAAGTTCTGAAGTACCGAACCACAGGTAATGAAGGTCGTGGCATCCCACGTCGTCGTACGGGTTCCATCGCAGGCCAGGGCGAAGATGATCTCGTTGGTGCGCAGATGGTTGTCGCCATTGAAGAGCTTTGCGTAATCGCTCTCCAGCGTATAGCCATCCTCCATCACCTTGCAGCAGGCCGTGATGCACTCCGTATAGTAGGACTGACCCGTATAGACCTCCCCATTGAGGTAAAGGCGCGCCAGCAGGGCCCAGGCCGCACCGCGGTTGGCGTGTCCGTAGTTGGTCGCAGGCAGTTCGTCGGCGAACGAGGCGAGCTCGCCGGTCAGGTAGTCGAACATCTGCCGGCGGTCGTAGATCGTCGGAACGTAGCTCCCGACGGGATCATTCTCCGTGATGAATGACATCCTCGCGTAGAAGTCCAGTGCGTGGGAGTAGGCCCAGGCCCGCAGGAAACGGGCTTCGTTGCGGCAGGTGACGATCCGGGCCCGGTCGGCCTCGGAGAAGTCGGCGATACGGTCGTCCGAAGCGTTGCGGATCAACTCGTTGCACATGGCCACGATGTTGTAGATATGGTAATACATGGCCGAAACCCAGGGGTCGCCGGCACTCCACGAAAGATTGTTGATGTCGGTCAGACTCTCACCGGCCAGCCACACGTCGTCCAGCGCATCGGTCGAACAGTCCGGGAACATCCACAGCACCCGCAGGTAGTTCTGGCTGCGGTCCTCCGACGAAACGCTGCTGATGCGCTGGATCATCGCGGCATAGATCCCCGAAAGAACTGCCTGGTAGTTGTCGGCGCTCGTATAGACATCCTTTGACGTGGTGTCGGTATGCGGATACTGGTCCAGATCGCCCACGCAGGAGGTCGCACCGCCCAGCAATGCGGCGCAAAGAGCCACGGTATGAAATATTCGTTTCATGATTGTCATCGGTTTAGAAGGTAAGGCCCACGCTCAGCGAGAAGATCCGCGGCCGGGGATAGAAATTCTGGTCGATACCGCCCGAAATCTCGGGATCGACACCCGTATAGTTGGTGATGGTGAAGACGTTCTGGACCATGAACGAGAGGTTCAGACCCACCGTATCGTGGAACAGACGCCCGAAGTCATAGCCGAGGATCAGGTTGTCCATCTTCAGGAACGAGGCATTCTCGACGTAGTAGTCGGAGTAGATCTGCCGGGTTTTGAAGCCCGTTTTCAGATAGCTCGTCGAGAGGTTGTAGAGCTGATCGACGGCATATTTCATCGTCTCCAGAGCTCCGTTGTTGGCCGCCGTGGCGTTGTAGGCGTAGTTGCCCAGGCTGGCACGCAGCGACGTGGAGAGCGTCAGCCGCTTCCAGCGCAGCGACGTGCTGAAGCCCAGCAGGAAGTCCGGCGACGGCGAGTGGTAGAAGTAGCGGTCGTTGATGTTGATCTGTCCGTCACCGTTCAGGTCGGCATAGACCCCCTCGAGCGGCCGGCCGCTTTCGTCATAGACCTGCTTGTAGACATAGAAGGCATAGGGAGTATGCCCCACGGCGAAGGCCTGCACCTGCTTGGCGTCGATCTCGGCGCCGACAAGCGTCGGGGCAACCTCGGCACCCTCGATCAACGAAAGATTCGTGATGTCGACCTGCTGCCAGGTGAGGTTGGCCGAAAGATTCCACGTCCAGTCCTTCGTGTCGACGGGAACGGCATTGAGGTTGAACTCCACGCCCTTGCTGTCGACGTTGCCGACATTGGTGGTGATCGTCCGCGAGAAGTTCGTACCGGCGGCCGCGGGAACCGTGGCCAGCAGATCGCACGTCTGCCGCGTATAATAGTCGAGGCTACCCGACAGCCGGTTGTTGAAAAAGCCGAAATCAAAACCGAAATCCCACGAACGGGTGGTCTCCCACGTCAGATTGGAGACATACGCCCCCGGTTGCAGATAACTGCCGTAATTGCCGTAACCCCCGATGATATATTGGGAATTGGTCCCCGTCGAAGGATAATAGACTGGCAGATAATTATAGTTGCCGACGCCCTCCTGCTGTCCCGTCACGCCGTACGAGGCCCGGAGCTTGAGGTCACTGACCCATTGGCTCTGGCGCAGGAACGACTCCTGCGACAGACGCCAGGCCAGGGCCACCGACGGGAAGGTACCCCAGCGCTGATCCTTGGCAAAACGCGACGAGGCGTCGCGACGCACGGTGGCCGTCAGCAGGTAGCGCGAATCGTACGAGTAGTTCAGACGTCCGTAATAGGAGAGCAGCACGTGACGCTGGTCATCGGCCTTCCACGCCGAATTGAGGCTCTCACCGGCGGCGTTGTAGCTGTCACCGGCGGCCGTCGTGGCCTTCCAGAACTGGTAGTCGTAGCCGAACGTGGCGTCGATGCGCGAACGGATCGAGGCGATCTCCTTGTTGTAGTTCAGGTAGGCCGTGAAGAGGCGGTTGACACTCTTGTTCGGCCCCACGGGCGTGTAGAGGCCTCCCGTACGGTAGTTCGACGCAGCCTCGGCCGGTACGAAGTTCGTGCTCTTGCCCGTAGCATAATCGTAACCGACGGTCATGTGCAGCTTCAGATCCGGCAGGAAGTGCATCCGGTAATCCATGTCGAGATTGCCGATAAAACGCTTCACGTTATCGTGATAATCCGTCTGGTTGAGCAGTCCCACGGGGTTTTTCAACGCATTGGGGTTGGGTTCGCCGTCGGTGATGACCTCCGTATAGCCGCCGAAGGCGTCGTTGCCCGAATAGATCGGTTGCGTGGGATCCCCCACCGTAGCGTTGTAGATGGCCGACGAGGCCGGAGCATAACGGTTGCGGTTGATCGCCCCCTTGGCACTGATGTTGAACTTCAGGTAGTCGTCGAAGAACGACGGGCTCAGCGTCACATTCCCCGTATAACGGGTGGCGTTGTCCGTGAGGACGATACCGTCCTGGTCATAGTAACCCACCGACACGCGGAAGGGAAAGTGCGGCGTGAAACGCCCCGCCACACTCAGATTGTTGTCCGTACCGAAGGCCGTACGGTAGATCGCATCGTTCCAGTCGGTATGGGCGTCGCCCAGCAGATCGCCCGCTCCGATCGAACGGGCCGTCGTCACGAAATCATCGTAGGAGAGCATCTCCGCCGTCCGGGTCCGTTGCTGCAGCGAGAGAGTCGTCGAAAAGTTGATCTTCAGACGATCGCTTCCGGAACCCTTCTTCGTGGTGATCATGATAACGCCGTTCGATCCCCGGGAACCATAGATCGCAGCGGAAGAAGCATCCTTCAACACGGTCATCGATTCAATATCATTGGGGTTGATCAGGCTCAGAAGATTGACATCCATGCCGTTCATGCCACCCAACTCAAGCGGCACCCCATCAAGCACAATCAAAGGATCGTTCGCCGCGGCATTCGAAGCGTTGAGCGACGCGCCGCCACGGATGCGGATCGTACTGCCCGAGGTCGGAGAACCGCCCCCCGAGAGGATCTGCACACCCGAGACCTTGCCGTTGATCAACTGCTCGGGAGACGAGATCAGTCCTCCGTTGAACTCCTCGCTGCTGACGGCAGCCACCGAGCCCGTCAGATCCTTCTTCGTCACCGAGCCGTAACCGATCACCACCACGTCGCCGATGGCCTGGGCGTCGGGTTGCAGCGTCACGTCGACAGTTGTCCGGGCTCCGACGACAACCTCCTGCGTACCATAACCGACGTAGGAGAACTGCAACGTCGCCGAAGGGGTCACCTTCAGTTCGTAATTGCCGTCCAGATCCGTAGTCACCCCGTTTGTGGTGCCCTTCACGACGATCGTCACGCCCAACAGGGGAGCGCCGGATTCGTCCGTGACCTTTCCTTTCACCGTGTGCGGAGCCTCCTGCGCCACAAGCGGCCCCGACCCCGCAAGGATCAGACCCGCCGTTGCAAGAAGCACCGTCGCTTTCAGAAACAGTCTTCTCATAGGTTCTATAGGTTAGTTTTACAAATCGTCCCGTTTTCCAGCCTGCGGTCCGCGCACCGAGCCCTCGGTCCGGAGGTTGGCGATTTCAGGTACCGCAAAATTACCGCTCTTCGGCACTGTCCGTTGCAACAGATCGGACATCTTGTATGCGGAATCGGACAATTTGGCGGTTAACGGGCAAAATCGTATCTTTGTTGAAACGTCTTCCCATGGTCATGAGACTCCGCATCGCCTTTCTGTGGCTGATTCTGTGGGGAGGGGTCACCCGCCTCTCCGCCCAACCTTCCGTGCCGGGGCACTTCTTCCAGATGCCCCGCATCGACGGACGCATGTCTTCGGTCTTCACCCTGACGCAGGATCGCGACCACTTCATCTGGCTCGGAACCGACAACGGCCTGGTCCGTTATGACGGGCACCGGTTCGAAACGTTCCGCCACGACGAAACCGACTCGACCTCGCTGTGCAACGATCTGGTCAACACGCTGCTCTACGAAGACGAAACCGAATGTCTGGTCATCGGCACCGACCGCGGAGCCTCGCTCTACGACCTCAACACCAACCGCTTCCGGAGACTGCACGAGGTCGGAGACCGCCACGTGAAGGCCTTTCTCCGGACCGGGGACTCCCTCTGGGTCGGCACGACATCCGGACTGCTGCTGCTCGACCGACAGGCGGGAGGTGCCGTACGCTACGCGGCCGACAACGCCGGGCTTCCGTCGGAACATATCGCCTGCTGCCGGAAGATCCGCGGAGAGATCTGGTTCGGGGCCTACGACCACCTCTACCGGCTGACGGCCCCGGGCCGTTTCGAGATCCATCCGCTGCCGGGCACCCTCGGCCCGGGCCACACGCTGTTGCTCGACATCGCCGAAGATCGGAGCCATCCCGGGCAGCTCTGGCTCGGAACCGAACGCGGACTGATCCACTACGACCCCGAGACCCGCCAGTCGAAGAGGTTGTTGAACAACACACCGGTAAAGAATTTCCTCTATCTGGACGACGGAACCCTCTGGATCGGGACCGACAACGGACTCTACGTCAAGGATCCGCAGGGCGGCTTCATGCAGTTCCGCCACGAAGTGGAGAACAACGGCTCGCTCTCGAACAACGTCATCTGGTCCATATTCCCCGACGAACGCAACGACATCTGGCTCGGAACCGATCACGGCGTGACCATCGCAACGGCCGGATCCGACTATACGTTTCACAGCCTGCGCCGCATCACCGGCGAGGATGACGGGCTCGACGTACGGATCATCTGCAGCGACCCCCGGGGCACCTTGTGGCTCGGAGGCATGAACGGGCTGATCGCCTATGACAAAAGCCGCGGACGGCACACCTGGTACCGCTCCGACAGCGGCGCCGAAGGACACCGCCTCGCCCATAACAAGGTCCGGGGGCTGCTCCCCGACGAGCGCTCGCTCTGGATCACGACGGACGGAGGGCTCGACCGTTACGACTATGCCACGGGGCAGATCCGCCATTTCCGCATCACGGAGTCCTCGGGGCACTATCTCTCCAACTGGATGTATGCACTCCGCGAGGATCGCCTCGGACGCCTCTGGATCGGGACCTACGACGGAGGGCTGTTCGTTGTCGACAAAAAACACCTCTCCGGAAACGGCGGTACGGTAACGGCCGACCTTCACTTCTCGCGACGATCCCGACCGGCCATCTCCGGAGATATCGTCCTTCAGCTGGCCCTCTCCGAGGAGTTCTGCGTCGCCATCACCGACTCCGGCATGGAGATCATCGATTTCGATTCGCTGTACGTCACGCCCCTGCGGCTTCCCGGCCACAAGAATCCCCTGACCATCTCCGACAACGGATCGCAGATCTGGATCGGAGCCGAAGACGGCATCTATCAAATGGATGCCGACCGGAAACTGTCGCACATCACAGGTTTCTCACGCCCCGTACAATCGATCCTGCCGCAGGGTGACCGGCTGTACGTATTGAGCGGTTCGGGACTTTCATGCTACGATCTGGTCCGTGACAAATGGTCGCACCGCCCGATCGACGAAAATCCGCTGCTCTGCGGCACGACCGACGGCAAGAGGCTCTATTTCGGATCGGTGGACGGATACTTCGAGTTCGAAAGGTTCGATCCGCAACCCCCTTCCGACAAGGTCCGGGTAGCCATCACCTCGCTGCTGCTCGACAACCGCCCCGTGGAGGTCGGCGAACGCTACGGCGGCGAAGTGATTCTTTCCCGGAGCATCACCCGGACCCGCCGTATCACCCTTTCGCACGCACAGAACTCCTTCGCCGTGGAGTTCTCCTCGTTCCGTTTCAGCGACTCCGAGGAGCACTTCACCTATCGGCTCCAGGGCTTCGATGAAAAATGGCAACAAACGACCGGAAACCGCGCCGTCTTCATCAACATCCCCGCAGGAGAGTATCGCTTCGAGGTCTGCCAAGCCCGCCCGGACGGAAACCCCTCACCGGAAACCACGGCGCTGGAGATCCGCATCCGCCCCGTGTGGTATGCCACGACCGGAGCCTTTCTCTTCTATGGAGCGCTCCTCGCCGGACTGGCATTCTGGGTCGTCTATTCGGTACGCATGCGCCACCAGCTGCAACTCGAACACATGGAGCGCGAAAAGACCCTCAAGCTGGTCCGGATGAAGACGGAGTTCTTCGCCAACCTTTCCCACGAATTCAAAAGCCCGCTCAGCATCATCATCGGACTGACCGGACGCATGATCGCTTCGGAGGCCGATGCCCTGCGCAGCCGCGAACTGCAATCCGTACGCAGCAACGCCGAAAAGATGCACCTGTTGCTCGACCAGATGCTCGACTACAACGACAACAGCGGTTCGTCGCTCTTCATCCCGGCCGCCACCTCGCTCCAGGAGCTGGCCCGCGAGGTCTTCGACCACTTTGCCCCGGCCTTCGCTCAGAAGGAGATCAGCGCCCGTTTCGTGTCCGAGGAGATCGGGTACATCTTCATGCTCGACCGGGTCCGCATGGAGTCTGTTTTCCAGAACCTGCTCTCCAATGCCCTGAAGTTCACGCCCCGAGGCGGCAGCGTGCTGATGTCGGTCAGCATCGGGAAGCAGACCTCCGAGATGCTGTATGCCGACATCCGCGTCGAGGACACCGGATGCGGCATCCGCAAGGAGGAGCTGCCCTTCATCTTCAATCAATATTACCGGGCGCCGTCCAATCAGGAGTTCAACGAAAACGGCTCGGGAATCGGGCTCTACCTGGCCAAAAAGATCGTCGAGATGCACAAGGGGCAACTCTCCGTCACATCGGTCGAAGGCCGGGGAAGCTGTTTCACCGTACGGCTGTCGACCCTCAAGGCCGACTCGTTCATCCTTCAGCCCGATTCAGCCGAAGAGCTCTCGCTGCACAACCTGTCAAAGGTGTGGCAACACAGTCGCAAACCCATTCTGCTGCTCGTGGAGGACAATCCCGACATCCGGGATCTGATCGTCGCATCGCTCGGTTCGGACTATACCTTCCGTCTGGCCGCCGAGGGCCGTGAAGGGCTGAAACTGCTCGAGACTGAGAAAATCGACCTCGTGATCACGGACATCGCCATGCCCGGAATGGACGGGCTGGAAATGAGCCGGGCCATCCGCAATTCGCTGCACACGGCCTTCCTGCCGATCATCATCCTCACCGGGAAGAGCGACATGCAAACCCAGTTGCAGTCGTTCGAATATGCCGATGCCTTCATTTCCAAACCCTTCAACCTGAACTACCTCAACAGCCGCATCATCCAGCTGCTCATCAAGCACGAGCACTATCTGGAGAAGATGAAACGGCAACAGATGCTGACCCCGCAGGTCGAGACGCTGGAATCGGCCGACGAACGTTTCCTGCAGGAGATCGTCGAGATCGTGAACCGCCACCTGGGGGATCCGAACCTCTCGGCCTCGAAGCTCTGCGAAGAGAGCCGTTACGGCAGCAAACAGGTCTATCGGAAGATCAAGCAACTGACCGGCATGGGCGTCGTGGAGTTCATCCGCGACACACGCCTGCAGAAAGCCGCCCTCTATCTTTCACAGCAGAAACTTTCGGTCACGGAGATCATGTACATGGTCGGCTTTACGACGGCCTCCTATTTTTCGAAGTGCTTCAAGGCCCGGTTCGGCGTCTCGCCTTCGGAATACGGAGCCGCCCCGCACGGGGAGCCGACCGAGGAACAGCCCTCCGAAGATCCCCCCGACCCGGGCGTCCGCTTCGCAAGAAGAGGGGAAGAGGGAACCTTCTCCACGCTGAATGCCGGAATCCGGGAACCGGCGCCCCCTTTTTCAAAGAGGCGGGGGTCCGAAGGGACAGGGGAGAGGCCGGAGTGGGGTTGAATCCGGACAAGAAGGGGCCCGACAGATAGAATCTGTCGGGCCCCTTTCGCTCGGGACAGGCCGAAGCGACATCCACTCCGGTCAATCCGCAAGTCCGGCACGCTGCAACGCCTCGGGATAACGCATCTTCACCTGCTCGACATAACGCCCGAGTTCAGGATGCTTGAGCAGCTTGAGCGCTTCGAGCCGCAACGGACAGAGCGACGCCTCGGAGGCCGGATCGCTTCCGAGCAGCAGATCCACCACGAAGAGCGCCTTCACACCATCTTCCGCCTCCAGCGCGCGGCGCACGGCCTGGGGCGTGACCTCCAGATCCCCGTGCAGATAGTCCGCCAGAAGAGCCACCTCGCGGGCCTTGTGCTCCGACCAACCGTTGCTGTGCCAGCGAATCACGCCGTTCCCGTCCACAACCACGACCGTCGGATGGAACGTCTTGAGCTGGCGACCCAGTTCATCGCCATCTCGTACGGCGGGGAACGTATAGCCGGCCTCTTTCCAGTAGGAGACCGCCGCCTCGGGATCCGTCTCCCGGCTGTTGATTCCGAGCACCACCGTACGCGGATCATTCCGCCGCAGCTCCCGGTCGAGATCGGCGGTCAGGCGCTTGCACCAGCCGCACCAGGTGGCCCAAAAGTCCAGAATGACAACCTTGCCCCGCAACGATTCGGAGGTTATGGTCTCGCCATCGAAGGTTTCAAGGCGGAACGACGGAAGCTTTTCCCCGACAAACGGTTCACTCCCGGGATCGGGAGCATAGAACCCGTGTCCCGTAAGCAGCATCGTCTCCACGGGATCGTGTTGTGCCAAGGCCACGAAGGGCCCTGCAACCAATAACAGAAAAATCAGTTTTTTCATCGCATCACGATTTTTCGGACGGATCACCGACGGCGTCGGTACAGCCAGATGGCCACGTACGCACATACGAGCAACAACGAGAAAAGATAAAATCCCCATTGCGAGATCTTGGTTCCGGTAAGCGTCAGACGCACATCATTGTCCGTCGTGGGTTCACGGCGCACATCCACGGGATATTCACCGTCGCTGAGTTGGCTGAAGAGCTCGATCAGGAAGTTGCCGTTCGCCGAGCGGAGATTCTTCCGCAGGGCCTTGAGTTCGGCGTTGCTCATGAAATCGGCATCTCCGAGGATCACGATCTGCTGTCTCTTTTCTTGAACCATACGGCTTAACCGCACGCCCAGGGGCATTGAACCGGCACGTTCACCCGCTTCGGGTTCATAGACGGGGGTCTCCCCCACGAAATCCGTCGTCCGCAACTCCTGCCAACTCTCCGGCGGACTCACAAGCAGCGTATCGACGCGGAACCCGCCATTTGCCACGATCTCCAGTCCGGAGGCCGAAGGCATCGTGACAATCCGCCCGTCCGCCATGCGGGCCTTCAGGAAATCATACGAATAATCCTCCTGGGGCGCCACGACCTCTCCGGGAAGCACCCGAACCCCAAGCGGCTCGATCAACCGGTTGACAATCTCCTGACGCGGTGCATCGCATGCCACAAGCAGATTGCCGCCCCGAGCGATATAGGCCTGCAACGTCTGCAACTCCTCCTCGCTGAACGGAACCAACGGATCGGCAATGACCAGAATCGCGCAGGAATCGAGTGCCGGTTCAGTGGCCGATACCGACTGCGGGACAAAGCCCTGATTGATCAAGGCATGACGATAGTTGCGTTCCGCGGTAAAATGCCGGAGATTACGGTCTCCCTCGCGCTGGAAATCACGCTCCCCATGTCCTGCCAGGAAACCCGTGCGGGCTCCGCCGTCCGTCAACTGTTTGAGCGAGGCCGAGATCTCGGCCTCTCCGGGATAGATCCACATGTCGTCGAACATCCGCAAAAAGACTTTCCGGCCATCGGGGGTCTCCAGCGTACGAACCACCCGATACTGCTCTCCGGAGAGATCGATCAGCGCATCGATCTGCCGAGGTGAGAGGATCCGCGCCGTATCGAGACGATTGGCCGTTGCCTCCTTGATCATGATCTCACGATCGCTCAGATCGGGATAACGCGCATAGAGCCGGCTGTCCGTACTGTGGTTGTAATAGTATACGTAGCGGAACTCCATGTCGGGGCAGAAACGCGTATACTGTTCGAACTGAAGCTGATCGTAGATCTTGTTCGAAGGAAGTGCCGTCCAGCGGAAATCATCCAGAATGTTGACATAGGTCGTCATGACAAGCGGGCCCTCGAGTTGTTTGACGATACGCTGGCTGTTCGGCGTGAGGGTCTGTTGCTTGGTCCGCGTAGCATCGTAGAAGCACTTCATCGAGGGCCGGGAGGTCACGTATCCCACCCCCACGGTAACAAGCAGAATCGCCACATAGCGCCACACGGCCCGTTTCTTTTCGGTTTTCTGCCGGATGTCGCCCAACCACGCGATGGAGAGGGTCAGGAACAGCGCCGTAACCAACAGGAAATAGATGACATCCTCGCTGCAGATCAGCCCGCGGACGAATTCGTTGCAACGTCCGTCGATCGACAGCCAATAGGTGATGTCGCGTACGAAATCCACGCTCTGTCCCACGTAACGCAAATAGCGAAGCGCCGCCAGCAACACCAGCGTCCCGACGGCCGCAACCACCTGATAGGAGGTGATGCACGACATGAAGAGTCCGATGGCCGCATAGGTGCAGATCAACAGGTAGAGACCCAGCAATCCACTGGCCGCAGCAGCAAAGTCGAAGTGTTCGATGATCGTGGCGGCATAGAGCGTATAGAGCAGCACGATGCCGAGCATCGCAGCCCCGAAGATCAACAGGGCCAGATACTTTCCGAGAATGATCTCTCGGTTCCTGACCGGCGAGGAGTAGAGCAACCGGATGGAGCCCGAGGCATATTCGCTGCTCATAAGTCCCATGGTCAGCAGCGGAATATACAGGTACAGATAGGATTGCAACTCCTTGAAAAAGCCCACCTGTCCGTTCAGAACAAAGACAGTCAGATTGCTCAGCGTATAGTTCATGGCCTTCTGCACGGCCAGGGACTCGGCCAGACGCAGCATCAACTGCGAACACTGAAACGAGAAGACGATCAGAATGAGCCACGCTACGGGTGAATAAAACAACGACTGCAGTTCAGTCTGTGCGATGTGCCGTATGATATGATTTCTTTTCATGCCTTTCTGTTTTTGGAGAGTGCCGCAAAGATGGAATCCAGGGACTTCTTTTCCACGCCGACCTGTACGAGGCGCCAACCCTGAGCGACGCTGTCGCTTACCAGCGGTTCGATGACCCGGTCCGCCTCCTCCTTGAAATAGAGACGGAAGGTCTGTTCATCGAGCTGCTCCCCGCGCAGGATCCCCTCCCGGGAGAACAGCACCTCGGAAGCCGGCGGAGCATTGAACCGCACGAGAATCGAATCCGGAGCGATGTAGTTGTCGAAATGTTCGAGCGTCCCCGAAAAGACGAGATTCCCGTGTTCGATCATCAGCACGTTGTCACAGATGGCCTGCACCTCGGTGAGCATGTGGGTCGAAAGGATGACGGTATGTTCCCGGGCGATCTCCCGGATCAGGTTGCGGATCTCCGTAATCTGGTTGGGATCGAGGCCGTTCGTCGGTTCGTCGAGAATCACCAGGGCCGGCTTGTGGATGATGGCCTGGGCAATCCCCACCCGCTGCTGGTAGCCGCCCGAAAGAGCCCGCAACTGCCGATCGGCAAAATGGGCAATCCGGCACTTCTCCATCACCTCGTCCACGGCCCGCCGGATCTCCGTCGAGGGGATCCAACGCATGAATCCGCTGTAACGCAGATACTCGCGAACCGTCAGATCGGTCCGCAACGGAGGCTGTTGCGGCAGGAAGCCGATGAGCCGCTTGGCTTCGATGGGATTCCGGCGAATATCCAGTCCGTTGATATAGACCTCGCCGGAGGTTTGGCGCAATACGCCGCAGACGATGTTCATCAACGTGGATTTCCCGGCACCGTTCGAGCCCAGCAATCCCTGGATCTCCCGGCGACGAACCTCGATGTTGATGTCATGAATGGCCCATTGTGCGGAGCTGTAACGATGCGAGAGATGTTCGGTTTTCAGAATGATGTCGTTGCTTTCCATGACTCAATGATTGCTTCGGTCCCTGACACAGCGGACACTCAAATAATAATCCTTGGCAATGCTCAATCGTTCGACGGCAGGAGAGTTGTATCGGAATCTGCGCGCGTAGGCATAGCTGTTGCTCACCTTGCTGTCATCCTCCGTAGCACTCCAATAATAACCGAAGGCCGTGACATAGGCATCGAAATCCGAGAGGCGCGAATTCTCCGCATTGTAGAATCCGCCCAGCTCCAGGGCCACGCCCTCCGCGGCCCGCAACTCCGCATCGCCCACCGCACTCCACTCGGCATCGGTCGGCAGACGCCAACCCTCGGGACAGGCCGTCAGCGCGGATTCATAGGTATAGAGGTATCCGTAACGGTCGTAATAGGCCGAGGCACGCCCATCGTCGTAAATGTTCGGCGACACAGGTGTAGTATCGGGCATGGTTCCCGCCGTGGCGTAGCGGAGATTTTCGCAAAGCCATTCGAGATTCCCGTAACGGACCCAGCGGTAAGCGGTATTGTCCCGCGAATCGGTGAACGTCCCTTCGGCATCGGGACGCCGCGCCGAAACAGGCTCCGAATCGTCACACGACATCGCCCCGAGGAGCAATACGCCCATACAGAACAGAATCTTTTTCATGGTGATACGTTTTTAATCCAGAATCACGCCCAGATCGGCAATGATCTCCCGGAGAATGTTATACTTTTCGATCACGATCGGATAGTCGGCATTTTCGGCCATGAACTCCTCCTTCGTCGAGGAGAAGATGGCATCGATATAGTCGCTCAGGTCATACTCCTTGGCCTTGAAGTTGTAGAAAGCCTCGTAATAGGCGTTATCCATGTATCCATAGGCCGAAAGAAATCCCAGATCCTTCAGCGTGGGATAGTGCTCCTTGAGGTAATAGGCCTCCTCGGTATTCATGCCGAAGGTGCCGTAATAGGAATCGCAGAAGGAGTAGAACTCCGCAAAGACCGACTCGTCGACGGTTGCCATCTTGTTGTTGACGATGGCCTTGAGCAACGATCGCTGATAAACGGCCAGCTCCGCATCGTCCATCTCGTTGACTCCCCCGACCGCAACGGCCGTACACTGCCAGCCTGAATAGACCACCGGAGCCGGCGATACGGCAACCATACCCGTATATTGGTTGGTGTATTGGGTAATCGAATTGACCAACAGCATCGAATAGGGTCGATTGTTCTCGCTCAATCGCGGCAGCAGCTGTTCCTGGATGAACTGTGCGGCACTCCGCTTTTCGGCATCCGTCTCCAGGTATTCATATTTGAACTTGTCCTGGATATACCCGGTCAATGAATAGGCCATGTCGATCACATGGTAGGAATAGCAGGGATTTCCCGCCAGATCATCACCCAGATACTGCCGGCTCAACGTGTCGCTGAAGAGCACGTAAACCTTCTCGTCCCGGTAGAACTCCTCCTGCAGGGCATAGATCTCGTCGGACTCCCCTTCGGGCCGGAGAAAATCGTTGTAACGAAGAGTCGAATCGGTATACTCCATCTCTTCGGAGCACCCGAAGACGGCCGCCAGAGAGAGGACCGCCATCAATAAGGGAAAATATCGTTTCATCGTTCGGCAATCAATAAGTTATGGTATTTATCACCGGGCGCTCCGGGCGCGGATTGTTGCTGATTTCGGTGTCGTACTCCAGCACCTCGTGCGGAATGGGCAGCGTATAGGCCGCATCATTCTCTTCGAGTTGGTACTCAATGGTCTGCATCGGCTTGTATGTATATGAATACGAACCGGGATCATAGACATATTCATACGTTGTGTAACTGTGCGTGATACTCTTCGTATAGGGGAGCACCGTGCTGACCATATAGCGCCGCAGATCAAACCAGCGATGCCCCTCAAGACACAACTCCCGACGGCGTTCATTGCGGATGTATTCGATCAGCTCGTCGCCCGAAAGGGTGACATCGGTGTAGCTTCCGCTCCGGATACGGTTCCGGCGCAGTTCGTTGAGAGCCTCCCGGGCCGTCACGTCATCACCGTCACAGGCCGCTGCCTCGGCCAGATTCAGATAGGCCTCGGACGTCCGGAAGGTGAAGTTGGCCGACGGCGTACGACGGTTCAGATCGGAAGGGGAGCCCTCCTTGACATACTCCGGAGCCTGGTCCGTTTCGTTGTATTTGATGTAGTATTCGAGCCGCAGATCGTTCGGATCATCGTACGCGGCGTAAAGGTCCGGTGAAATGCCGAAGTCCATCTTCAGATTCGAGATCGAGGAGCGCAGGCCTCCGGATCCCATCGTGAAGATCAACTCGGAGAGATCCTGGCTGAAGAAGATCTGCCCGGCAGCCATGGTATTGAGGTTCTGCAATCCGGGCTGGCGCTCGATGACCTTCCGGGCATATTCACAACTCTTCTCCCAATCCTGCATGTAAAGGTAGACACGGCTGGTGAGCAGTTCGACGGCCGTGATGTCGGCCCGGTAGACGGACTTGCGCGTCGACGCGGACAATGACTCCTCGGCCAGGGCCAGATCGTCGAGAATCAATGCGTAGACCTCGGCAACGCTGTTGCGTGTATAGAGCTTGTCCTCGATATACTCCGTGGTCTTGAGCGGCACGCCGGGAGTCGTGGCTGCCGTCTGCGGGGCATAGGGCGGAGCATAGAGATTCACAAGCGTGAAATACCACGCGGCACGCAGGAAACAGGCCTCTCCGCGAATCCGCCGGATTTCCCGTTCGTCGTCTTCGTTCTCGGCCCGCTGATCGTCGATGGCCGCGATGACCATATTGGCGATATTGATGTGCCGGTAGATGTTGTTCCAGTCCTTGTCCTCCTCGCCCAAGGCGTTGCCCAGGACGTTGATCCCCACCTCGGGCTGCCACGTGTAGTAGCCGAAGTAGAGTTCCCGCGCATCGGCAATCGCCGCCGACGAGGCATCCTGACGGATGTTCTCCGACACTTCGTCGGCCATCAGATGGATATAGGGATAGTACCACGGAGCCTCCAGCAAATCGTATGAGATGCCGATGTGGTAATTCGAGATGCAGATCGGCATGTATCCGTCCCCGAGCAGCAACTCGTCGAGATCCGTGTAACTGCGCACATAGGACTTGTCCTGCGAATACTCCTCGAGAAACGAACACGACGTCGCGGTCAGCAGCGAAAGGAGTACGCCCAGCAATATGTAAAATCGTTTCATGGGTAGTGTCTGTTAAAATGAAATATCCAGGCTGAGAGTAAACATGGGTCGATCGGTCAGCTCGATCTGCGCAAAACCGCTCTGCTGCGGCGTCTGGCCCCTCAGCTCGGGAGAGCAGATCGTGAAGAGGTTGTTGGCCGCCACATTCACGGCCAGTCGCGACATCCCCATGCGGGCGATCTTCTCCTGCGGAAACTCGTAGGTCAGCCCGATGGTCGAGCACTTCAGGTAGTTGCCGCTCACGACCCGGATATCGCTGTAATTGTACATGTCCATGTTGTTATAGGCGATGATGGGCATCTCGTTGTTCATCGAACTCCCGGACGAATAGTGACCCCGGTAACAGTCGGGATTCGGGATGTTGGTGGTGAGTTCGTCACCGGGCTTGCGCCAACGGTCGTTGAACTCCGCCGGGACGTTCCGCGACGGAATGAAGGCGGTTCCTTCAAAGAGCTTGAACTTGCGGATCTTCGAACCCAGGCTGTACGTCAGATTGACATTCAGGCGCCAGTCCCGATAACGGAGCGTATTGCTCACCATTCCCGCAATGGTCGGCTCCCGAAGTCCGCTCGGCGTAAGCACCCGCGTATAACATTCGTATTTGGTCAGACCCTTCAGCTCATCTTGACGATCCTCCCAGTCGTCGAAGAGCGGCTCTCCGTTCGAGGGGTTCAGCCCCAGGAAACGATAGGAGTAGAACGTCCCTACGGGCTGCCCGTCGACAAGAGCCGTACCGTTAAGGAAGTTCTCCAGTTCGTACTGCTCCTCACCGGGCCGGGTATTCATCCGGTTGTAGCTCTTCGAAAAGTTCGTGGCCAGGATCCAGGAAAAATCCTTCGTGCGAACCGGAATCGCCGTCAAGGCTATGCTGTATCCGTAATTGGTCACATCGCCCGAATTGACCACATATTCATCGATGCCGTTGACCGAAGAGATGCGCTTCGAAAGAAAGGCGTCGCGCGTCTTCTTGTGATAGAAGTTGGTCTCGGTCTGCAGGCGGCTGTCGAAGAGCGAGAAGGTCAGACCGGCATTGAACGACGAGGTCTTCTCCCACTTCAGATTGGGATTCGGATAGGTGTCCATCTTGGAGACAAGCTCGTTGTAGACCGGATCGATGGGCTGCTGGCTGATGATCATCACCGGCGACTGATCGTCGAGCATGTTACCCTGCAATCCGTAGGAGACCTTCAGAAGCAGGTAGTCGATCCAGTCCCGTTTCACGGCATCGTGTGCGGCAAGATTGTAGTTCCCCGAAACCGACCACACGGGAAGCAGCTTTTCGTTGCTCTGGTCTCCGAACTTGTTCGAACCGTCGAACCGCGCATTGGCATTCAACGTGAAATAGTCCTTGTAACTGTACGACAGGGTGGCATTCCCGACAATATGTTGGTCAGATTGTCCACAATCGTGGGATAGGCATTGTCCGTAAGCCAATCCTTGTAATAGGGATAATCGTCGAGCTCGGGCTTCGAAAACTGCTTGCCGCGATCCTTGTAATACCCCCGGGATACGGAGGCCGAAGAGCGATAACGGGTCGAGTTGACCTCGAAACCGAGACTGCCGTCCAGCAAATGGTTGCGTTCCGCATCCACATACTTGTTCAGATCGAGCTGGAACCGGGCCATGTAGGTGGTGCTGCGCGCATTGGTCTGCGACAACTCCCCGCCGAACGGAAGCGTCGATTCGGAATCCTCCCCGCTGGGAGCCGCCACGCCGTAGTTCGAAAGACGGAGCGCCGCCACATGGTGACTCCTCTCGCCCCACCAGCCCTCGATGTCGGTCGACGAGGTGGTGTAGGAGCCGATCAGCGAAGCCCGCAGCCAGTCGGTAATGGTCCCGTTGAGCGACAGGTTGATGGCTATCGACGAGCCGTTCTGGTCCATGCTGCTGTTCTCCAACTCGTTGAGCACATTGTAGTCATACCCCACAATGCTGTTCTTGGGCAGCGAATAGAAGTAATAATCGCCCTGTTCGTCGAAAGCCGGAATCGCCCGGCTCGTGGTGTAGGCGTAATTGAGCGGTGCAATCTCCTCCTGATTGTAACGCCGCGTATTGACATTGCCCTTGATCCCGATATCGGCCGAAATATGCGACGACAGCACCGTATTCAGATTCAGCGTCGCCGTGTATCGCTCGTTGAAGTTGTTCTTGATAACGTCGTTGTCCCGGGCATATCCCACCGACGAGTAGTAGCGGATATCCTCCGAACCTCCCGACAGGCTCACCGTATGCTGATGGGAGAACGAATCCTCGGTCAACAGATCGAACCAGTCGGTATTCATCTCCTCGAGACGCCGGTACTCTGCGGCAAACTGAGCATAATCGATCGCTCCGGAGTAGAGCCGGTTCACCAGACCCTCATATCCAACCAGGCTGTTACTCGACGAAAAGGAGTAACCGTTGTCGACCAGCTCCTTGGAAAAGGCCAGGCGCTCCGAGGCATTCATGAGATCGATCTTGCGGTCGCTGTAACGCGGACGAAGTTTCACGGATCCCGTAAAATTGTAATTGACGAGGGGTTTGCCCACGTGTCCCTTCTTGGTCGTGATGACGATCACGCCGTTGGCCGCCTTGGTACCGTAGAGGGCCGTGGCCGCGGCATCCTTCAGCACGTCGATACGCTCGATGTCCTGGGGATTGATACCCGCAATGGCATTTCCGATCCGGTTGATGTAATCGGGGTTGTTGAGCTCCTCGGGGCTGATGGCCACGGGGTCCTGCAGCACGATGCCGTCGAGCACCCACAAAGGCTCCCGGTTGCCGATGAGCGTGGAGGTTCCGCGGATACGGATCTTCGGGGCTACACCCACCTCGCCGGAATTGGTCGTAAGCATCATGTCCGGGATCTGTCCCTCGAGCATGCGGTCGATGGTCAGCACACCGGGAATCCGGATATCCTCGGCCCGGACCGAAGAGATGGCGCTGGTGCTCCTCCGTTTGTTGACAACCTGATAACCCGTGACAACCACCTCGTCGACCGACGTCTCGGCCTCCTCCAACACGACATTGAGGACCGTCTGACCCTTGTAGACCCGCTCGACGGGGTTCATCCCGATGAACGTATAACGCAGGGTCACGTTCCGCGGGACACGGATCTCATAGAAGCCCTGGGAATCGGTCGTGACACCCATGGTAGTACCCTTCACCACGACATTGACACCGGCAATCGGCTTCTTGTTCCGGTCAAGAACCACGCCGCGCAACAGTTCGGCTGCCGACTCCTCGGACTCCGTTTCGGAGATCGGACGCGGAAGGATGATGACCCGATTGTCACGAAGCACATACATGTATCGGTTGCCGCTACCGGCCATCAGCACGTCGAGAGCCTCCTTCAAGGATACGTTGTCAACGTGCAGCGAGAAACGTTGTGTGCGGATCTCCGTATTGTTGAAGCCGAACTCTATGCCGGATTGTGCCTTGAGCTGGTTGAGGATACGCTCCAGCGGCACGTTGGTCATATGGACGGTAATGCTGCCGGTATTCAACCGGGTCAGCAGAAAATCTTCGGTATTTGTCGTCGGGGCGGCCCAGAGCGGAGCCATTCCCCCCCCCGCGAGAAACAGGATGACCGCAAGGATGGAAAAAAGAGGGCTCTTCTTCCGCTTTTTACGATTATTTTGCATATCTTTGAAAGCATTTTAGATGTTACGACAATATCTAAACTGGTACGGGAACTCCTTCCGGCAATCTTTTTGCGGACTTCCAATTCACGTCAAGACTCCGGAACGATCATCGTACATTGGTTGGAGAGCGGGACCCCGGGTTCCGCTCTCCCGGTTCAATAAGAATGGGTGTAGGATATCTACTTCTTCATAGGCAATCTCTTTTCAGTTACTATTTTCTTTCCGACAAGCAATTCCAGATCCGCAAGCAGACTCTCCAGCGAGGTCCTGCGGCTCACGTCGAGGGTCAATCGCGTCTCTCCCGCGTCCGGGCAGACGAGTTTGACTCCGTACCATCTTGTCAAATCGTCGAGCACTTCGCCAAGTGCGGCATCCGTATATTTGAAACGGTCGTTCGTCCAGGCCAAATACGTTTCGCTGTCGACCTGCTGCATGGAGACATCTCCCGAGGTCATATCGAACGAAACCAACTGATCGGGCTCCATGCGCAACTCCCGGCCGTCGGGAAGTCTCATGCCTATGCTGCCTTCGGCCAGAACCGCAGTGACATTGCCCCGTTGGGCGGACTCCTTGACATTGAACCGCGTACCGTAGACCCGGATCCGCGCCGTCCCGGCCACCACCTCGAAGGGGATTTCCGAAGGTGCAATCTCGAAATAGGCCTCGCCCTGAAGGGTCAGTTCGCGCAGCGACACAGCAAACGGAACGGTATAAGAGACACTGCTCTCGGCATTCATCACCACCCGGCTGCCATCGGGCAACTGCAACGCATAGGTCTGTCCGGCCGGAACAAGGATCCGATGCAGACTCGGTTCTGGTGCCGCCTCATCGGGACTTCCGTTTGTCGCAGTTCCGGAGGTTTCCGGCTCCCGGGAAGTCTCGGCCGTCCCGGCCTGCGCAATCTCACGGGATGGATCAGCCGTCGATCCGGGCCCCGGCGTCAACGCTATGGGAGCGTTGTTGTCGACGATCAGCACCGGAACTTCATAGCGGTCGATCGAGTCGGCGGTTTTCCCGCCGTCGGAGGGAAGAGCCAGCCAGATGGCCACACAGGCCGCCACGCCGCAAGCTGATGCCACAAGCCTGTGCAACCGGCGTCGGCGGCGCCGTAATGCCTCGATTCTGAAGACCAGTTCCGCCACATCGCGTCGCTTCCGGGCTTCGTAGGCTGCGTCGGGGCTCTCCTCCCGGGAATCGGACTCGCGGTCGGTGTCAAACAGCCGCATCATCGCGTCAAGTTCCGCACCTGCACGTGCCAGTCGATTCTCTTGTTCGCTTGGTTTCATAACCCTTTTTTCCCATAAAACGCCCGAATCGGACAAATCTACCGACCGGGAATCATTTTATTTGTAATTTTTTTTATTTTTGCGAGCAGGGAGTTCTCCCGAAGGTTAGTTATGGGTACGGAGTGTGACAGTCTTTTGTTACGACGCTTTAACAGAAGGGAGCCGGAGGCATTCGGCCGGATCTACTCGCTCTTTTACGACGGGTTGCATCTCTACGGCCACCTGCTTTTCGGCAAAACCGACGTCGACGTAAAGGATGTTCTGCAGGACATCTTCCTCGCGCTGTGGCTCTCCGACACGCAATTCGACAGTCTGACCAAACTGAAGGGCTATCTGGTCATCGCCATGAAGAACCATTATCGGAGCCACATGCGCCATCTGGCCCACGAAATGGAATACGACCGGGAGATGTCGCTGGAACCCGGCGGCAATGCCGAGAGTCTCCGGCCGGGCCTGCGGCGGCATCTGCTGGAGCTGTTAAGTCTGCTTCCGGAGGAGTGCGCCCGGGTTATGGGATACTATATCGACGGATACCGTCCCGAAGAGATTGCACGCGTTCTCGACAAAAGCATCCAGACCATTTACAACACGAAACAGCGGGCCATCTCGTTGCTTCGCCGCAGGCTTGTTCTGGAGGAGGAGCACAAGTAGACAGAAGAGGATTCGTCCATACCGGATTCAGGTACAGGGCCGACCGTCCGGATTGACAATGTGGCGGAACCGGGGAGGGGTGAGGGTTGCACCGGAAATCGGCTGCCCGGGTCTTCCGAACGCCGCGGCCGACAGACAGCAGACCGACGGACAGCAGACCGACAACGGACAGCAGACCGACAACGGACAGCAGACCGACGGACAGCCGCCGGATTCCAAAACGCAGGAGGCGGCGGATCCGCCCCGTTGTGATGCGTTATTGGGCCGAATAGTGACCCGTCATCGGGAATTCGGTAATCCGAAGGGTCGTACAACCGTAGGGGATCAGTTCGATCTCCTCCTCTTCGGCCGTTTCGAGGCCATACATGATGCTGTAAGGCAGCGGTCCGGCCATCCCGTTATACATTTTCCAGGAGGGGACACGAAGAGCCCGAGCCCGGATCGACAGCGGTGTTGCCGCCTCATTCCACGGATAAACGTTGTCGAGTTTGGCGGAATCGATCCGCAGGACATAGTTCAGATCCAGCGAATCCTCCGGGCACTGGATCAAGGCATAATTCCAGGCCGAAGCGGCGGTATGTTCATAGAACCACGCTCCCTGGCCGACCGGATCCCGGAGGTCGACCTTCCGGCAGTCGCTCTTCACCCGCAGGGCATAGATCAGCGGGCCCCGTTCGACGCTGCGGGCATTCTCTTTCCAGGTCGAGAGCCGGACATGCGGCGTGAAACGGACTTCAAGTTCATCCCCCGACTGCCAGAGGCGGTCGATCGTCGCCAGGCGGTCCTCACCCAGGGTGAAGATGACCGGTTTCCCGTTGAGCCGCAGCCCGGTGTCGGAACTCCACGAGGGGATGCGCAGCACAAAGGGGAAACGGGCCGGCTGCCCGATGGATTCGATCCGGAAGAGCACCCGGTCCGAGAAGGGATAACAGGTCTGTTCGGAGATGTGGACCCGAACGCCTTCGGCAACCAGCATGCGCACCTCCGAGGGAGCATACTGTGTCACGGCAACGCCGTTCGTCGGGGTGGCGAACCACAGATTCTGCGTAAATTTGGGCCATCCCTGATGCATGTTCGACGTACAGCAGGGGTAGCCGGTCAGCAAGCCGAAGCAACCGTCCAGACCGGCATGATTGACATCGTAGTTCCGCAGACCGCGCGTCAGCTCCACATGGTTGAGTTGTTGAAAATACTGACGGGTGAGGAACCGATCGTCCACCTGGGCCGGCAACGCGTTGTATGCTACCCGCTCAAGCAGCTCGGCATACTTCGGATCCCCCGTAATACGATACATCGTCTCCAGCGAAAACATGTACTCCACTACCGTACACAATTCGATGCCCTGTGTCGGATCGTTGCCATGAATGGTTTCGTCCCCGCTGAACATCCCGATCGGGTATCCCTGGAAACGCCGCAGATCCTCCAACGCACAATCCAGCGCTTCGAGGTATTCCGGACGTGGATCAGCCTGCCAGTAGACGATCGGAGTCTTGATTCCCTGGGCCAGATTCACGGCATGGATCGTTCCCACCCGGGTCAACTTGTCCCGCTTCCGGAAAATCTCCGCATAAGGCTCGGTCTGTGCATAGAGCTTACGCCCCAACTCCAGCAAGAAAGCCTCTCCGGTTTTGTTGTAAAGCCAGTAGACGGCTATCAGATTGTCCCCGCCGCGGAATCGGCCCCAGAAACTCCAATGATCGAGCGGAAAGGTATCGAGATTCGCCAGTTGATAGCGGAAATAACGGGTCATGAAATCGAGAACCCGAGGATCCCCCGTCGCCGAATGGTACTGCATGAGCACCTTGAGCATCACCATCTTGGGCCACCAGTCCCGGCAATTGTCACGTTGCAACCCCGCCTCGGGGCCGTAATCGGTTCTCGGGCCGAAATAGCCGTTCTCCTGCTGACTGGCCAGAGTCCATTCGACCCAGGGTCGGGTTTTGGCGATCAACGCCGAATCCTGCAGCAAGTAGGCCAGCGGAAGCAACCCGTCCAACCAATAGGGACCGCGTTCCCATTGATCGCCGTCACCGCCCAGCCAGCCATTCCGCGGTCCCATAACCGCCGGATAAAGTTCATCAAGATGGCCGGTTGCCCCGTCGCGTTGTGTCTCCAGCATCTTGCGAAGCCATCCCGACGCAGAGATGCTTCCCAGAGGCAACTCCTCGAAAGCCGCAGGTTGCAACGGCGCCCGATTGCCTGCATAATTAACAGGGTGCGGATCTCCGGCACCGCATGAGACAAATAGGACGGACATCATCCCAAGGAGAGTCCCCATTCCAAGCGTTCGTTTTAGAGCCATGATCATGATGATGAAGGGTTGTAGCGTTTGTTCGCCAACAAAATTAAACGGAAAAGCGGAATTTCGCCGGAAATTTCCATCAAAAATCCGGACCAATCGTTCAAAGTTTCCGGATTCATTGCCAAAGTCCCGATTTAACGTTAAATTTGGGTGCCGAACGGTCTGTTAAAGATAAAAACAGAATACCATCCAGTATCCTGAAGATGAGACTCGGGCTTTCCGACATGCTGTCCGGACAAAACCCACATGATCGCCAAAAGGGATCTCGACGGAACAAGGGGCAACGGCCCATAGCCATCACACGGTCGGACGTCTCTCCGGGGATCAACGATTCTCGTGTTCCTGAACGTACGACGTAGGCGAAACACCGTAATATTTCTTGAAGACCGTACTGAAATATTTGGCGTTGGGGAAGCCCACCAGATAAGCGATTTCACCGATGTTGTATTTCTGTCCGACGAGCAATTCAGCGGCCCTCTTCATCTTCAGATCCATGACCAACTCCTTGGGCGTAATACCAAGCAGCGTCTTGATCTTGCGATAGAAGACCGAATAACTCATCGCCAGATCATACGACATTCTTTCGACCGTGTACAATTCGTCGGACATCTTCTCCCCAACCAATTCATAGAATTTGTCCAGAAAATTCCGATCACCATCGGTCAACTGTCCGAATGATTCATCCTGTTCCGAAACATTGTTCTCGATAAACCGCTGCTTGCGTCTCGACCGGTTCTTGATCATGTTGTCGGTTTTCGTTTCGAGGATCAACAGATCAAAAGGTTTGCCAATATAATCTTCCGCACCGCACGATATGCCTCGTATGACATGCTCGCGTTCGGTGAGCGACGTAAGGAGAATAATCGGGATATGGCTGGTCGCAATGTCGCTTTTCAACCGCTTGCACATCTCGAATCCATCCATGACCGGCATCATCACGTCGGAAATAATCAGATCGACATTCTCACCCGAGGCCCTGTCAACAGCCTGTTGTCCGTTTTCCGCCTCCAGAACCCGGTATTTTTTTCGCAGGTAGACCCCCAAATAAGAACGCAGTTCATCGTTGTCTTCAACGATCAATACGGTATATTCGTATTTGTCAACCTCGGAGGCTGGAGTCGTTTCTGCCAATACGATCTGATTCGTCATCAACTGTTCGGCCGGCGGATAGTCACATTGCCGGCAGGGTAACTTCACGGTGAAGATCGTCCCGCGCTTCGGCGTAGAGACAAACGAAACTTGACCCTTATGCAGCGTAACAAGACGCTTGACCAGCAACAGCCCAATACCGCTGCCCGTCTCCTTCGAATTGGAGGCGTTGTCGGCCCGGTAGAAACGCGAAAAGATCTTCGACTGGGCCGACATCGGGATCCCGATACCATCGTCAATAACCTCGATCGACAACCATTGCCCATCGCTTTCGAGCCGTACGGCCACATGCCCGCCCGGATCGGTATATTTCACGGCATTGGAGACCAGATTCTCCAGAATCAGCAGAACCTTGGGTTGATCAATCCAGCCTTGAGAGCTCTCGGGCAGCAACTCTATCGTCAGATGGATCTGCTTGTGACGGGCTATCGACTGAAACGACATGATCGAATTATAGAAAAAGTTATTCAGAGAGGTCTGCTCAACCTGCAGCTTCATAGCCTTGCGCTCGAGTTTCTGGAAATCAAGCAGCTGCGTCACCCGGCGAAACAGTTTGTCGACATTGGACAAAGCCAGTTGCAATGCGGCCCGGCTGTTTTCCGTGAGCGACTCCTGTTCGATCTCGTTAAGCGGCGCCTTGATCAACGTGATAGGGGTGCGGATATCGTGGGCCATGTTGACAAAAAAGCGGATCTTCTCATCCGAGCGCCGACTCTCCATCAGATTCTGATAATAACGATATCCAAGATACGAAACCGCTACACCGAGAAGGACATACACACAGATCGCCCACCACGTGGCATAGAACGGCGGCGGAATAACGATTTGCAGATGACGCTGCTGCAGAACCTGGTGACTGCCCAGCAGAACGGCCTGAAGCGTGAAAAGATACTTGTCCGGACGCAAATTGCTGTACATCGACCGGTATCCCTGATCGGAATAGATCCAGTCATTGTCTATGCCGGTCAATCTCCATCGACAGGTCGACAAATCCCCATACAACTGATTCAGATTCGCGAACTCGATCGAAAAGGCATTCTGCCGACAGTCGAGGACCAGGGTCTGGAGATCGTCGATCGGAATGCGCCGAGGCGCATATTCGGTCGAACGAGTCGTATTATAGACCGTCAGATCCGAAAAATGAAGATTCGCCTGGGTCTGGTTGTTGAGCAACGGGCTTAACGGGTCCACCTCGATCGCCTCGTTGGGCGTTCCGCACACGATATCTCCGTTGCGGCGTTGGGCAAAGGCGGCAAAATTGAACGACCAGGAAGGTAATCCGATATTTCCGTGCAGCCGGATAATCTGACCCGTAGCCGGATTGAAGCAGTTCAACCCGTTTTCCGAGGTTATCCAGAGCCGATTCAATTTGTCGAATCCGACACCATAGAGGTAATTGCTCGACAAACCCTGATCCACGGTCCATGATTTGACATCGCAGGTCTTCAGATCCACGAACCATAACCCCTGGCCGTCGGTGGTAATCCACAATCCGGTTTCGGTTTCATCCGCGAAGGTCATGTTGTAGATGAACGGCGTACGGCGCTGCGTACTCGTCCCGAGGGCAACGGATTTCACCGTGCCATTCAGTGGATTGAGGCGGTACAACCCCGAGACCCCACCGACAAGAACCGTCCCATCGCGGCTCGGCAGCATCGAATAACTGCCTTTCAAGGCCACATAACGTCCGGCGTCACGCCTCGGATCATAAACGATCAACGAGTCTGCGGCACTGCCGAACAACAAATTGCCGTAGGTATCCTCAACGATCGAATATACCTGATAGTTGTTGCGTCCGCGGATTATCCGGATGCGGTTGACACGTTCGGTTGCGGGGTCGATCCGCAGGATCTTCGTCGAGTATCCGCCGGCCCACACATACCCCTCGGAATCCTCGAACAGGGCAAGGAACTGATTACTCTCTCCCGGAGTCACATATATCGCATGAGAGGTCTGACGCCTGCTGTCATAGCGGAAAATTCCGCCGTTGGTGGCAAACCACAGATCGCCCGTACGATCTTCGAGAATGGCATTGACATGATTGCGGGTCAATCCCCGATCGGCAGAACTCCCGAACCGATAGATTCGCTCCACAATGCTTTGGGTGTAGACGGCAAACAACCCGTTGGAATAGGAGCACACCCATACAATCGGTCCGTCGCTCAGGATGTGATAGATGTTATCGGGGACACTCCCCACGATATGATCACCGATTTTCTTGCGGAAAGCGCCGTCCCGTTTATTGTATTCCAGGATCCCCAGTCCGTCCGTAGCGGCCCAGATCGCATCATCATTCATCGGGGCGATCTCTCTTACCGGAACATGAATCTGCGGCGTCGACAGCCGCCGGGCCACGGAGTCCAGTTCGTCATAGAGGAAGATTCCTTCGGAGAAACTGCCGATCCATAATTTCCGGGTGCCTTCATCAAAATACAACGACAGAATCCGGGTCCGAGGAATCGCTTCAAGCATGGAGACCGAGTCCAGATCTCCACCCCGGAGGCGGCCCCGGAGCAATCCTCGCGGCGTAGCGGCATACAGACTGGAGTCGTTCGTAAACACCGCATCATAGATCTCGTATTGCGACGTATTGCCAACAAGTTGCCATGTTCCGTCGATTGCCGTTTCGCGATACAACCCCTGGTCCGTAAGCAGACAGGCTTTGTCTTCCTTGTCGAAACAGAGATTGTGGATCAGCCTCTCGGTCGGCAGATCGTGAGACTCCAGATCCGAAAGGAACAGATCCTGCCGGGAATCGTAGCGATAGATCCCTTTATGGCTGATGGCATAGACCCGTTTCCCGTCGGTCGAGCTGCAAACTCCCCGGATACGCTCCTCTTCCCGACCGAAAGGCAGTTTGTAATGACGGAACACCTTGCCGTCAAAGCGATCGATCGATGTCCGCGTGGCAATCCACAAATACCCCTTGGCGTCTTTTACACTGGCAAAGGTCCGTCGATCCTGAAGTCCCTTCTCGGGAGTATAATGCATATACGTATAGGTATCACCGAAGAGTTCCGGAGCAAGGCACAGCCCCAGAATCAAACATCCCATTTTCAACAAAAGATACCTCTTCATCTGCATTCGGGTCAATCGTTATCCAAAGGTAATATAATTTCTTCGACCCGCTCCTCCCTCCGGAACGATAACAAGAAAATCAAACCTTATTGCAAGTTTTTGGAACCGTGAATCGAGCTGGCCAGGTTACCTTTGTATATCAAAAAACCAAACCCGAGACTATGACCCATGCCATTACAAAGTTACCCTTGTATACCGTACCCGTGGTAACACTCAGCCTTCTTCCCGGCATCTCGTTCGGCTCCCAACCCCGTGAAGGCAGGAATATCCTCTTCATTGCCGTCGACGACCTGAAGCCGCTGCTCGGCGCTTACGGAGATCCGCGCGCCGTGACACCGAATATCGACCGGCTGGCACGCCGAGGCACCCTCTTTACGCATGCATATTGTCAGCAGGCCGTCTCGGGCCCGAGCCGGGCCAGCCTGCTCACGGGGCTTTGTCCTGACAGAACCGGAGTCTGGGATCTGAAGACCTTGATCCGAAGCGTACATCCCGACGCGACGACCCTGCCGCAACACCTGAGAAACAACGGATACGAAACTTACGGAATCGGCAAGATCTATGATCCGAGGTCGGTGGACAAGATGCAGGATCAGGCTTCATGGAGTCTCCCCTACGCATCGTTCGAAGCGTATTACAATCCGGAATACGACCAACCCCTATACAGTTATTATCAACTGCCCGAGACCCGGGAGTCCATGATCCGTCTCGAAAAGGAGCTTCTGGCGCAGGGCCTCAAGCCGGCCGCAGCCCGCAATGCCGTACTGGAGAAGATCAAGCCCTCGACCGAGTGTGTCGACCTCCCCGATGATGCCTATCCCGACGGAGCCATTGCAAACGGAGCCGTGGAGTTCATCGAGCATTGCGACAAGAGCAAACGTTACTTCTGGGCCGTAGGATTCAAGAGACCGCATCTTCCCTTCTGCGCCCCGAAAAAGTATTGGGATCTGTACGATCGGGCGGAGATTCCACTGGCCACCTTCCGGCGGAAAGCCCAGGACAGCCCTCAACTGGCCTACCACAATTGCGGCGAACTGGTCTCGTATACCGATATCCCCGCCCTGATCACCTTTTCGGATATCGACAACGCCATTCTCGACGACGACAAGGCCCGCGAACTGATTCACGGATACTATGCCGCCGTGAGTTATGTCGATGCCCAGGTCGGCCGGCTCCTCGATGCGCTGGGACGGAGCGGACAGCTCGACAATACCGTCATCGTATTCTGGGGCGATCACGGCTGGCACCTCGGCGATCACGGACTGTGGAACAAACACACCAACTTCGAACAGGCTACACATGCTCCGCTGATCATCTGCGACCCGTCGCTTGAACCCTCGACGGTAACCACGCCCGTGGAGTTTCTCGACATCTTCCCGACCTTGTGCGAGGCCGTCTCGATCGCCGCGCCCGAACACCTCGACGGCAAATCTCTTCTCGGCCTGATGCGCGGAGCGGAACCTTCCGTCAACACCTATGCGGCCAGCCAGTTTCCAAGAGGCAAGGTCATGGGATACACGCTTCGCAACGAACGATATCGCTATACCGTGTGGGTTGACTGGAAAAATCGCACGACGGATCCCGAAACGATCGTTGCCGAAGAACTCTACGACTACAAAAAGGATCCCGATGAGACCCGCAACCTTGTAAAGGACAAATCCTACGCCGCAGCCCTGCAACAGATGCGCGCCTGCTGGAATGACTACAAGAATAAAAGAATCAACAAGTAAAAACCATGAAAAAGGAACTCTTTTTATCGAGTATTGCAGCAGCAACCATCGCTCCGGCGCCGTTTTTCGCAACCGAACGGGCCGCGACGGAAAAACCCAATGTTCTGCTGCTGGTCGTAGACGACTGGGGAGCCAACGATCTCTCGCTGACGGGATCGAGGTTTTACGAAACGCCGAACGTAGACCGGTTGTGCCGTCAGAGCACCTGTTTTTCGAACGGCTATGTCGCCTATCCCCGGAGTGTTCCGTCGCGTTATGCCCTGTTTACGGGCCTGCACTGCGCCCGGCCCCAACCCTTCACCAAACGTGGAAGCGACGATCGCAAGGTGACACGGGAGAGTCCCTGTATGGCCGAGCCGTTCAAGGCTTCGGGATATGAAACCATGTTCATCGGCAAATGGCACCTTGCAACGGATGACTGCATGCCCCAGGACAAGGGGTTTGACATCAACATCGGCGGAGGACACGCCGGCGCCACAAAATCCTATTTTTCGCCCTACGACAAGGATCTCCATGGAAAAAGCGGAAACGCTAAGGAACGTCCGATCGAAGGCATGGACGACGCCCTTCCCGGAGAGTATTTGACCGATTACATGGGACGCAAGGTGGTCGACTACATCAACCGGGATCACGACAAACCATTCTTCATCGCCTGCTGCTTCTATGCCGTGCACACCCCTTTACAAGCAAAAGAAGCCGACATCGAACCTTTCAGACAGAAACGCGAACGTCTCGGGTTGACCGATGATTCATTCCGCCCCGAAGAGGCCGGAGAGACCAAGGTCCAGCAGAACCATCCGGTCTATGCGGGAATGATCAAATCCGTAGACGATGCGATCGGACAGATGATGAACGCCCTCGAACAACGCGGGTTGCGTGAAAATACGATCGTCATCCTCATCTCTGACAACGGAGGTCTCTCAAGCCGCGGAAACAAGCGGGAGGTGGCGACAAGCAACGCTCCGTTCAAGGCCGGCAAGGGACATCTCTACGATGGCGGTATCCGCGTACCTTTTGCCGTCCTGCTGCCCGACCAGCGGAAGGGCCGCGTCTCGGAGGTCCCCGCGAGCAGTCTGGATATCTTCCCGACATTGGTGGACCTTTGCGGGCTGACCCTCGACCGGGAATATACCTTCGACGGACTGAGCCTGCGCCCCGAACTCGAAGGTCGCAAGAACAGGATTGCCGACCGCAAACTCTATTGGCACAAGGCCGATGAGCGACCCGTTTCGACGGGAGACTACATCAGCTCGGCCATGCTCTGCGGCAACTACAAACTGCTCGACTTCTATTTGCAGAACCGGGTCGAACTGTACGACGTGAGCAAGGATCCGTCGGAAAGCGTCAATATTGCGGCCGAGCATCCCGAGATTGTCAAGCGGATGATGTCCGACCTGAACGCCTGGCGTGCCGACCTGAACGTGCACATGGCAACGCCCGACACCCCCAAACACGATGACAAGGTGGTGAAAACGACGCGCAGCAGCCAGCCCCGATAACGCAACCCTTAAAAAACCTTATACTACTAACCGATGAGAACCCTGAAATGTATAATCACAGCGTTGTCGGGACTCCTGATCTCAACCGTCAACGCCCGACCGCTCATCCCCGACAGTCTGAAACTGGTTCACCTGAACGGTTTGTCCGAACTGTTACAGGCAGAGAATGCGGGTGTGAGCGTCTCGACGACCGATGCCAGCCCCGGCGCGGCAGCAGAGCTGCTGGTGCGAGGTATCTCTTCGATTCGCACCTCCCAACAACCGTTGATCATCGTGGACGGGGTGGCGATGATCTCCTCGATGGACAGCGGCATCAATCCCTGGAATCTCAAATACCCCTACACGAACCAAAGCGGAGCAGACAAGTTTCAGGATGCCTCGCTGGACAATCTCTATCGACCGCTCGACGGGTCGGACTATCAACTTCCCGTCAATCTGCTGCTTGGGCTCGATATCAATACGATCGAATCGATCTCCGTTCTGAAAAACAGCTCCGCGACAGCCATCTATGGTTCTCGCGGAGCCAACGGGGTCATCGTCATTACGACTCGTTCACCCTTACACGCGATACAGCGTCGGGACGTGGTCTTCAGCACAAGCGTCGGAGTGTCGATCGTGGGCAAGCAGCTCGACTTTCTCTCTCCGGCAGCCTGGAGCTCCTACCATGAGGACTTGAACGGAGTGCCATACCATACCGCCACTCCGGGCATCGACTGGCAAAAGGCTCTCTATTCACCGGCCGTGACGACAACGAATCGACTGGAGCTCTCCGGCAGCAACTCCCGGACGAGCTATTCCTTCGACATGATGTACAGCCTCGACAACGGAGTCATCGAAGGGACGAAGCAGGAACAACTGGCTCTCAGCACAATGGTAAATCGTCGGATCAGCCGGATTTTCAAGGGCGGCACAAGCTTCACGCTGGCAAGGAGCGCGGTGGATCTGACCCAAACCACGGCCCTTCTGGGCTCTCAGAGCGCAATTGGATCGATTGCCGCCATTCCCTATGAGGGGGCAGTCGGCAATCCCGTAGATTTTGTGCGTGACTATGACGACCATTCGTCGCTGTGGCGCATCCTGCCGAGAGGTTATCTTACGGGAAATTTCGGACAGTACGTTTCGCTCGATATCAACGGCGGCGTCGATGTCCTGATTCAGGAGCGTCAACGCTGGGCCGGGAACGGTACGGAGGTCGGTCTGGCCAACAACGGCATCGCCTCGATCGCCGACTATGACCGGCTGAATTACGACGTCAATGCCACCCTTGCGATCAAACCCGTGAGCAACGACCGCCACAATCTGAATATCCGGCTGGGAGGTTCGTATTTCGGAAAACGAATGATGCAGGAATCGGTGCAGGGTATCGACTACTTCAACCACAGTCTGCGGGCCGAAGGGGTGAAACTCGCCAATCAGACCAGCAAGATGTTCCATTCGGTGCTGAACACACAGAACTATGGGGTCTCGGCCGACCTGTCATACTCCTTCAAGAAACGATACGAGGTGCGTGGCGGTCTGAGAATGGATCGGAGGATTGATCTGGACAACGATTTCCAGTATTATCCATTCATCGAGGTCGGCTGGAACCTTTCCAACGAAACATGGTTCCGCAAGGCCATCGACCCGAAGGTCGTCTCCCGGCTGTCGCTCCATGGCGGTTGGGGGATCAGCGGCATGAATGATCTGACACAATACTTTCTGGGCGACTATTTCCAGTTGTGCGACGATCCGCTCCAGATTCCCTACCAGGATCAACTCAATTACCGCACGGGGCTCCGGACAAACAACCGTCAGTACAACGTCGGTCTTGACATGGGCTTTCTGAACAATCGTATCCGGCTCGGCGTCTCCTATTATGAGGGAGAGATTGAGGATCATCTCTCCGTATTCCACCAGGAAGCAGGGCAATGGTCCGGACAGACCCTCAACCGAATGAAAATGGACAAACGGGGTGCCGAGATTCTTGTGGATGCCACCCCCGTCCGACGATCCGACTGGCAGTGGAGCCTTTCGGCCTCCGTGGGCATCGATCGGGTAAAGATGTTGGAAACAGCCTCCGGACAAGCCCTTGCGGCAACCGGCGCCAACGGCTTTACAGGTCGCGGGCTGGGCGGCGATTATGTTGCCACGGCCTTTGTCGAGGGATATGCCCCCTCTTCGTTTTTCGGATTCAGAACGGACGGGATTGTCGGCAGTCAGCATTTGCCTTTCACTCCGCCGTTTGAGGATTACAGACTGGCTGAAGGAGACATCAAGTTCGTCGATGTCAACGGCGACGGTGTGGTCGACGACAAGGACCGGACCATCATCGGCTCCCCGCTGCCCGACTGGATTGCATCCCTGAGCACAACTCTGAAATACAAGTCTCTCACCCTGAGCCTGCAGTTTGACGGATCATATGGCAATGACATTCTGAATCTGAATCTGTTGCAATGGGGCAACCTCGCCATGGATCGGAACGTTCTGAAGGAGAGCCGGCAAAATGCCTGGAGCATGGACTCTCCCGACGGAAAGGCGCCGGCTGTCGGAGCCTTCGGTTTCGACAAGATCTCGGACCGGATGGTCGAAGATGGAAGTTACCTGCGTCTGAGCAACGTAGTCCTTGCCTATGCCATTCCGACCGGCCGCATCAAATGGCTCTCGGGGCTGGAGGTGAGCTTCATGATCCGGAATCTTTTCGTGGCTTCTCCCTATTCGGGGTACAACCCCGTTGTCAACTCGTTTGCCGGAGACTGGTCGCTTCGGGGCATCGATCTGGGAGGCTATCCCTATGCCAGAAGTTTCTCGCTGGGTGTAAAGATTAAATTTTAACAGAACGTAAACATGAAAACAAAGATACTATCCCTTTTCTTCGTCATCGCGTTGTGCGGAGCGCTGCCGGGTGCGGCCCAGACCCGTACGATTACGGGCAGGGTGTTGGGTACGGATCGCGAACCGCTGATCGGAGCCAATGTCATCGCGGTGGAAGAGCCTACGGTCGGAACCACGACCGATGTGAACGGAGCCTTTACACTGAAGATTCCCGAGAAGGTCAAGAACCTGGAGATCTCCTACATCGGATACATCGCCAAAAAGGTCTCCATCGACGGGAAAAGTTCCATTACGGTCCATCTTTCGGAGGATGCGCAGCAACTCGAGGATGTGGTGGTCGTGGGATATGGCCGAATGCGCAAGAGTGATCTGACCGGTTCCGTGACGTCGGTGGATATCAACGATGTGGAAGCAACCTCGACGGTCTCGATTCAGAACCTGTTGCAGGGACGCGCCGCCGGTGTGCAGATCACCTCGGCCGACGGAGCGCCCGGCTCGGCCGTCAACATCAAGATCCGCGGAACCAGTTCACTGACCGGGAACAGCGAGCCGCTCTACGTGGTCGACGGAATCATCATGAATTCCGCCTCGCAGGACGTCTCGATAAGCGGAGCCGCCGGCAACAACAACTTCACTCAGGGGCAGAACGGACTGGTGGGTATCAACCCGCAGGACATTGCCAGTATCGAGATTCTGAAGGATGCCTCCGCAACGGCCATCTACGGCTCGCTGGGAGCCAACGGCGTAGTGCTCATCACCACAAAGGTCGGGACCAGTGAAAAGACGAAGGTACAATATACCGGGACGATCTCGGCATCGATCATGGCAAACAAGCGGGAATTGCTTTCGCTCGAAGATTTCGCCACCTTCATGACCGACTTCAACGGCGCGCCGTACAGCATCGAGGGCCGGGTACCGATGGATTGGCAGGATGAGATCTCCCGTACGGCAATCAGCAACAATCACCGGGTGAGTGTCAGCGGCCGCAGCGATCGGACAAACTACTATATTTCGGGCGGATTCCTCAACAATCAGGGTATCATCCGCGGAACGCAGATCGAACAGGCCGACATCCGTCTGAATCTGGATCAGAACTTCTCGCAGAACCTTCGCCTCGGCACCAAAACCGGATTCACCTATTCGAAGAACAGCATGGTCCAAGGCTCCGACACGCGTGGAAACTCGAATTCGGGACTCATCCGTCAGGCTCTGGTCTTCCGGCCGTTTGACCCGACGGTCGGCCCCGTCGACGAGGATATGGTCGACGAAAACGGCGATCCGATCAAGGACCCCCGGGCCTGGTTCACCGATTACGACGACACGTCGCGAGAGTATCGCGTGCTGTCGTCCCTCTATCTGGACATAACGCTCGGAAAAGCGTGGAGCATGCGTACTTCGGTGGGTCTCGACTACCGGAACAAGGTCCGCAGGATGTGGTTCGGGCCCAACCTGTTCCAGGGCGCCAAGGACAATGGCATCGGAGCCTCGGCAACCCTCGAAGCCTTACGCATCAACGCCGACCACATGTTCAACTATTCGAATCAATTCGGCAAGCATCGTCTCGACGGTACGGCCGGCATATCCATCTCCACATCGCAGGACCGCACAAACAACCACTCCTCAACCCAGTTCAACGAAATCTACGAATACGGGGTGGACGGGTTCGTCTATGGCACGAAGGACGACGTGATGAACTACTCCCGCAACACGGTCAACTCACTCTCGTTCATTGCCCGCCTTATCTATAACTACGACGACCGTTACATCCTGACCTCCACCTTCCGTGCCGATGGCACAAGCAAGTTCGCGGCGGGGAATCGCTTCAGCTATTTCCCTTCGTTCGCATTCGCCTACCGGCTGAGCGAAGAGGAGTTCATGCGGAATATCGATGCGCTCTCCAACCTGAAGCTGAGACTGGGATGGGGAATGGTCGGCAACCAGGCCATCCAGCCCTATCAGACACTGATGACATTCGGCAACGGACAGTATGCCAATCCGGCCGGCGGTTATGATCTGGCGTTGTTCCGCAATGTCCTGCCGAACCGCGACCTGCGTTGGGAGACGACAACCACATACAACCTTGGACTGGACCTGGGGCTGTTCAAGAACCGGCTCAATCTGACGGTCGACCTCTACCAGAAACTCTCGACCGATCTGTTGCAACAGATCAACCTGACGTCAATTACGGGATATACGTCAATGTACGTCAACCGGGGCTCGATCCGGAATCGGGGTGCCGAGTTCGTGCTGGATGCCGTTCTGGTACAGACGGACAAGGTAAACCTTTCCGTCTCGGCCAACCTTTCGATGAACCGGAACAAGATCCTCGATATCGGACTTCCCGAAGGGACATTCGGAGCTCACACCTTCAAAGCCATGACCGGAAGTACCATCGGTGTGGGAACCTATCTGAAAGATTATGTCAATATCTTCATCGAGGGCAAACCCACGGCGCTGTTCTTCGGCACCAAGGTCACGGGAATCCTGCAGCAGAACGACATCGCACAGGATCTGGCCTTCCGCGACCAGCAGATCCGCGAGGCCAATCCGGGCCGTGACTTTACGGCCGAGCCGATTACCGACACGGAGCGTCTGAACGTCAAGGGGCTGATTCCGATCTACAATTCGAAGATGCCCGCGGCGGGCGACCCGGCCTATTACGATACAAACCAGGACGGCGTGGTCGACGCGAACGATCGGACCATCATCGGCGATCCGAATCCAAAATTCTCGTACGGCTTCTCGCTGGATTTCTCCTATCAGAATTTCTTCCTGAGTGCGATCTTCAACGGTGTCTACGGAAACGACATCGTCAATGCCAACCGCCTGCAGGAGGAGAATCTGATCGCCGGCAACGGAAACATCACCCAACGAGCCTTCGACAACTATTATCGGGAAGATCGGCCCAGTACGACCTATCCGCGATTGAAATACAACGGTACCCAGGCCGAATTCAATTCGATGATCATCGAGGATGGCAGCTATCTCCGGCTGGCGGCACTGAGCATCGGCTACAACTTCCAGCTGTCAAAGAAATCCGCAATCTCCCGGATCGGCGTAAACTTTACGGCTCGCAACATCTTCACCCTTACAAACTATACGGGGTACGATCCCGAGGTCAGCACCTTTGCGAACAATCCGATGAAGGTGGGGATCGACTGGGCCTCCTACCCGAACAACCGCACCTTTACACTCGGCGTAACCCTTGACTTCTAAAACCTCAAACCCATGAAATCCACACGCAGAATATATATAGCACTGCTGTCGTTGCAAGCACTGATGGCTCCGGGCTGCACCTTCCTGGAGGAAGTCCCGGAGACCTCCCTGACGCTGGAACAGATCTACGCTACCGAACAGGGCGTACGATCGGTCCTTACGGGATGTTACCAGTCCATGGCGGCATTCGACTATCGGGCCTGCACCTACTTCGAAATGGGTGTGAATTCCGTCTATCTGGCCTCGAAAACCGTGAAGGGAACGGTCTACCAGTCGGAAATCGGAGCCATCGCACCCGATAACAGCGAATATTGCAACAAGACCTTTGCGGCAATCTGGTCGACCATCAATCGGACCAACGACCTGCTTGTCCATGTCTGGGATGCCCCCATCGACGAACAAGCCCGGAGGAACATCGCCGGAGAGGCCCACTTTTTACGGGCCATCGCCTATTTCGATCTGGTCCGGACCTATGGACGCATGCCGCTGGTTGAGGAGCCGATTCTATCGTTCGAGGACTCGAATATTCCGCGCGCCTCCCTGCGGGAGAATTATGACCTGATACTTTCGGATCTGCGACAGGCGGAAAAGATGATGCCCTCGAAGAGCGAACAGACCGTTGCCGGACATCCTCATGCCATGGCGGCCGCCGCCCTGAAGGCAAAGGTCTATCTGCAGATGGCCTCGCTGACCAAGGAGCATTTCGACGCCACCAAGGAAAAGGAGATCGACCGCTATACGGAGGCCGAGCAAAAGCAGTTCTACCAGAATGCCTATGATACGGCACTGCTGGTCAAACAGTCGGGACAATACAAGTTGATGCCGACGTTCGCAGAACTGTGGAACAACAAAAGCAAGAATACCGAAGAGTCGATTTTCGAAATACAGTTCGGACTCTCGGGAACGTCGGCCCGGACAACCGAGCGGACGCTCGCCGGGACAAATTCGGTCTTTGCGCCGCTCCTGGGTACGAACAACAACCAGGGACGTATCCGGGCCTCGAAGATGCTCTTCTGTGAACACTGGGCGCGATACGGAAACACCAAAAAGGTCAATGAGATCGAATCGAACCAGGAGACCGACTGCGACCCCCGGATCAATACGACCTACCTGTATTTCAACGACTATCGGCCCGATACCGGAACCGGTGGTTCGCAAAAGATATTCCCCAATATCGCCAACACCGCACAAGCCGAACAGATCTATCCCTACATCCGGAAATACTGGTACGACGATTATCGCGGAACGTGCGAATGCAACTTTATCGTCTACCGATATGCCGACCTGCTGCTCGTGCTGGCCGAGGCCGCCAATGAATTGGGGAAAACCCAGGAGGCCATCGGATACATCAACGAAGTGGTGAATCGTGCCGCCGACGTCAACGGGAACGGGCTGCGGGACGACGAAGAGATCAAACCGGAGTCCTGGCCCCTGACGATGACTCAGGAGGAGGTACGCGAGGAGTTACGCTGGGAACGGATCTTTGAGCTGGTCGGCGAAGGGCAGGAGATGTTCGATGCAAGACGTTACGGCGTGGAGCACCTGAAAAAAATCCTCACATTGAGCGATTACTGGGTCAACCAGATCTTTGTCCCCAAAGAAGAGGGTGGATGGGGCCTGACGGGAAACAGGCACAAGACCGAGATTGTCTACGGAGCCCGGATTACCGACGATTTCGCCAAGCAGAATCTCTTTTTCCCCTATCCCCGGCAGGAGATACAGCTCAACAACGGCATTGACAACGAAGATCAAAACTGGGGTTGGGAAAACAAATGACAAAACACGCAGACAGTATGAAAAAAGCATTATGGATAGTTGCCATTTGTGGGGCAACCCTGTTTTCAGCCTGCACGAAGGAGGAGGTCGGCTTCGGCGATCTTTATAACGGAGAGTTGACGGACTACGTGATCGATCTCGAAAAGACCGACGATCTTACGCTGGATGCCTCGGCGCAGGAGATTACGCTCCGCGTCGGTGCCAACTACTGGTGGAGCGTTGCCACGGAGTTCATCCATCAGGAAGATGAATATGAAACCGACTGGTTTGCCATACTCTCCGAGGAGGAGAGCTTCGGCAATCAACCGATCAAGGTCTCCTTTACGCGCAACATCGAGCAGCGGGAACGCTCCGTAAGACTGATCTTCTCGGCGCAGGACAACCCGGCCATCAAGCGGGAAATCACCGTCACACAGCGTCCCGCCGAACTTTTCCTTGAGGTGGACAAGACCGAACAGCAGTTGTCGATCCTTGCTCAGCCGTTCGAGGTCGTGCTCTCGACGAGCAGTGACTGGGTACTCGAAAAACCGGACTGGATCCACGCCGACAAGATGTCGGGAACTCCGACCCGCGACGAAATCATCGCCCTGACGGTCAATCTCAACGAAACGGGAAACAACCTCGAAGGCGAATTGATCTTCCGGTCGAAGAGCGAACCTGCCGTTGAACAAGTCATCAATGTCGTACAGTCGGGTATCTTCAAGGCTCCGCAGATCTCCGTAACGAACGGTGAAGAGCTGAAACTGACCTTCCGGACCGAAGCGGAAACCGTCTATTACATGCTCTCCGTATACCCGGAGAACGAGGATACAGAACCCCTCGTACAACAACGCATCGATTCGTTCGAGGCGACCGAAGAGTTCGATCTCACGACGCTGGATTATGGCTCCTATGTAGGTCGCATGCGGGTCCAGGTCGCAGCCCATCTCTCGGACAACTACTACCAAACGAGCAACACGGTTACAACGCACAACTATTTCGACGATGCATCGGGTGACGGAACCTCCGAAGAGCAGGCCTGCATCGTACGCACCGTCCGACACTTCCGCAACGTGGCAAAGGCTCTCGACCGTTACATCCGTCAAGCCGAAGATCTTGATCTGACAGGCATCTCGCCGGTTCCTGCCGGTACGGCGTCGACGCCGTTCAGCGGGACATACGACGGAAATGGCCGAAAAATCATGAATCTCGCCTTCGAGAGTCTTTCGACCAGTGCCCCGGCCGCTCTCTTCCCCTATCTCGACGGGGTGGTCAAAAACCTGACGGCCGAAAAGTGCACCCTGACACCCCGACATGCCGTTCCGAGCGGTACGGGGTCAGCCATGTTCGTCGGCAGACTCGCCAACGGCGGAGTGGTCGACAACTGCCATCTGATCGATTGTCAGATCGAGACGGCAACCGCCAACGTGCTGATGGCCGGAATCGTGGGATACAACGACTGCGGAACAATCCGTAACTGCTCCGTTTCGGGAGGTGAAATCTCGTCATCAAAAGCCTGCACGCTGGGTGGAATCGTCGGAATCAACGGAAACACCGGAGAGGCGGCCCTGTCCCTGATCGAGAATTGCGAAAACAAGGGCATGACCATTCGTTATACGGCCACCGGCGCGGTGAATGCCGATGTCGGAGGAATTGCCTACGCTTCGCATCATACGATCCGCGGATGTATCAATCGCGCCGAGATCTACGGAACCCGTTTTGTCGGCGGAATTGTTGCCACACCCTCCAATACGAACGCCGATGCCAACAACCTCAGCATCGAGGCTTGCGCCAATTACGGAGCCATCCACTTCAAGCCCAATGCCACCACCTCGATTTGCGGAGGCATCATAGGGCGTCTGATCTCGGGTGGTACGGCCAACGTAGTCTCCTGTTTCAATGCCGGCACGATCTCCATCGAAGGCTCCAAGACAAACACCGTGACCGGAGGTATTGCAGGTCGCGGCAATGCCGCCCGCGTGGAGAACTGTTACAATATCGGACAGATCATCAACAATTCGGGAGCCAACTCGGTGGTAATGGGTGGCATTTGCGGAGAAAACACCAATGCAACCGTCACGAACGTCTATTCCATCGGCACGTTCGTCAACCCCTCGAACAAGGTCGGAGCCATCACGACGAGTGCCACCACCTCAACCTATACGAACTGTTACTATCTCGATTCGCTTCCCGGCCTGGGAGGCGTCGGAGAAGCGCTCTCCGAAAGCCAGATGAAGGATCAAAACTCCTATGTCGACTGGGACTTCGACAACACCTGGGCTCTCGATGCCGGACAGAACAACGGATATCCGACGCTGAAATGTTTTAACCTGCAATAGTCATGGAATACAAATTTTTACGACCAGGCATCCTGTGTACAGTCACGGCCTTCGCGGGCCTGCATCCCGAGGCCGGCGAGGCGGCGAAGCCAAACGGAACAACAACAAAATCCGACCGGCAGAACGTTCTTCTGATCATAGTCGACGACCTGCGCACGGAGTTGAACTGCTATGGAATCCAGGATATTGTCTCCCCCAACATCGACAGGCTGGCGGCCCGGGGTGTCCGCTTCGATCAGGCCTACTGCAACGTTCCCGTATCGGGAGCATCGCGGGCCTCGTTGATGACAGGTCTGCGGCCCACGCTGAACCGCTTTGTCGACGTGAACGCCAAGATCGACAAAGAAGCCCCCGAGGCCATCACGTTACCCGGATATTTCAAGCAAAACGGCTATGTCACCATCTCCAACAGCAAGGTTATCCATGGTCAGCACGATGCGCTCGACTCGTGGTCGAGTATCTGGAAACCGGGAGAAGACAATGCCCGGTGGCGCAACTATCTGGGACGTGAAAACAGCGAAGGCCAAAGCCAACGACACGGAGCCGAGGCCTACGAATGTCTGGAGGTCGCCGACAACGCCTATTTCGACGGCATGACGGCCGACAAGACCATCGAGGACCTGCGCAAACTCCAAAAAAGCGGACAGCCGTTTTTCCTTGCCGTGGGCATCGTCAAGCCCCATCTGCCGTTCAACGCCCCCAAAAAATATTGGGACCTGTACGACCGGGAGCAGATCGCACTGCCCGAGAACTATCGAATGGACCGGAGTGGCTTCCCGCAACAGGCATTCCATACCTGGGGCGAATTGCGCTTCTACAAGAATATCCCGGACAAGGGCGACATCCCGGACGATGAAATCGCCCGGACTCTTATCCATGCCTACAAGGCCTGCGTTTCCTATGCCGACGCCCAGGTCGGAGCCATCCTCAACGAACTCGAGCGTCTCGGACTGGACCGCAACACGCTTGTGGTGCTCATTGGAGATCACGGCTGGAGTCTCGGCGACCATGGACAGTGGTGCAAGCACTCCAATTTCGGAATCGTGGATCGGGCTCCGATGATTTTCTGCGGAGCCGGACTGCCGCAGGGGCGTGTCGTGAATGAGGTGGTAGAGTTCGTGGATCTCTATCCTTCGATCTGCCAATTGGCCGGTCTGCCCGTTCCCGGACAATGCCAGGGCAAGAGCCTGGCGAAACTGGCCCGCGAGGAAGATCCGGAGTGGAAAAACTCCGCCGTCGTAAAATGGCACGCAGGGGTCAGTCTGATGACCCCCCGATACCACTATACCGAGTGGCGCAATGCCGAAGAGCAGACCGTAGGCCGCATGCTGTTCGACTGCCGGACCGACCCCGAAGAGAATCACAACGTGGCCGAAAGGGATGCGTACAAATCGGTCGTCGAATCGCTCGGCAAACAATTGGAGGCCTCGAAAGGTGTCGATTTTTATAAAAAATAAAATATTTTTGAATCATGAAAAACAGTTTCTTGCTTACGGCCATTACCGGATGCGGGCTTCTTCCCTGCGGATGTTCTCAACCTGCCACGGATGCCACGCCTCAACGACCCAATATCCTCTTCATCCTTTCCGATGACCACTCGCGGGCCGCTATCAGTGCATACGGAGGGATCAATGCCGAACTGGCTCCGACGCCGAATATCGACGCAATCGCCCAGAACGGCGCCCTTTTCAACAACATGATCTGCACCAACTCCATTTCGGGACCGAGCCGGGCCTGCATGATCACGGGCAAATACAGCACAACCAACGGATTCTACCAGAATGAAGGTGGCATTGTCTTCGATGAATCACAGCCTACGACGCCCAAGATCCTTCAGGCCAACGGATACACGACCGCCCTGTTCGGAAAATGGCACCTCTTCACAACCCCCTCGGGTTTCGACTACTTCATGATCCACGACAATCCCGGACAACAGGGCACCTACTGGAATCCGCTCTTCAACACCAACGGTGTCAAGGCCGTCAAGAAGGGCTATGCCACCAACATCACGGCCGATGCCGCCCTGGAGTGGCTCGACAGCCAGCGAGATCCGAACAAGCCCTTCTGCCTGATGTTGCACTTCAAGGCCCCACACCGCCCGTGGGAACCCGACACGAAATACCTCGATCTGTTCAAGGATGTCGAATTCCCCTATCCCGAGACCTTCAACGACGACTACGCTGGTCGGGAGTTGACGTTGGGCCAAAACATGGCGACCATCGAAAATCATATATCGCGCGGAGATGTCAAGATGCCCGTACCTCCCGAATTCGACAAGGAGCATGCAAAAAAATGGCTGTGGTATGGAGGGTCCGGAGACAATCAGTATTGGACGCCCGATCCGTTGATGAGCAAAGAGGAGGTCAAGAAATGGAAGTTTCAGATCTATTTGAAAAACTATCTGCGCTGCATCCGCTCTGTCGATGATAATGTCGGACGCGTGATCGGCTACCTGAAACAACACGGACTCTATGACAATACCTTGATTATCTATATGGGCGACCAGGGCTTTTTCCTCGGAGAGCATGGACTCTACGACAAGCGTTGGATGTACGAGGAATCGCTGCAGATGCCTTGTCTGGTCAGCTATCCCGCAGGAATAAAGGCCGGAACGGTGATCGACAAACTGGGAGCCAACATCGACATTGCCCCCACCCTGCTCGATTACGCCGGCATCCCGATCCCCGAAGATATACAGGGTGTGAGTCTGCGCCCGCTGCTCGAAGGGAAAAACGTCGATGATACCTGGCGCAAGTCGGTCTACTACCAGTATTTCGAATATCCGAAATGGCACCGCGTACAACCGCATTACGGCGTGCGGACCGACCGCTACAAACTGATTCACTTCTACTACAACATCGACGTATGGGAGTTCTACGATCTGGAGAAAGACCCCAACGAGCTGAAAAACGAAATCAACAATCCGCAATATCGGGACGTAATCGCAACGCTGAAACAGGAACTCAAAAGATTACAAGTGCAATATGATGACGACCTGCCCTTGGAGAAGCGTCGTGAATTGACGGACCGTTACATGATCGATTACGAAGAATAAAGGCACATATGCGAACGATAAAAGCATTCATCCTGTTTTTTCTGCTGTGCGGTGCCGTACCCTGCCTGGGGGCCGCACCCCGGCAGGCTCCCTATCAGAATCCGAATCTGCCGATCGAACATCGAGTCCGCGATCTGCTGTCGCGCATGACACTTGAAGAGAAAGTCGGACAAATGTCGCAATATGTCGGAATCGAACACATCAGGCAAACTACGGCCAGGTTCGGAAACACGCTGCGGAAAAACAACGACGCAAACGGCATGTACAAGGATTTGTCCATCGCTCAGCTTGAACAGTTGACCGAACAGGGTCTCGTGGGATCATTCCTTCACGTTGTGACACCCCAGGAGGCCAATCGGCTGCAGGCCCTGGCCCGCAAAAGCCGATTGCAAATCCCCCTGTTGATCGGCATCGATGCCATCCACGGCAATGCCCTGGTTTCGGGATGTACCGTATACCCCTCCCCGCTGACCCTGGCGGCAAGTTTCGACCCCGACGCGGCATACGTCATGGCCCGGCAAACGGCAGCCGAAATGCGGGCCACCGGCTCCCAATGGACCTTTACGCCCAACGTCGACATCGCTCGGGACGCCCGTTGGGGACGAATCGGCGAAACATTTGGCGAGGACCCCTGGCTGGTAACATGTATGGGAATGGCCTGCGTCAGGGGATTCCAGGGCGATACGCTTTCCCCCGAAGGAGTGCTGGCCTGCGCCAAGCATCTGATTGCCGGAGGTGAACCGGCCAATGGAACCAATGCCTCTCCGATGGATGTGTCGGAACGTACGTTGCGCGAGGTGCATCTGCCTCCCTACAAGGCCTTGATCGAACAGACGCACGTTGGCTCCATCATGTTGGCTCACAACGAACTGAACGGTGAACCGTGCCATGCCTCATCCTGGCTGATGGAGGATATCATGCGGGGAGAGTATGGCTTTAAGGGTTTTTTCGTCAGCGACTGGCTCGACGTCTACCGCATCTACAACATGCACCATACGGCTGAAACACTCGACGACGCCGTTTGCCAAAGTGTAAACGCCGGTCTGGACATGAACATGCACGGTCCCGAATTTTACCGCTCCGTCCTTGCCATGGCACGGGCCGGAAAGATCTCCGAAGAGCGGATCAATCAGGCCGTGTCGTACATTCTCGAGGCTAAATTCAGACTGGGACTCTTCGAACAGCCCTTCGTGGATTTGTCCCAGGCCGAAACGCGAGTCTTCACGCCGGAACATCAAAATACGGCCCTCAAATTGGCCGAAGAGTCGATCGTCCTGCTCAAGAACCGTGAAGATCTGCTGCCGCTGGACCTGTCGAAATACAACCGTATTCTGGTGACAGGGCCCAATGCGGACAATCAGTCGGTCCTGGGAGACTGGGTTCTGCCTCAACCCGACGAACGGGTCATTACGATTCTGGAAGGGCTCCGGGAGGTTGCAGGATCCAAGATCCGCTATTACGATTACGGGGACGATGTTCGCGCCACCGATACGACAAAGGTTCTCGAGGCGGCAGCAATGGCCGCCCAATGTGATCTTGCCGTGGTCGTCGTGGGCGAGAACCCGATGCGGTATCAGAAAATCCGGACAACGGGTGAGAACACCGACCGGATGAGCCTCGATCTGATCGGACTTCAAGAGGAGCTGGTAAAACGCATCCATGCCACCGGAACCCCCGTCATCGTCGTTCTGGTCGGAGCCAGACCTCTGAGTATCAACTGGATTGACGAACATGTCCCGGCAATCATTCAAGCCTGGGAGCCGGGATCGTTCGCCGGCCGCGCCGTTGCCAACATCCTGACGGGACGAGTCAATCCGTCTGCCAAACTGCCGGTCACGGTTCCGCGTCATGTAGGACAGATCCAGATGATCTACAACCACAAACCGTCGCAGTATTTCCACAACTACAAGGATGGAGACTCTTCGCCGCTCTATGCCTTCGGCTATGGACTGAGCTACACCACCTTCTCCTATTCGGAGCCACGCGTCGACAAAACAGCCATTCCCGCCGACGGTTCCTGTACGATCCGTTTTGAACTCACCAACACCGGATCACGGGCCGGGACCGAAATCATCCAGCTCTACATTCGCGACCTGTACAGCAGTTATACCCGACCGGTCAAGGAGTTGAAGGATTTCGCACGCATACACCTCGAGCCCGGCGAAACAAAGAGCGTAACATTCGTCATCACCCCCGACAAACTGGCCTGTTTGGATCGGGACATGAAGCAACATGTTGAAAAAGGGGATTTCGAGATCATGATCGGGGGCTCATCCCGGGATCAGGATCTACAAAAAATCCGGATCAAGGTAATATAACTTCATCAAAAAGAACAACATCACCCCATGAAGAGGTTGCTCAATCTGTTTTTGTTGCTGACACTCGGCGCGGCCTCGTGCTCGGCAAAACCCTCGGACGCGACTCGCAAGGATCCAGACTCCCGACTCTCGATCCGGGAGATTCTGGAGAAGTATTATTCCGACAAGTATTTTTTTGTCGGAGCCTCGGCCCGGACGGATTATCTCGATGAGTCCGGAGCACAATACAACCGCTGGATCAAGGAGTTCGCGTATAACACCCCGGAAAATGACTTCAAACAATCAAAAGTCTACGCTGAACCCGGAGCACGCTGGCGCAATGAGGATTATCTGCGACACATCGAGATCGCACGGCATCACGGACAGGTCATTCGGGCCCACGGACCCATTTCGCCACAATGCTCGAAGTGGGTCAAAGAGGACAACCGAACTCCCGAAGAACTCGAAGAGGTCCTGTACACCTTCATGGAGGGTTTGAGCAAGGAGGTACAAGCCAACCATGATGTGGTAAAATGGATGGATGTCGTGAACGAAACCTTCTGCGGCTCAAGAATGAAAGGCCTGGGGTACGATGCCTCCTCACCGACCAATACCGTGACGTACGAAGCCGACGAATGGTTCGGGCCTCGTGCGGGCGTGAACAGTTGGGAGAATCCCTGGCCGATTCTCGGATTCGAAACTGCCGTAATGGATCACGAAACGTTCGAAATACCGAAATACATCCGCATGGCCTTTGAAACGGCACAACGCAACGCCCCCGATGTCAAGCTCATCTACAACGAACACGGCAAAACCATGCTCCCGACACTGTGGGAGAAGTTGCGGAAAACGGTTCTTTACCTGCGTTCACAACAGATCCGGGTCGACGGAATCGGCTGGCAGGCCCACATCAAGCTGGGATGGGAGCAGGATCCCGAGAATCTTCAAAGTCTCCGTGAAATGATCTCGTGGTGCCACGAGAACAATCTAGAATTCCACATTACCGAACTCGATGTAACGGTTGCGACCAATGATGACGCAATGAATACCGCCCGTCTGAAGGAAACCCGCGAACAACAGGCTGCAACAATTTGTGCCGTTGTGGAGATCCTGTTGCAACATATCGGGAAAGGTGCCTGTGCCATAAACTTCTGGACCATGACGGATCGTTTCAGAGAGGGAACCACGTTCGCCTCACTCTTTGATACAGAGGCCAATCCTCAACCGGCATATTATCAGGTCAAGGATCTGCTGCTCAAATACGCCGATCAATGACATTGTCTCCTTATAAATCGGAAAAGCCATGCTTAAATCCTGCTTGTCCATTCTGACCGTACCCTCGCTGTGCGGCATAGCCTGCGCATCGGCCCCCGCCGAAAGCCCCCAAACGAAAACCGGACTGTCGAAGCCCGATATCATCCTGATCATGACCGATCAGCAATCCTACAACACAATCAGTGCTTTGGGTCATACGATCGCCTCTACACCCAACCTGGACCGTCTGGTCCGACAAGGCATCACCTTTACCAATACGTACTGTGCCAACCCCTTGTCGGTACCGTCGCGTTTCGCGCTTTTCACCGGCGTCTCTCCGGCAAGCGCCGGTGTATGGGCAAATACCGACCCGGACCCCGACGACGAGAAGATCCGGCAGGCCCAGGAACAATCAATCGGCGCCGTATTCCGCAATGCGGGTTATCAAACGCTGTACGGAGGGAAAATACACCTTCCCAATGCCAAAAACAAGTCGAAGTTCGCAGGTACGGACAACTACTTTTTCGAATATATCGAAAAGGATGAGCGCGAAGAACTCGCTCAACACGTCGCCACACTGCTCCGCGAACGGAAGGCTACACAACCGATGCTCCTTGTCGTGTCGTTTCTCAATCCTCACGACATCTGTTTCGAGACCCGCACCGACATGGACGAAGTGCTTGCCAGTGGAGGCAAGGACCTGCCAAAGGCCCAAACCATTCTGCAAATGCGGGCTCTTGCCGACAAGGTCGATCCGTCGGAGTATCCCCCGTTACCCGAGAACTTCGAGCCAACGGCCAAACTCGGACAGATCCGCTTTCCGTACAAGGATTTTACAACCGATTACTGGCGTCGTTACCGCTTCATCTACGGACGGCTGGTCGAGCTGATCGACCGACAGATAGGTCTGGTACTCGACGCCGTTGAGAAATCGCCCAACAAGGACAATACGATCATTGTCTTCACATCCGATCACGGCGAAATGGCCGGAGCCCATCAGCTGATAACCAAAGGCGTACCCTACGAAGAATGCCAACGTGTCCCGTTGATCATCGCCGGCCGGGGCGTCGTCCGGAATCAACGGGACCATTCGCTGGTCTGCAACGGTTGGGATCTGCTGCCCACGCTTTGCGGATTGGCCGGAATCGAAGCCCCTCCAAGCATATCGGGCATCTCGCTCGCGGCAAGAGCCTTCGGACAGGAAGAGCTGACCCCGGGACGTTTCCTCTATCTCGAGACAACGAAAACGTGCGTGCTCATCGAGGAGGGACGATTCAAATATACGCGGTTCAGAAGCAATGGCGCCGAGATGCTCATCGACTTGAAAAAGGATCCGCTCGAAACGGTCAATCTGGCCGCAGATCCGAAGTATGCAGACAAACGCCGGGAACTGTCCGAACGTCTCGACACAGAGTTGTCAAAACGGGGAATCAGCCCCTTCTGACCTCTTGGCAAACCATCCAAAAACAGAGATCATGAAGCAATCAGACATCCTCTACGGTGCAGGCACGCTACTTACTCTGGCGTCGTGCGCCACGGTATCCGCAGCATCGAAAGACTCCACACCCAAACGCCCCAATATTCTGGTTATCGTTTGCGAAGATATCAGTTGCTATCTGGGATGTTACGGAGATTCCGTTGCCATCACTCCCAATCTCGACCGGTTCGCCAAGGAATCTGTCCGACATACACGCATGTTCACCTGTGTCGGAGTATCGTCGCCGAGCCGTTATTCGCTCATTACAGGACGCTACTCTTCGACCGACGGGGCCAACTACATGCGCTCGAACTATTTTGACAAGGATTTCGAAGTCGTACCTCCTGCTGGCGTCAAATGTTTCACGGAGTATCTGCGTCAGGCCGGGTATTACTGCACCAATAACAGCAAAACCGACTATCAGTTTGTTTCGCCGCTCTCGGCCTGGGATGAATCAAGTCCCAAGGCGCATTGGAAACAGGCTCCCGAAGGAGTTCCCTTTTATGCCGTTTTCAACCTCAACGTGACTCATGAATCGATGATCTGGAAAAACTCAGAAGCCGAACTTTTCGTCAAACCTTCAGACGTTGTTCTACCGCCCTACTATCCAGACACGGAGGTCGTACGTCATGACATGGCGGTCATGTACAGCAATATCACTCGAATGGATACGCAGTTTGAGCAGCTTTATGAAGAGCTCGTTGCTGCCGATAAGCTCGAAAATACAATCGTCATTTTCTATTCCGACAACGGAGGGCCCTTACCGCGGGGCAAGCGCGAGATCATGGATTCGGGAACCCGGGTTCCATTCATGATCCGCTTTCCCGACGGCTATCGGGCCGGGACAACAAACGATGCTTTGAACATGTTTGTCGATATCCCCGCCACAATCCTTTCACTGGCCGGAGTACCGATTCCTGCGAACATGCATGGCAAAGCCATGTACGGAACACAACGGGACAAACCTCGGAAATACGTTTTCGGGGCAACCGATCGGTTCGACGAGCAAGTCGAGAAAAGAGCCTCGATTCGAGACAAGCGCTATCTGTATATCAAAAACTACATGCCACAACAAAGTGTCTATCGTCCCAACAAATATCGGTTGCAGATGGACATGATGCGCAACATGGAGGAGTTGAGTGTTGCAGGACAACTGAACGATGTGCAAAACGCCTGGTTCGAAATCCCCTCCGGAGACGAACAGCTGTTTGATTGCAAAAAAGATCCATACAACGTTCACAACCTCGTCCCGGAAAAACGCTACGCCGGAGTATTGCGCCGCATGCGACAAGCTTTCAAGCAGGAATGGATTGAAAAATACAATCGGAAATGGGTCTCCTACAAAGAATCAGACTTTGTAAGGGAGATGAATCCGGAAGGTAAGAAACCACAATGCCCGAGTCCGGAATACAAACTGAAAGATGGCAGACTGATCATTACGGTTGATCCCGACTATTCGGTTGTCTACAAGAGCGCTTCAAGCCAGAACTGGTCGTTGTATTCAGGCCCCGTACCACTCAAACAGACGGATGGGACCCTTTCTATCGTGGTGTGCCGTATCGGATACCGCAACTCTCCACAACTCGACATTGACTTGTTCTGAAAAAACTTTACAGTTTGCGCAAAGCCTCCCGACGAGGTTCTGATGAGGTCTCCGGCTGTTGTACAGGCCGATGATTTGCTCGACATACGCCTCGGATCCGTTTCGCAGCGGCCGTTTATCCGGCCATTCGGTCTTTAAGATATCATTGGCCCATCGTTGATTGGGCGCAGACGGCGTACAGTCCCGAATCAGATTGGGGTATTTGAAAAATCTGTGGTGCGAAAAGGTAGTCTTGCGCTTGCTGCGCGACCGATGAACCAACATCCGGTTCTCGGTCCGCAAAGCGGCAAAGGTATCGCAGCCGATGGAAATTCCCATGGTCTCGAAGTTGGGACGCACGTAAATCCGCCGTTTGTTAGTCCCATGCGGGGGGGGCTGTTCTCTACCGCTATTTTAGGTCAAGCCCCCCACCGCAAACCGTAACGCCGATTATTTACCCCATTCGGGATTCGGTTTATCTCCCATAATGAAGACCAGCTTTCCGCCGTTTATAACATCCTTCCACTTTAATTTCGGAGTAGTCAGAGGTGTACCGTTCAGTTTTGCAGACTGAATGTAAATATTCTTCGAAGAGTTGTTTCTTGCGATGATCGTAAATTCGTCTCCCCGGGCGTACTTCTTATCCAGTCTGATCGTCATCTTCCGGAACAGGGGCGATGTCAGGTCAAACTCAGGATCGTCCGTTACTCCACCGTTCATCTCGAACAATCCCAAAGAACTCATCACAAACCAAGAGCTCATCTGCCCTTCGTCTTCGTCACCCTGCCATCCGTTGTAAGGATCGTTCCCATAATAAGCATCCAATATGGCGCGGGAATATTTTTGCGTAAGCCACGGTTTCCCGGAATAGTTGAACAAGAAGGCCGCCTGCATGTTGCACTCGTTGCCGTGATTGATATAATACTCGAACGGATGTTCCTGATAACGATCGAAAGCGTGTGCGGCATAAAGGTGTTTCTTGCTCTTCTCGAAGCCTTTCTCCAAACGTTCGTTGAACAAATCCTTGCCCATCAACTGCACCAGCCCCTCGACATCATGAGGTACATACCAAGTATACTGCCAACCATTGCCCTCGGTCCAATTGAGCCCGCTGAAGATATTGTAATCCTCGAACCAGCGCCCCGTAGAATCCCTTGGAGTCTGCCATTTCGTCTCGGGATTGAGCTGATTCTTCCAACTCCCAGAACGATCGAGAAAATACCGATAGTCTGCCTCCTTACCCAACGCTTTCGCCATCTGCGCCGTACAGAAATCGGTGTACGAATAATCCATCACACGGCTCGCAGGACCGTACTCATAGGGCACATAGCCGAATCGCTTGTAGATATCAAGAACATCCTGTCCGGCTTTAATGGAGCCCTCCACGTGACCTCCGTTTACCGTTGCATTGTGCCGGATAGCCTCCCACATCCGATCCACGTCATAATCCCTTATACCTTTCTGATAAGCCCCAACCATCATCGCAATCTCGTGCGTAACGTCCATCACGGCGGTATGCTCAAGTCCCGTGGGGCCATTATTCGTCCAACCGGTCTTGTCGTACAGCTCGATCTGGGTCTGCACCCAGTTGTTCAGGAAATTCGGGGCGATGAGAGCCAGTAGCGGATTGAAATTCCAGTAAGAGTTCCAGAAGGCATCGCCTCCGTAAATATCGTATCCTGCGGGCAACGTCTGGACCTTCTCGGACGGATCCCTATATTGTCCATCCACATCATTCCAGGTCTGCTTGGCAAACGACCGGTAAAGATTCGTATAGAACCGTTTCTTATCGATACGCCGGCCCTTCACCTCGATTTTCGACAGCAAATCGTTCCATTGATCCTTGGCGGCGGCGCGTACGGCGTCAAAATCCCAGCCATAAGGTTCCAGTTCCTGCATGTAGTTCTTCTTCGCGCCATCAATGTCGACCAATGAAAGGGCTACCTGAACAATAACCGATTCGTCCTTCCGAACATCGAACTCCACAAAGGCTCCACAGTCGCCCTTGGCCTCGAACTTCTGGATATCGTTATATACCGTATCGTCTTCCCACCCGTTGAGTGTCTTGAAGGGCTTGTTGAACCGGATATAGAAGTGCAGGATGTAATCAAAGTCTTCGCAGTACGCCCTCGTGTCGGCAAAACCTTCGAGTTCCATATCCGAAATCTTGTTAAAATACCCTTTCTTGATATAGTTCCTGTACTCCGAAGGAAATTGCAGATCCAACATGATCCGGGCATCCTGATGATCGCCGGCAAAGGTGTATCTGTGCAGGCCGCACCGGGTTGTCGCGGTCATCTCGGCCTGACAATCCGCATCATACAGAAAAACACCATAATATCCCGGTTCTCCGGTTTCAGTCTCTTTCAGGATCCGGGAATGATACCCGGCATTCGCGCCCCGGTACGGCGCGGAAGAATCGCCCTCCTTCGTCACCAGATCTTGTACGGCAGGCATGATCATCAGTCCGTTCATCATCCACGCATGGATATGACTAAACCCTTTGATGTTGCTGATCGCATACTCATATCCGCACATCCAGTACGAATCCTGATTGTCCGGCCCCAACTGCACCATACCGTACGGAACCCCTGCATACGGACCGAGCATCGCCCGGGAGTTTGATGTACCGACGAAAATGTCCACATAATCGACCGGCTCGACGGAATACCCTGTCAGCCATACACCCAAAGCGGCAATGAATAGGATCTTTTTCATTTTATGACAATGCATTAGACCAATAACAATCTGGAATCTTCCATACTATCCCGAGAATTTACAGCTTATTCCTGCCCGGGAATCCAGTGCGGCAGTCTCAGTACCTGATCCAGAAAAAATCCACACCAAGCCTGGCTTCCCGACCTTCTTCAGAGATATTCTCGAAGGTAACCGTATTTATACCCTTTCGGAAGGAGACCTCCTCCGTACAGAACGTCCTGAGATAGCGACCGTATTCGTACTCCAGATCCATGGTATCGGAAAAGGCATAATGGTTATCTCTTTTCACCTTCACGGGGCTGCCGTTGAACAGCACCCTGTATTTTCCGCCATGAGGCATAAACGCCACCGTAAAATGCAAAGTTGCCACCGTCTCCACACTCCGGCATATCGAGAACGAGAGATTCTCCTTCGGTTTACGGGAGGTCCAAACGGGAAGTCGTCCCTCCGACCACAGGGCATCATGATCATATTCGACATTTTCCATCCGCTCAACGACATTCTCCGCATTGCAGAAAGCATATCCCTGCGATCCAAGCAGCGCCATAGGAATCCATACGGGACAGGTAAGCTCCCTTACATCATCCAACGACACCTCATCGCAATCATCCCGAGCCCCGGGTCTTACATAGAACCAGGTCATCCGTCCATAAGAAAGGCCGTCGACCCAACCATGCGTCATAAGTTCCATATAAAATGCAACCGACTCCTCAAAGGGAATGTCATCCAGAATGTGCCACCTGAAATCTGAAACAAATCCACGTGTCGCAGGTCCGTCCACCCGAGACTGACCGCAATACGGAAAGGCAAACAGGTTATCGCTGGACCATGAATAATTGTAGTAGTCCTCACTACCGGTCCCAAAAAACGATGGAATACGCTCCCCGTCGATATAGATTTTCTCATCGCCTTCGCCCCACCAATTACCATAAGCACTCGGAACATTACTCGGGTTCATGATATAACATGCGGCACCAACAATTCGGCCTGTGCCGTCTACGGAGCCATAGTCGATGTTCCGGGGCATGGCCGAGGAGAGATTATGATCAACCTTCCATTTTGCGCACAGATACATGCTCCGATCCGGATCCCAATGATAGTCCGACACCGCTGCCTCGACATGCAGATCCGCCTCATAATCGGCATAGTTCATAATGCGAATATCTGCCTTTTCGCTGAAAGGCATGACCCACCGGCACACCAGCGTACTGTCCTTCATAACAGCCAACGGCAACGAAACATAGGGGTTTATGCCGGGAGCCGAGCCGAAAAAATCGCCCACAGGAGAATCCACAAACGGACGGGATTCCCCGTCAAAATAGATTCTCAATACGGCCTTGCGCAGGAATTCATGCATATTTCCGGCCGCGATCTTGAATTTCAGTCCGAAAATGGCTTTCTGCCCTTTTAGGGTCAGGATGTAATTTTCCCGTCCTGCCTTCAGTCGAATATCAGCGGTGTGCGTTGCTGCAAGAGAGCAGTCTGACGCATCCCGGGCGGAAAGTTTTTCCGCCATTTCCCGGATCTTTCCGAAATATCGAGTCAGATCATCCGCACGGAACCCCTCAACCTTTGTCCTTGCAGGATATTTCCGGACTTCAACATGATAAAAATGCAGTGTCTTGATATCTCCAATCCACTCGATATTCAGTCGCTTCGAGAACGGGAGCGGGAAATACAATGCATCATACTGCCTGTATGAGCCCACAAAATCCGGGAGGTCCCGATTCAATTCCCGGGGGAATTGTCTGAAAAAATTCTCGGCAGCCCCTTCATAGATCGTTTGGCCATCAACATGAACCCGGACATCTCCGGTAATGCCGGCAGTCCAAAGACGCACAATAGCTCCCGGCCCCTTGACATCGCACATCGTGTAAACTCCGATACCATCATTTCCGGGAGCACGGACAACGCCTTGGAAGCCGGGGATGATCTCCCCGCCAAATCCGTCCGAGTTTGCAAACTCATCCATAAACTGAGGGTCCGTACTTCTTCGGTCATAGGACGAATACTGAACGGTTTTATAGTCTGACAGGCAAGTCAGCCTCGCAAGATCGTCCATTTCGTCCAGCAATGTCCCCAGCGTGATCTTTTGAGCATGGGCAGAGATTCCCGTAATAAAAAAACAGAGGAATAACACCAGCCTCTTCATAAGAATCTGTTTTGGAATCATTGAATAAATCTCTGGCAAACACAATCCACGGAGCCAAAATGCAACACGCTGTACGTTCCATCTGACAGGCCTTGACCAGGGGGGGGGCACGCTTCTCGCCGTTCATACTGGCTGTAAGATTCCTTTCCCGACACAATGCTTGCTGATATCATGGATTCGTACGAAATGAACGATGACGTTGTGCACACCTTGACCGGGACTCAACAGACGCCACATGCTTGTTAATTCAACCAACGGATTACATGAAAATACAAATCATTAATCCCGTAGTCTTCACCGCAGCATTCATATGAATTTTCTTACAGGTGAGAATTACAAGATACCATATCTTCATGCTTCGGGGATTGTTATGCGGAAGATCGGATTACTGAATTTCTCCAATATCCTCTATGGGCCAATTGTCCGTCCGAAAAGGCGCCAAAGGCTGTCCCATCGTTGTCATAACATTGGCTTCAGGGCAATAGTTCCGAAATGCATAGCGGACAGCAACCGGATCGGGGACCTGGTCCGAACTGATCTCAATCTTATTCTCCCACCATTTGTAATTGGCTTTGGCCGGATGGAAAACCCGGTCCGAGCCTGCAATCTCAAAGCCTCCGGGTGATACATAACCATTCGGCAAATAACCTAACAGACTGTTCGCCGCATTCCAATCGTACTTCGCCGAAAGGTTATTGAAACTCAGCACCAGTTTATTGCCTTCGCGTTCCATCAATTTGTAGGTGGGAGCCGGAGCCGGGAGCCCTTCGATTCCATAATCATTCGCCAAAGCCAGCCATGCCAGCCGTTGCCCCACCTCTTGTTTTTTTTGAGGGTGGATACAAGTCGGATTACCCAAATCGGTCGTTGCCGCAATACCTGAATGCGGAATCTCGGCCGCAGCTTGATATTGGGCCTCGATCACCAACGGCAAAGAACGCAAATCATTGCCTTCATACTGATAAGGAGCCAATTGGACCATATAGAAAGGCATTTGCTCATTGTCCCATGCTTCGCGCCACAACTTTACAAGCGAAACCTGAAGAGCTTTGTAATCGAACCAGTTTTTACGGTTTGATTCACCTTGGTACCAGATGAATCCCCGGGCCGTAAAATGACATATCGGTAAAATCATTCCATTCCATAGCCGTTGAGGAATACTGTTATCCTCCCGCCCCGATTTCGCTATTTCATAGTTGATTCCGGGGGTGGCATCAATTGCATCTACCGTCATCCATGTTTCGATGGTCGAACCACCCCAATTGGGGGTAATCAGCCCGATGGGGATGTGCAGTACCTTGTAAAGTGTTTTCCCGAAAAAGTACCCCACGGCGCTGAAGGCGCTGACCGTTGCGGGAGACGAAACCTGCCACGTTCCCTCACAATCTTCTTTTGGACTCTCTGACGAAACTTTGGGGACAGTGAACATGCGGATTCCGGGATATTGCATGGCATCGGTGACGGCTTCGGCACTTCCCTCTACAGGCTGGTACATAAATCCGCATACGGGCATCTCCATGTTCGACTGTCCGCCACAGATCCACACCTCGCCCAACATCACGTTCTCCAACACGAGATCTTCGCCGTCACTTATGTGGATTGTGTAGGGCCCTCCTGCTTCTCCCGTAGTCAGTTTTGTCTGCCAATGGCCCTGCTCGTCGGCTCGCACCTCATATCTCTGACCATCCCATGAAGTCTCAATTCTTATACGGTTGAGAGGTGTGGCCTGTCCCCAGAAATTGACTTGTGTATTTCGTTGAAGCACCATGTTACTTCCCAACACGGAAGGGAGTCGCACCTCTGCTGATACAGATGATATGAACATCAGGATCAACACCATGCATAAAGAACGTTTCATGATATTCGTGTTTTATTGTTTGTTACGTTCGATTACTACATTGTCACACTGAGTTGTGACAAAATAACGCTGCTCGTCGAAAACATCGGGATAGTCTACCGTCTGTTCAATGCGATTGTCGGACGTAAAGTGGAATCCATTGACACAATAGAGATTGATGATACGGGGATCAAAGACCCGGAAGGTATTCCCTTCGACCCGAATATTCCGATGGTAACGAGAGTGAATGCGATCGGGGATTCCGCTTCCTACGGCAATGCAGGCACTGCCCCAGTTCAGACTGCCGTAATTTCCGTTTTCAAATACGTTGTTACGGATCAGCACGTCGCGGACTCCCGACTGTTCATACCAGTAATTACCGTCGCCTTCAAACAGGATGGCGGCTCCAGCAATATGGAAATAACAATCCTCCACAACCGTGCGTCCCCGTGATCCCAGCAGCAAGCCCCGGGCTCGGTTGCCGCGCATCCGGCAGCCTTTGATGAGCACGTCGGGGTACTCTTCGTCGGCGGCAATGAGATGGCGTGTCTTCACGGTTTCGGGCAACGCCTCCGTAAAGGTCACCTCCGTATAGATTTTGTTGAGGCGGTTTACCTGTTTAATTTCGCGATGTGCATAGCTTCCGAGGCTGTCGTTGTCAACCAATTCAACATGCATGCCTTCCCGTAGAAAATCCACCCCGAATTGGCCGGAATTGTGCCAGCGTAACAAGAGTTTGTCCGGGCCCAAAATGCGGTCTACGGCCATGTAAAGGCCATGGATATTGGTCGCATCGTCTTTTTGATTCTCGAAAATACAATCCAACATACGGATATAACCTCCGCAGTTGACAAAATGCGTGGCATCCGCCGTGATACTGATTATTCGGTCCTTACCCGGAGCTGGAGTGACCACCAGCTTTTCGAGTTCAATGTTTCGACTGCGCTGAGCAATTACGCCCATGCCTCCGCAATGATAGATATTCACACCCTGAATTGTCACATTCTCGGAATCAGAGAGGGTAAAGGCTGGATTGTAGCGGGCAGCTGCCCCGAAAACCATGACATTTCCTATTGTAGCTGTCAAATCCTTATGATAGATCCGAACTCGACCATCAGTCTGTTTTTTTGCTGTCAGCGGGTTCCACAGCCAGATGTCATTGGCCCGGAATGCCGGTTCCCGCTTTTCGATATCGAACTCCAACAGACTGGAATAGGGATATATCGTTCCTTGAGCATCACGAAAACGCAGCCGACCGTCTGCTACTTCAAACAGATAGTCATCCGGAAACTCCAGTTCGAGCCACCCTGGACCTTTGGCAGTCACGATACCCTCGGAATGAAACGTCCGGGTATAATCGATACTCAGATCCTTGACCGTGATGTTCCGGCAGTCAGAAATGCTGAAGGGAGATACGAAGCCACTGAAGAGCAATTCCGTACCACAACCTTCGATGGTGAGATCGTTCATGCCGTTCAGATCGAAGGCAATACGTTTCATGCTCTCGGTATTATTACTGATGAACTGGTATTTTTCGACGGCCAGATCAGGTTTTAGGCAGAGACGGCCACCCGGCAGCACAAGCCGCGAGGCTCCGATCTCGGCACAATGCTCAAGAGCAGCGCGTATGGCCGGGACGGCATCTGTTTCGGCAGCCTCAGGTGTCAGAAAATCTTTCAGATAAACGGTTTTCTCGGATTCGGGGGTCGTACAGGCAATCAACAGGCTTACGGTTAATGCCCAGACCATTTGCAATCTTCGCTTTTTCATCGGTTCGTGTTCTTGAGTTGTTCAGGGTTCGGAATCAGTTTCAGGGCAAATCCACCTCCGGGAGCCATTGCAATGTTCAGTCGGGTCTGAGAATTTGCCGTGCGGCGGCTGAGCATATATTTCTCCGGAATCGAATCGGCGTCAGGAGCATCGGTCATGAGAATTGCCTCGTATTGGCATCCGGGTGTCAGGAACGAAAGATCGATTTCGAGCTCTCGCGGCTCCCAATCCGTCAAACCTCCGACATACCAGGTTTCAGCATCCCGGCGGGCTGTGACGATATGTTCTCCCATGCGCCCGGACAATACTTCCGTTTGGTCGTACACCGTGGGAAGAGAGGCAATAAAACGGGTGCAGATGTCATCTTTCCGATAATTCGAGGGAGAATCGCAGAGCATGGATAAGGGCGCATCGAAAACAAGGTATGTCGCTACCTGATGGGCCCGGGTTCCCTGACTCATTGGCCGGTTGTAATCGATCCGGAAACCGTCGCGTGTCGCATTATGGAAGGCACCAGGGGTATAGTCCACCGGACCCTGTGCCATGCGGATGAACGGGAAGGTCACGTCATAGGACGGCATGTCGGGATTGCTCCATTTGAGCTCTTCCAGGCCATATACCCCTTCAAAATTGACAATATGAGGATAAGTGCGGTTCAGACCCGTCGGTTTATATACGCCGTGGATGTCGAGCATCAGGTGCCGGGCTGCCGCAGCTTCCGCCAGACGGTAGACCCGGTCAACAGCCAACTGATCGTCCCGGTCGATGAAATCGACCTTAAAACCTTTGATCCCCAGTTCCGAATAGTAGTCGCAAGCCTCGTCAAGGCGTGCATCGAGCACATTGCCCACGACCCAAAGCAGTAGCCCGACTCCCTTTGATTCGGCATAGCGGACCAGTTCGGGCAGGTCGATCTCCGGCACGGCCTGCATGACATCCCCCTTTCCGGGATCGTACCATCCTTCATCCAGAATGACGTATTCCAGTCCATAATCCGCGGCGAAATCGATATAGGCCTTGTAGGTCAGGGTATTGATACCCGGCTTGAACGGAACATCGGTCAGCCCCCAGTCGTTCCACCATTCCCAGGCACTTTTGCCGGGCCGAACCCACGAACAGTCTCCGATTCGGTTTTCGGCGCCGAGCAAATAGACCAAATTATTCACCGGCAGTTCACGGTCTTCGTCGGCAACGGCCAAAATTCGCCAGGGATAACTCCGTGTTCCTTGAACTCGGGCAATGTAATCATGGCGAGTTGCAACTTTTTCCTGGCATCGGTGCGCATGCAGGTAACAACTGTCCGGCACTGCGGCAAACAGGCCGCACAACCCATCATTGCCAGGAACAAGGAACATGCCTGGATAGGATTCCAGATCCGATTCACATACCAGAACCTGACCTGCGGAGCCGCAATCAACCGCCAGAGGCAGAATGATCGGACGCTCGTCCGTCAACGTATCGAGGCGGCATGACGTATAAGGATATTGATAAGCATTGCACAATCCGTCGGATAGGGCTGCGGTCAAATTTACGGAATCGGCAAAATTGAATTCGGCGATTTCGTTCTGAATGATCTTTTCTGCGGCGAAAGCGGTCTCGAAACGATAGGCACAACCTTCGTCATAAGCGCGAAAGAGCACAGCGCAACTATCATCCAATTCAATGCGCAGTTCGTTGCAACACTCCGTGAATTCGGCCTGCCGGTAGAACGGAGCCGTTATGGTCCGTTCTATGTGGCGGCGTTGTGTCTTGCCACTTCGGACACCAGTACCCAATTTGTATCCATCAGCAAAATGCAAACCGATGGCCGATCGTCCGAGCAGAGGTACGCCATGTCGTGTCACGGTGTAGGTCAAGATATTGTTTGTCGAAATCTCTACGACCAGTGTCCCGTCAGGAGAGGCCAGTTGGAATGTTTGGTCCGAAGGCCCGGAACATCCTGCCAGCAGACAAATAGCGGCAACGGAGATGAATTTACAAAATAGATTCATGGTTCAAGATTTAGTCGGTAAGTAGCGATATTCGAACTCTATCGCCGGGTGCTATGAGATACGAGTGCGTTTTCCCCTCGTGTTGAATCACCTTAACACGTAGCCGGCCTTCCGGGGTGCGACATATCTCTATGTCAAAATTGGAAAAAAAGGCTCGCACATGTCGCAAGGCCATCTGATTCCAGGCGGCAGGCATCGAAGGTGTCAGATCGAAAGAGCGTAAACCGGTAGGACGAATCCCGAACAGTCCTTCCGTTACCACGCGGCAATACAGTCCACTCTCGGCTGAAAGATGGCGTTGTGAACCTTCCGGCCACGCCTCGATCGGATACGGGACATGATTACCCAGCAGTCGCCGTTGTGAATAATTGTGTAGCAGTTCGGTCGCCTGATCGGACTTTTGAGCGTTATAGATCCCCCGCAGAGCATACAATGTCGAACGATCCCAGAAAGTTGTGCT
>CALUKK010000101.1 GCA_944321205.1 uncultured Alistipes sp.
TTATCAGTCAGGTTGGTTGGGTACTTATGCATAACTTTAATGTCTTGATAACCATAAAGTTACAAAAAATATCCCAATTAACCTACTGATTTACAACTAATTATAAATAAATTTAAACAGCTTCTAAACTACTAATTCTAATATGAATGTTATGAGACTATTCGAAACATGGAGGAAAGGTTCGCTGAAGTGTTTTTTGGCGATCTGGGCGGCTCTGTTTCTGGTACCGATCGGTGTATCCGCTCAGCAGACCGGCACGATCAGCGGTACGGTCACGGATCCCGAGGGTCAGCCACTTGTGGGAGCTACCGTGGTGTTGGTCGGAGGTGGTGGCAAATACTATGCGTTGACCGATGCCGAGGGTCATTGGACGATTCAGATAAAGGCTCCGGCCCGGGTGTCGATCTCCTATCTGGGATATGTGGATCAGGAGGTGAATATCGAATCGGACGCTCCCGTAACCGTGAAGTTGCAGGAAGACCGTAATCAGATTGATGATGTGGTTGTCGTGGGTTATGGTACCATGGAGAAAAAGGCCGTGACGAGTTCCATCACCTCCATCTCTTCGAAGGATATTCTTGCCGGACAGGGTGGCTCGACGATTGCCACGGTGCTCAAAGGCAAGGTATCGGGTATGACCGTTGATGAAACGTCCAGCCCCAATACCTCCTCGACGCTGCAATTGCGAGGCGTTACGTCGATCAATGCTTCGACCTCGCCGTTGGTGGTTGTGGACGGAGTTCCGGGGGCCGACCTGCGGGCGATCAATTTTGAAGATGTACTTTCGGTCGACATTCTGAAGGATGCCTCGGCCGGGGCCATCTATGGTACCCGGGCCGCTGCGGGAGTTATTCTCATCACGACAAAAAAGGCCAATGAAGGGGCAATGCGGCTCACCTATACGGCCGAGCTCTCCACGGAACAGGTGTCACGCAGACCTCAATTGCTTACGGCCGATGAATTCCTGCACTTTGGATTGGGAAATGATCTGGGTTCGAACAACGATTGGTATGATGCCCTGCTCAATGAGGGGGCTTTGTCGAGCAAGCACGTTGTCAATCTTTCGGGCGGTAGCCATGTGGCCCGGATCTACTCTACGTTCATAGCTTCGGATCAAAAGGGTATTGCTCTGGGAGACAATCGTAAGGATTATTCGGGCCGGATCAACGGAACGTTCAATCTGCTTGATGATCGGTTGGAGATCAACGTGCACAGCGAGTATCGCGAGGCGCATCGGGATCAACGTTCCTCGACGAGTAATTTCGCGGCAGCCATGAAGATGAATCCCACCGAACCGATTTACGATTCGGAGGATCCGTCGGGGTATAATGTCATTATCGGAGGAGACTACTATTTCAACCCCGTTGCGGACGTCAACCTCAAGCAGCGAGACAAGGTGGACAAGTGGATTCTTGCCGACGCGAACGTCAAACTCAAACTGCCGCTAGGCTTCTCGGCCCAGGCTACGGTCGGATGGCAGGACCGGCAGATGCAGGCGACCTATTACACTTCGGCCTACCACCGGAGTTCGGTGGAGAACGGCCGCAACGGCGAGGGATACCACGAATTCAGCAAGACGATCGATCTGTCGTTCGAGCCGACGATCAATTTCGATCGGGTGTTCAACGGCAGCCATGCCGTCAATGCGGTGGTTGGCTACAGTTTTTACGAGCAGAACAGTGAAAACTTCCACATGACGAACTACGATTTCCCGGTTGACGGTACCGGAGCCTGGGACATGGGAGCCGGGCAGTGGCTCAACGAGGGAGAGGCGGAGATGGACTCCTATAAATACCCGCGAACCCGTCTGATCGCCTTCCTGGGACGTTTGAATTACAGCTACAAAAGCCGTTATATGTTGACGACGAGCTTCCGGCATGAAGGTTCCTCGAAGTTCGGCAAGAATCATCGTTGGGGAAATTTCTGGTCCGTATCCGGCGGTTGGCGATTGTCGAGCGAACCGTGGATGCAGAATGTCCGTTGGCTGGATGACCTGAAGTTCCGTGTAGGTTACGGTGTGACGGGAAACAACGGTTTTGATGCGGGCCAGACGGCTTTCCGCTATGCTTCGGGATCCTATTGGCCGATGAATGGCGAGTGGATCATGTCCTATGGCCCGGCCAACAACGTGAACTATGATCTTCACTGGGAGGAGAAATCCGAGTTGAACGTCGGCGTTGACTATGCGTTGCTCGTGAATCGGCTCTATGGAAAGTTCGACTATTACCGACGGTGGGTTAACGGTATGATTTACGATATTACGGTTACGACGCCTCCGGCCCTCTACGACAAAACCGTAATGAATTACGGAGACCTGGAGAACTGGGGCTGGGAATTCGAAATCGGAGGTGTTCCGGTCCGTACGAAGGACTTCGAATGGAGTACGTCGTTGCGGGTCTCGCACAACGAATCCAAGGTTACCTCGTTGTGGGGCAACCACACCTATCAGGATCGGGTCAGTTTCCCGGCTCCGGGAGCTCCCGGCTCGGGCGGACGTCTTGAGGCCGGAACCCAGATCGGCAGTTATTACCTCTGGAAATATGCCGGGTTGACCGATGATGGCAAGTGGTTGATCTATGACAAGAACGACAATGTCATTCTGGCCGACAACAAGACTTACGACGATAAACGTTATGTAGGCGATGCCATTCCTGCGGTGATTCTTTCGTGGGATCATATGTTCCGCTACAAGAATCTTTCATTGGGAGTCAATTTGCGCAGTTGGGTTGATTTCGATGTGTTCAACACCATCGACATGTATTATGGACTTGCCACCGTATCGGGACAGAACGTATTGCGCAGTGCCTTCATCGAGAACCGCCATATCAAACAGGAAAAACTGCTGTGCGACTATTGGCTTGAGGATGGCACGTTCCTCAAGATCGATGCGATCAGTCTGGGCTATACCCTCAATATGAAGAAATGGCAACGGTATATCGACAAGATTGATTTCTACTTTACCGTCCGCAATGTGGCGTGTCTGACCGGCTATTCGGGTATGAACCCCGAAGTCAACATCACGGGTCTGGATCCCGGTTACGAGTGGTTTAATCTCTATCCCGAGACTCGTCGATACACGCTCGGTGTAAAATTGACCTTCTAAACTAACGATATCAAGCGTATGAAAAAATATCTGATCAGCATGTTGAGTGTGGCAGCGCTTTTGGGAGGCTGCACGGATCTTGATGAGATCTACTATTCGGAGATTGCCCAGAATACCTATTTCGGGAGCAAGGACAATATCTACGCGGCACTGGCACGACCCTATACCAAATGGCGAGGTATTCAGGGCTGGAACCCCTGGATGCTTCAGGAGATCGTGACCGACGAATTCTGTGTCACGCAGAAGGGCGCCGACTACGAGAGCGGCGGCATCTACCGCCAGCTTCACTGGCATACCTGGACCCCCGAACATTCAACGATTTATGGCACTTATTTCCAGATGGGCGAGGGAATCTCCTATGCCCTGGCCATGATCAGCGAACTTTCGGATCTGGATTACAGCAAATATGGGCTTACGGAAGAGGATAAGGCCGATCATGTCATGCAGTTGCGCATGCTTGCGGCACACTCCTATATGCGGGCCCTGGATCTGTTCGGCGGAATGCCGATCTATCGGGAGTATACACTCGACGAGGTGCCTCGTTCGACGGCCCGGGAGACATTCGATTTTATCGAGGAGTGGCTGCTTGACGGTATCAGCGAACATTCGTCGCTCAAAAAGAAGAAACTCGGTGAACGCGAAGAGGGTTGGGTCAACCAGGGTATCGTAGCCACCTGTCTGGCGAAACTCTATTTCAATGCCGAGGTCTATATTGGAGAGGAGCGTTTCGAGGAGTGTGCGAAACTGTGCCAGGATATTATCGACGGGCGTTATGGAGAGTATGAGCTGGAAGAGAGTTGGTCGGGCCCGTTCCGTTTTGACAACCATCTTTCTCCGGAGGTGATTTGGAGTTGCGGATCCGACTATTCGTGGGACCGGACGAGTTGGGATTACGAGCGGTTCAACCACTACAACGCCAAATCCTATTACGACATCGACGGTATGAGTTCGACCAACGGTGCTCATTTGCAGCCGTCACTCAAGCCCAACGGGGAGCCTTACAATTTCAATATCGGCATGCCTTTCCGTCGGTTTAACGACCAGGATTTGCGGAAAAAGGGGTATCTCTATCAAGGCAACGGCAAGTATGAGGGAATGTTCCTCTATGGTCTGCAGCAGCGTGTGACCTATGACGGGCGTACCGTTTCGTGCATGGGGGCCCGAGAGTATACGGGAGAGGTGATCAATCTGGTAGACCAGGTTGCACAGTTCAAGAAAGTCGGTACGGAGTATGCCTCCGTCGAGGAGCTTCCGTCGAATATCACCACGGGCGAGGAGAATTCGGGCGTACGTTTGGTGAAGCGCCCTGTTCCGGACAACCGCGATCAAAGCTATCGTTACGGAGCGGATTATGTGGTGATGCGTCTGGCCGAGGTCTACTATATGCTTGCCGAATGCAAGTACCGGGCTGGAGACAAGAAGGGAGCTGTGGATCTGTTCAACGAGGTCCGCAAGCGTAACTTCGCGAATCGTCAGGATCCCGACCCGTGTACGGTGGAGAATCTGAACAAATATCGGATTCTTCAGGAGTGGATGACCGAATTCTTGGGCGAGGGTCGTCGGCGTACGGATTTGCGGCGATGGAATGCCTTTACCACGGAGACGTGGTGGGACCATAACCCCACGGATCACTATCGGGAACTCTATCCGATACCCCAGACCAGCATTTCGGCCAGCAATGTCAATCTGAAGCAGAATCCGGGATATGGAGGCGATGAGATGACGCCCCAGGAGGCAGGACTTTACACCGTAAGAAATGTTGAATAGGATGGATCGTTTATTTATGAAAATAAGGAAAATATGAAAACCATGTATAGTTTTATTGTTTTGTTGACGGCTTTCGGAACCCTGCAGGGATGTCAGAAGAAGGAGGCGTTTCCCGAAGATGCCGGAGTCGATAAATCCAAATACGAATATGTTGCCGACTGGCAGGAGGGTTATCTCGATATTCATCAGATCAGTACGGGACGAGGGAATGTGGCATGGCTTATCTTGCCGGATGGAACGACGATGCTGGTGGATATGGGCGATTTGGGAGCCGACATCTACTCCCAGGAGATCATGAAACCCAAACCGTCGAGTTCGAAGAGTCCGGCCGAATGGGTTGCACAATATATCCGGCACTTCTCCGCACCGCTTGGTAATGACGGAAAACTCGACTATGTATTCCTGACCCATTTCCATGGAGATCATATCGGAGCCTTTGACCGTTTGGCGGTCTCCGATCCCGACAAGAATTACAAATTGCAGGGTATCACGCACCTTGCAGAACTTCTTGAGATCGACAAACTGGTTGACCGGGCTTATCCGAATTACAATATTCCATCGGCTTCGGCCGTTTCGGCTTCGAATTCCGGGTTCAGCAATTATCGGGAATTTATCCGGGCCCGGGATGCTGCAGGAAAGCGCAATGAAATGTTCAATGTGGGCAGCAACAGCCAGTTCGTGTTGCAACACAAGGCGAGCAGCTATCCGGATTTTTCGATCCGCAATGTGGCGGGGAATCTGAATGTCTGGACGGGATCCGGCACCTCCGTGTCGCAGTATCCGATGTCGACCACCGACGAGAATGAATACAGTTGTGCAATTCGTCTGAGTTACGGTAAATTCGACTGGTATACGGGAGGCGATGTCAAGAATGAGGGTCTTGAAGCCAAGATTGCAGAGGTTGCGGGACAGACTGATGCGGTAGTCTGCAATCACCATGCCTATTCGGATGCCATGCATACGCTGTTCATTCAGAAGATGGCTCCTACGGCGTTTGTGATTCCCGTCTGGGACTACTATCATCCGCAACCCGACCCGTTAAACCTGATGTTCTCGACCAATCTGTATGCGGGGGATCGGATGGTCTTTGCCGCCGGGTTGGTTGAAAGCAACCGGATTCGTCTGGGCGCCAACGGCGCGAAGATCAAACCCGACGGACATATTCTGATTCGGGTCTATCCGGGCGGTGATACCTGGCAGGTCTTCGTGCTCAACGATTCCGATGAAGATTATGAGATAATTTACAAAACCGATATTCTTAACTCCAAATAAACAAGGCTATGAAACAGACAATCGAAAGTTTCAGAATACTCCTTGCTGTGGTTTTGACATGGGCCGGTGTGAGTTGTTCAACCGATGATACGGAATCGGGCAGCATCGAACTGAAAAACGAAAGAGTGACACTATCCGATGTGGGAACTCCGGTTCAGGTTGCGGTCAACTCTGATTCGGAGTGGCGTCTGGAATACGATACGGACAACGGCTGGCTTTCAACGGATCTGATGGGAGGCAAGGCTTCGACCAAATTCTTTACGGTCAAGGCTTCGGCCAATAACAGTGAGTCGTTGCGTTTCCTCACCATCCGCATCTTCACACTCAACGGCAGTGCCGAACGGGAGTTGACCGTCGTACAGCTTTCGTCGTATCCCACGATCGAGTTGTCGACGACGCAGATGTCGTTGATGGCGGCCTCGTCGACCTACAAACTGGCCGTCACGACCAATGTCGAAGAGACGGATGATATCGTCATTACGCCGTCTCAGAGTTGGATCCGCGATGCACGCATCGAGGATGGTGTTTTCCAGTTTACGGCAGACGAGAATGAAGGGGATGTACGCAGTTGCTCGATCCAGCTCGAATATACGGATGACGAAGGCCGTGTGGCCGAGGCGATCGTGAAGGTTCGTCAGGCGGCACCGAGCATATACAATTCGGCAACGACCGTAGATTTTGCCACGGCGGCCGCCTATCCCGACGGCAAGGTTTCGGACAATATCTATGTCGAAGGAATCATTACGGCAATCGGATCATCCAAGAATATGCCGGCCAATCGTTATGTTATTCAGAACGAGGGCGATAACCAGACGTTGGTGCTGGAGTCGAACGAACTCATCGCATTCACGCAGTTCGATCGGGTACGTCTGGCCCTGAAGGATACGGAGGTCGAGACACAGAGTGAGGGCAACTTTACCTATAAGTTGTTCCGGAATCTGACTATCGCCCATCTGCTCAAGACCGAGGAGACCTCTTTCAGCGTACCGCAGATGACAATATCGCAACTGACCGAGCAGATGAACTTCTGTCTTGTGACGTTGACCGATGTCGAGGCCTCGATCAATGCCGGAGCCTACACGAACTTCAAGACCTGCTGGCCGGGCAATGCCGAGCAGAAGAAGCCCTTCTATTTTGTGGAACAAACCCAGTTTGCGCCTTTCTACCGTTATTATCCGGTGTCGTTGCGCGATCGCAATTGTGATCATATCTACATGCTCAGCACCCTGGATGCTCCTTGGGCACATACTACGCTGCCGAAGGGTTCGGGAACGGTGACGGGACTTGTGATGCGTGTCAAGTTGCCCAACTTCGATATCGATGAGACGCAGCTATGTATCGTACCTCTCACGGAGAGAGACTTGAACATGGATGAACAGACGAGCTCCGTATCGGAGGTGATTGCCGAACGGAATTGCGATGTTCATTTGGCCGATGCCAACAAGCCCTATGATGCGATTGTGCCGATGACGGTTTATAATCCCGATGGAGGTCTTCTTGCCGGCAAGGAGGGTGTTGTACTCAGCAAGAGCGGAAATACGGGATTCCAACGTTATTATTCGGATAATGTTCTGGGATATCAGGATTCGTTCCGCGGGGATGTGAATCTGGATGATTCGTCCGACGGATGGTATGGAACGCTGAGTGACGGGTGGTATGGACGTGTCAATGGAGGCGCCCTTAATTCCAAGCCCTGGGATGAGAATCAGTATTTTTATATCGATGGCATCTCCACGGAGGGGATTTCGGGTCGGCTTTCGTTGCAGTTGTCGATGAATCTGTCTTACGGTATCAACACGTTTGTGGTGGAGTATGCTTCGTCGGTATCCTCTCAGACCTGGACGAAGGTGGAGGGTGCTGATTTCCGGGTTCTCGGACAGTTTGACCGTACCGATACCAGGAAGCAGACCGAAAATAATGTTCCGGGTTACAAGTTCTATGATATAGCGTTGCCCGAGGCGTTGCTTGGACAGAGCAATATCTGCATTCGGATCCGACCCATCTCACATGAGATCTCCACAGTCTGGGAACCGACCCGGTTGGATCATGTTTCTCTCCGATACAATAAATAAAGGTGAATACCATGAAGACGATAAGAATGAATATGATGAAAAAGGGCGGCATTATCTGCTGTCTGTCCGTTCTGCTGATGTCCATCTCCTGTACGGAGGACAAGACCGAACAACCTGTCACTGGAACGGATACGGTTCCCGAAGGTTTTGAGGCCCGGAGTTTTACGGCGGAAATCATGAGTTTTACCCGTGCAGATCTCTCGGGAGCACAGATGTACTGGGAAGAGGGTGACCGGATTGCCGTATATGACGGGACGCGGAAAAATGAATTTACCGTACAGTCCGTCAATAATGAATCGGCCGTTTTCGAAGGACTTGTGACCAAGGGAGCCGAGAAGTTTTATGCGGTTTATCCCTATTCGGCGGCATCGGAGACATTGCCCGATGAGAATGGCGTCTTCCAGGTCGAAATTCCCTCCACGCAGAGTGTCGGCAGTCGCGGCGTCGATCCTGCGGCCGTCGTTTCGATCGCCCAGTCTGACGGTGTGAACCATTTTCAGTTCCGAAACGTGGTGTCGCTTGTCAAGATCCATGTTCCCGAAGGGGCTGAATCGGTTCTTTTCAAGCCGGCCAATGCAGGGGAGAAGATCTCGGGAAGCTGTTCTGCGGCGGTTGGCAAGATGGCTGAAGGAGCCGACGGGGCGAGTGTGACGCTGACCTCCGATACCGAGGGTAAAGCCCTTGAGGAGGGAGACTATTGGGTTGCAGCGGTTCCGTGCACCCTCACCGAAGGGTATTCCGTCTCATTCAGCAATGCGGAGCAGGAATCTTCGGTCGATTCGTCGGAGGAGCTTGAGTTGACCCGTAGCAGTTTCATTGATCTTACGGCGACGACCGCCGCGGCATCGTGGGTGGATATCTTCATCCGCACGGCCGACGATCTGGTCGCCTTCTCGAAGAACCAGCTTCTGACGTCGGCCGATCTGGTTCGGTTGGGGAATGATATTGACTTGTCGGGAGTTGACTGGACCCCGTTCAATCTGGCTTGTCATTTCGACGGCGCCGGGCATAAGATCTATAACCTTCAGGTGACATCGTCCTCGACGGCGGCCTTCGTCTCGGAACTTGCCGAGGGTGCCGTACTTGAGAATCTGACGATCGGATCGTCCGATGGTGAAAACTGGGATGGGACCAGTGCCATTTCGCTGTCGGGAGACGGAGGCATTCAGGCCGGAGTTGTCGGCACCTCGGCCGGTACGATCCGTAATGTCCGGAATTTTGCATGGATCCAGGCCGAAACGGCAGGAAGTCCGTCTCGCGAGATTCGTATTGGAGGCATCGTGGCCACCAATGACGGAGCGGTTTCGACGTGTGAGAATTACGGCGCAATCTCCGTAACGGGATCCAACACCGGAAAGTATGCCTTTGTGGGCGGTATTGTCGGCTGGGGCTCTACGAAGTCGACGCTTGTCGAGAAGTCGGTGAATCGAGGTGCCATGTACATCGAGAATCCCCAGGCTCAGGCTGGCGGTGGTATTGTCGGCATGCACCAGGGCGGTAATATCGAATCGTGCGACAATTACGGGAAGACAACGATTAAGCGATCGGTTACCGAGGTCAGCTATTTCGGCGGTATTGTCGGTTTTGTTCAGAACTATTCAGGCATTGAAGTCGGTATCCGGAATTGCCGGAACTTTGCAGGGTTTGATTCCGACAATACCGACGTCCGGTCACTGGGAGGTATTGCCGCCATTGTGCATCGTACGGGTACGGCGTCGGTTATTATCGATGGGTGCTCGAATGAGGCCGAGGTCTCACTCTCCAAGCATGCTACGTCTTCCATCTGGAATGCCGTCGGCGGTATCGTCGGAATGGTGGATGCCAATCAGGGCGGATTCACGGGTAGCAATTATATCCAGCACTGCAACAACTCGGGAGCCGTATTCTTTGAGGAGTCTCGTTCTTTGACAGCCTCCGACGGACAACAGTCCGCAGCGGGTGGTATCATTGGCTGGGCTTGTCATCAGACGGTGATTTTGGACTGTAAGAATACCGGAGCCGTGTCATCCACCAAATTGTCGATTGACTATGTAGGCGGTATTGCCGGGTATGCTTACGACTCTACGTCGATATCGGAATGTACCAACGAGGCTCCTGTCACGCTGCGGCTCAATACCGCCAATGGTCTTTCCTGGTCCGGGAAGCGCGCGGGAGTTGGCGGTATCTGCGGTTTTATCCAGCATACGGTTGCTTTGTCCGGTAACACGAACAGTGGTGCCGTAACACTGGATGCCAATGCCGCCAGTGTATGTGCCGTGGGAGGTATTGTCGGGGTTTCGGATGCTACGGCAAGCCGCTTGACCGGCAACACCAATCGGGGTAAAGTTTCCAGTACCTCGCCTCAGACTCATAAGGCTGCAGGCGGTCTTGTCGGATACGTCTATAATGGCATTACGTTCGACGGAAATGCCAATTATGGCGACGTTTATGCTACGGGAGAGGCGACGAGGGATATTTTTGCCGGAGGTCTGATCGGCTTTATCGATTCGAACGGGAAGGTGGTATCGCGAGGGGACATCTCCAATTGTACGGTTGAGTCCAAGGTCCGTGCCGGAGCGTTGTTCAGTGCCTTGATCAACAGCGCCAATGCCTCTGCCTCGTTCACCGACTGCAAGATTGGCGGAAAGGTCATCGGCCTGATCGCTGACGCAACCACCGGGGAGCATACGATCACTTTAGAGAATCTCGAGGACTGCGCTTACAGTTATGTAGGGCCGACAGCAACCTATAAGTTGTCTGGTCTGACCCTGGCCGAATGACAGGTTGATTTTGAAAAAGCGTCCTGCGACATGTCGCAGGACGCTTTTTTGTTTTTGCAAAGAAGCTGTTTTGCGTGTCAGATATATCAGCAGGTAAAAGCCCCGCACGTTTCACCGTGCGGGGCTTTTACAAGAAAGAGATGAACCGCCTATTCGGAGATCAGGTTGTCGCGTTCGATATCCTTGAAATAACGATACGTTGCAACGCGCAACTCCTCTGCGGCGGGGTCGTCACATACGAGGATGCCATTCGGATGGACCTGCAATGCCGAGATTGTCCATTGGTGGTTGTAGGCTCCTTCGACACCGTGACGCACGGCCCGGGCCTTCTTGTGGCCGGTGGCGAGGATCAGCACCTTCTTGGCCGAGAGCACCGTTCCCACACCGACGGTGAGCGCGGTTTTCGGGACCAGGGAGGTATCACCCCCGAAGAAGCGCGAATTTACCTGGATCGTATCCTGCGTCAGTGTCTTCATGCGGGTGCGGGAGTTCAGCGACGAGAAGGGTTCGTTGAAGGCGATATGTCCGTCTTCGCCGACACCTCCCATAAAGAGATCGATACCGCCGGCCTCCACAATCCGCGCTTCATAGTCGGCGCACTCTTTGACCAGATCTTCGGCATTGCCGTCCAGAATGTTGACATTCTCGGGCTTGATGTCAATGTGCTTGAAGAAGTTGTTCCACATGAACGAGTGGTAGCTTTCGGGATGCTCTTCGGGCAGGCCGACGTATTCGTCCATGTTGAACGTGATGACATTCTTGAACGATACTTCGCCCGCCTTGTGCCGACGGATGAGCTCCTTGTAGGTCTCCAGCGGTGTGGAACCCGTGGGGAGTCCCAGCACGAAGGGGGATTTCGTCACCTGCTCCTTGGCCTTGATTTGGGTGATGATGTAGTTGGCGGCCCACTGGGCTACCTGTCGCGGGGTATTTTCAATGATCAAACGCATATTGTTCGTATTTTTGGTTGATATTTTTTATCTTGCGTCTTGGCTTTCGGAAGGGGTCGCCGTTTTGCAGTCCCGCCTTCCGTTTCAGTCCGGATCTCAAAACATGCGGACGAAGACTTCGATGGCCTGATATTCAGCCATGCCCAACTGATCGTAGAGTTTGGCGGTGTGCTGTGTCCGCTCCTCGGCTCGCTGCCAGAACTCGCGCGGGTCATCGCCCGGGAAGGGCATGATGTCCTTCTGCGAGAGGTGACGATAGATGGCGTGACGTTTCTTGATCAACTCGTCGGGGGACAGGGGCACGGCCATGTCGACCATGCCGAGATCCCACTCCATCCAGGCACCGCGGTAGAGCCACAGGTGGCAGCCCTTCATCCAGTCGTCGTCCTTGACAATCTCCAGAGCGGCCAGCACGGCCTCCATACAGGTGCGGTGTGTACCGTGGGGGTCGGCCAGGTCGCCGGCGGCGTAGATCTGCTGCGGCTGGATCTCACGCAGCAGCTTGACGATGATGTTGATATCCTTTTCGGTAAGCTGTCCCTTCTTGATTCCGCCCGTTTCGTAGAACGGAAGGTTGAGGAAGTGGGCGTTCGTATCGGGGTTCAGTCCGAACGAGCGCACGGCGGCACGTGCCTCGGCCCGGCGGATCGAACCCTTCAGGTTGAGCAGTTCGCGCGGTTCGGGTTCACCCTTCTTCTTGTTTGCGATGATCTTCTTGACCTCCTCGTAGTGGTCGGCATATCCCAGTTCGCGGGCCGTATCGATGTTTTGCAGCACCACGTCGTCGTGTACGGCCACGTTGCCCGAGGTCTCATAGGCCACGTGTACGTCGTGTCCCTGCTGCACGAGGCGGATGAACGTTCCGCCCATCGAGATCACGTCGTCATCGGGGTGTGGTGAGAAGATCACCACGCGTTTTGGGAAGGGCTTCGACGGTACGGGACGTGTCGAGTCGTCGGCATTGGGTTTGCCGCCCGGCCAGCCCGAGATGGTGTGTTGCAGGTCGTTGAAGACATCGATATTGATCTGGTCGAACGTCCGGCCCTGTTCGAGCAGCTCACCCAGGGAATTTTCGATGTAATCCTTGTAGGTGAGCTTCAGAATCGGCTTCTTGACCACGCCGCAGAGCCATACGACGGCCTTGCGGACGAACTTCGGGGTCCATTCGCAGGGCCCGACCATCCAGGGAGTCTGCTCGCGGGTGAGCAGCTGTGCGGCGTTTTCATCGATCACCACCTCGATGTTCGGATGAGCCTGCAGATAGGAGGCCGGAACCATTTCGGAGATTTCGCCCTCGACGACCTTCTGGATGATCCGGGCCTTCTCTTCGCCCCAGGCCATGAGAATGATGCGGTCGGCACGCATGATGGTGTCGATACCCATCGTGATGGCCATCTTGGGGGTATTCTCCAGTCCGAAGAAGGCGCCGGATTGAATCTTGCGGGTGTTGTATGTGAGCTGTACGAGCCGGGTGCGGGACCGCGAGTAGGATCCCGGTTCGTTGAATCCGATCTGCCCGTCTTCGCCCACGCCGATAATCATCAGGTCGATATGGCGTACGGCCAGGTCATACGAGGCGCAATACTCCGAGACGCGCTCTTCCGAGACCGTACCGTCGGGAATATGGACATTCTCGGGCAGGATGTCGATGTGGTTGAGGAAATCCTCGTGAATGCGGAAATTGCGGCTCTGCTGTTCGGAGGATTTGATCGGGTAGAATTCATCGAGGCTGTAAACGGCCACGTTCTGGAAACTGATCAGTCCCTCCTTGTGGCGTTTGACCAGTTCGCGATAGAGCCCCAGGGGGGTACGTCCCGTGGTGAGCCCCAGCACGAAGGGTTGCGACTCTTCGTAGACCTCGTTCGAGGAGTGGATTTCGTTGTACGTGCGGATGGCCTTAACGATCGTGTCGGCGACGTACTGTACACCCTCGTACTCATTCTCATAGACCCGGGTGTGGATCTTTTCATAGCGATGAATGATGTCGCGCGGAGCCGATTCGGCGATCAGACCGCCATCCTTCGGTAAGGAATACTTGTTGTTCATCTTGTGGTATGCTTTTGCGTTTGTCGAATCTCTATTTTTCGAAGACCACCTTTTCGAAATACTCCGGACGGTGGAAATCGGGTTTTTCGGTTTGCACGGGTCTCCACGAGAGAAAATGCGGATGCGAGAGATTGTCGCCGCATTTGTAGAGGTTGATCCGGGCCTCCACACCGCTCCAATCCTTCAGCTGGTGGCGGAAGAGGGCTTCGGGAGGAATGGCCAGGGTCACCGACCAGCGGTTGTCGCCCTCATGCTCCTCGAACGGGATGCCGTAGGGGAGTGTCGTCGTGCGGCGGACCGTGTCGATCAGCTCCTGCGGGGCATGGACGGCATCGGCGTGGGTGTGGCGGAATCCGAGCAGCATGCGTCCGATGCAGGTGGTTTCGAAGTTGTAGTAGCCCGTTTCGTCGCCCAGGGCCAGGAAGAACTCCACACACGAATCGGTCCATACCTCTCCGTTGTCCTGCGTTACCCGGGCCGCGGTGTAGTTTTCAGCCACCTCGAAGCGCAGCATCAGCCGCTTCCCGGTATGGAACATCCGGAAGCGGACCTGCGGAGCGTAGGGAAATGCATCGGGCCAGTTGCAGCAGGCGATGGGGCGAGGTGCGATCTGTGCGAAGGCCGCCTCGACGGCACTCGGATTTTCGGGGTCGAGGCCCTCTATTTTTCGAATCTCCATCTCTCTTCCGGTCATTTGTATTTGGCCACCGTTTCACGGACGATCTCGCACATCTGCGGGTACTGCTCCTCCATGCTTTGCAGGAGCTTGTACTGGGCATGCGTGCGTACAAGGTTGTGCTCGGGGTATTTGATTTTGTAGTATACGTCGCCGTCGATGTAGTCCATCAGGAATCGCAGAACCTGTTCGTAGGTGATGTAGCGGGCCGAGAAGGCCAGGTAGTCGATCTCCGGCTGAGTGAGTTGGCGGGCCCGTTGCGAGAGATAGCCTTCGGTGTAGGCCCGGAACATGTCGAGAGACATGCTGACGCGCGAGAGGTCCCGGTCATCCTCGTCCCCGGTGTTGGTGTAGGAGCGGATGGCGTCGCCGAAGTCGTTGAGCGACGTGGAGTTCATCACCGTATCGAGGTCGATGGCACAGAGGACCTCGCCCTTCTTGTCGAAGAGGATGTTGTTGATTTTCGTGTCGTTGTGCGTCACATGGGTGGGAATCGTGCCGTCCTCGACCTTCTTCCAGAAGTCGAGCATCTCATCGCGTCGGGAGGCGATCCATCCGATTTCGGTGGAAAGATCCTTGACACGTCCTGCGGCATCCCGCTTCAGGGCTTCGTCCCATTGTGCGAAACGGTGTCGGATGTTGTGGAATCCTTTGATGGTTTCGACGAGCGGTTCCGTAAAGTCGGCCAGTTGTGCCTGGAACTTGCCGATCCCTTCGCCGCCCTTGCGGGCCAGTTCCGGAGAGTCGGCCTTGTTGTAGGCGATCGTATCGGCAATGAAGACCGTGACGGCCCAGTATTCGCCTTGGGAATCGATGTAGTAGAGTTTCCCGTCATGGGTCGGAATGACGGTCATGGCCTCCCGCATGGGGTCGCCGCCTTCGGCGATTACCCGGCGGCGGATGTGTTCGGAGACCTTGCGGATGTTCTCCATCATGCCGGGAACATCGGGAAAGATGTTTTTGTTCTTGCGCTGGAGAATGTAGTCGGGGGCGTCACCTTCGGTGCGGATGATGAAGGTGTCGTTGATGAATCCGTCGCCCAGCGAATCTATTGAGGCGATCTTTCCCTGCAGCTCGAATTGCGAGGCTATCTGCTGTAATTCAGTTTTCATACGATAGGGTCCGTTTCAGTTTTAGGTGTCCATGACGGGGAAAAGCCCCGTAGCATCTTCAAAGGTATTGAAAATAACGCAGAAATCCAACCCGCAAGGGTGAAAAAGCCTGCTTTCCGAGGTGGAAAAGCAGGCTTTTGCCATTCACCGGCGAGTGCCGAGGGCATTATTCGATCGGATCGATGACGGTGAAGGTCAGTTCGTAGACCCGGACTCCCGATTCTCCCTGATAGTTTCCGTTCCCGACGATAAAGGTGGCCGTGTAGGTTCCCGGACGATCATAGGTATAGGAGTAGCTTCTTACGTCATCGGTGACACCCTTGATGCTCTGGCCCGTGTCGGGGGCGATCAGATTCAGCGGTATGGGCTGCATGAAGGCCCATTGGTTGACGGGATTCGGCATGTTGGCGGCTCCGGCGTTGAAACCCTGGAAAACGATGTTGGCGGCACTGTTGGCACCCGTTTCTCCAGCCATTTTCAGATTTCCGTTGCCGTCCTGGTTGTGGATGTAGGGATCCGAGGCGTGTTCGCTGGCGAGCGAGAAGGTGATGAAATCCAGCGACGAATAGTTGTATACCTGCTCGCCGTACTCCTTCAGCTGCACGGTGATCTTCGGATCGATGAAATAGGTGCGCATTGCCGTACCGGCCTCCTGGAAGAAGTGCATGCCGAACGAAAAGTTCTCCTTGTACTTCGTGATGTCGTAGTGGAGGGTTTCGACCTCGTTGTCCTTGTTGGGGGTGTATTTGAGCACCTCCCAGCCGTTGTAACCGGAGCCGATCGCCTCGACGATCTGCCGGTCGGCATCGGCATCCTCGCCGCTCAGACCCTGGTACTCACCGCTGACGAGCAGATCGAGATTGCTGACATCCGCATTGCCGCCGTAGCGTTGTCTGAGGCGGATCTGCAGATCCGCCCCTTCGACGTAGTCCATGGGTACGGAAGTCCGTTCGCGGTAGCGGTATTCGTGTCCGAGGTCCCCGTTCCAGACCGTGATGTAGTCGGCATTGCCGCCGAAATGGAAGACAACGGGTTCTCCCGTGCGATAGGTATTCGTCGGGGCCAGCCGGACCGAGAACTCCAGCGGCTCGTAGATCTCCTCGTGTTCGCACGAACTCCCGGCAAGGACAAGTCCGAGAGCCGCGGCCAAATAGGTGATTCGTTTCGTTTTCATCGTATGCGCTGCTGTTGTGCGTTTTACCATAAGGGATTCTGTGTGAGGGCGTGATTCACGGCCAGCTCCTTGGTCGGGATCGGCAGGTAGATATGCCGTGCCGCGACATTCTCATAGGTGGTCGCCGCATAGGAGGTGTAGGTCGCGTTGAGATACATGTTGTCCGTGGGGATGTTGGTGGCGGCCTCGTGCATCCTGTCCACGAAGATGCCCCAGCGGATCAGGTCGTACTTGCGCAGCGCCTCGAAGGCGAGTTCACGACCGCGCTCGTTGCGGATCAGCTCCCGGATCGCATCCTGATCCTTGAACTGGTCGGCCGAGGTCTCGATTCCGGCACGCGTACGGACCTCCGTAACAGCTTCCTGGACACTCTTCGTGAAGTCTTGGCCATTTTGGTCGGTCAGTGCCCCGTTGTATTCGTTGACCGCCTCGGCGAACATCAGCAGGACATCCGCATAGCGCAGAATCGGGAAGTTGATCGTCGTGTAGAGGTTCTTGGCCGACATCTGCTTTTCGTAGATGGTTTCACGACGCCATTTGCCCGCGTTGCGGATGGCACACATCACATCGGGATTGTAGACCAGATCCGTCAGTTCGAATTTTCCTTCGACCTCCTGCAAGCCTTCGATTGTGCGCATGGCGAACTGGTTGTTGTAGTTCCACGGCGTGCGGTACATGCTGCGGGTCTGCAACAGAACGCCTTTCTTGCTCTTCCCGTCGATCGTATAGGAGATTTCGCGGCCCCCGGACGCATGATTCCCGCTGTAACCCTGGAAGTTGTATCCCGGAAGGTTCCACAGACGGCGTTTGTCGATGACCTTCTTCCCGGGTTGGTTATCGCCCGTATCGTCTCCCTGGTAGGTATCCGTATCCAGCCGGTCCGTCTCCGAGTAGAGTTGCCAGAGGGTGTACGAACCGTTGTAGAAACCGTAGGAGTAGTTGCAGGCCCATTCCGAGTAGTTGGTGTTTCCGGATTGCGACTTCAGTCCGATCAGATCACCGATACGGCCGTTGGTCCAGTTGTCGGCACTGGTGCGGTCGCCCCGGAACTCGGCCTCCCACATCGATTCGCGGTACACCGGATCGTACTGATCCTGAATCATGTTGATGAAGACCTGCTCATAACTCGGATTGAGCTGGTGCTTGCCCGAGCGGATCACCTCATAGGCCCATTGGGCGGCCTTTTTGTACATGTCCTGTTTCGTGAGCCCTTCGATATCGGCCACGGTCTCTCCGGCCATGAAGAGGTAGATGCGGGCCAGAATACCCTCGGCCACGGTCTGACTGACGCGCGAAGGGGTTTCGTCAACCTCTTCGTTCAGATCGTCGACGATGGACTCGATTTCGTCCACACACCATTTGAGCACCTCCTCCTGGGGGGTTGCCGGAATCTGCACGTCATCGGGGTTGGGCGAGGTGGCCGACTCCACGCGCAGGGGCACGTCACCCCAGGCCTGGGCCAGCAGGAAGTGGTAGTAGGCCCGCAGGAAGCGAGCTTCGGCCAGATAGCGCTCCTTGCTGACCGAAAGAGTCTCGGGATCGATCTCTGAGGCCTCGACGCCCTTGATGTATTCGTTGGCGTTCTTGATACCCTGGTAGAGTTTCAGCCATGTTTCGTAGATGACGGCCGTTCCGGCGGTGTGGTTGTAGCGGTCCGGACGGGTATCCGTGCTGTTGTAGTTGTTGAAGTAGCAGAGGTCGTCGGCATTGCTGATCTGCAGCGTGTAGTAGTTTCCGTAGAGGGCTTCGCTGCTCAGGGCTCCATAGACACCGGCCAGACCGTATTGCAGTTTGGTTTCGTTGGTGTAGTAGCCTTCGCCGGGAATGATCTGCGGTTCGGTGTCGAGAAACGTACATGCCGGGAGTGTCGTTCCCAACAGCATCAGCGTTCCCAGTTTGTATATGCTTTTCAATTTCATGACGGGATAATGCTTTTTGTCGTTAGAAAGTGATGTTCACACCGGCCGTGAAGCCATAGGCGCGGGGATAGGCCGACCAGTCGAATCCGGGTGTCAGCACCGAATTGCGGGTTGAGACCTCGGGATCCGGACCGCTGTAATTGGTCAGCGTCCAGATGTTGTCGGCCGAGACGTAGACGCGCAGCGAACTGATGCCCGCCTTGCGGAGCT
>CALUKK010000102.1 GCA_944321205.1 uncultured Alistipes sp.
TAGTGGCGTTCAAGGACATGTCCAACGACCACGTGTTTTTGTGCCGGTCCGCCGTTTCGACAAAAGAGACCATCGAAGTGAACGGCGAAACCTATCCCGTGTATAAGATGGAAATCTCCAACACCTCCCACCCGTTCTATACGGGCAAGATGAAGTTGGTTGACACCGCCGGTCGCGTCGATAAGTTTATGAGCCGCTACGCAAAACGCTACGATAAGAAAAACGCCAAGTAAATCGTCGCATCGGCATTTACCGCTTACGGGTCGCACTTAAGTGCGACCCGTTGTTTTTTTCGCCCGGACTGCTGATTTTTGCAACAATGTTGTCGTTTTATTCCTATATTTGCGCCCGAAGCAAACAGGTTTGAAACCCTCTTAATTTATTGTATGTCATGAAAAACGGTTTTATTACGGTCCTTGCCGCGGCACTCTGTGCAGCGGGGGCCTTCACCTCGTGCGTCAGCCGTCAGGTGGCTCTCCAGGCCGAAAACCAACGCGACTCACTGGCTGTCGTGGTCGACGAAAAGGATTCGCTGATCCAACAGATCTTCTCCGATATCAATACCATCTCGGAAAATCTCGCCCTGATCAAGTCCCGGGAGAATCTGATCACCGTCTCCGAGCCCTCTGATGCCGTGCGTCGCCCTGTCGAGGAGATCAACAACGATATCGCCGCCATCGACCGGCTTCTGCAGGAGAACAAAACCAAAATCGCCTCCCTGCAGCGTGCCGCCGCACAGTTGCGCAAGGCCAATCTGCGGATCGATGCCCTCGAAAAGATGATCTCCGATCTGAACGGACAACTCGCCGCCAAAAGCTCCGAGATCGACAGCCTGCGTGCCGACCTGACCCGGATGGGCATCGAGGTCCGGACGCTGAATGAGGAGGTGGCTCAGCGCGATGCCCGCGTTGAGAGCCTCAGCGACGAAAAACTCGAACTCCAGAACCAGCTCCATACCGTTTATTATATTGTCGGTTCGGAAAAGGAGCTGCGCGACGCGCAGATCATCAACAAACAGGGTGTCATCGGCCGCACCCTGACCGTTGGAACCACGACCAATCTGGACAGCTTTACGGTCGCCGATTCCCGGTTGTTGACCGAAATCCCCGTGGGGCAGCGTCGGGCAACCGTCGTGTCGTCGCATCCCGAGGATTCGTACGAGCTTGTCACCAATGCCGACAAGGTCGTCGAAAAGCTGCTGATCACCGATCCGGTCCGTTTCTGGGAGACCTCCAAGGTGTTGATCGTAAGTTACCGCTGATTGGGAGATCCTGACTCCGCATGGCAGAGGCCCGTCACATATTAGTGACGGGCCTCTGCCTTGTGGCGGGATGACTTTTCGTTTGCTTTTACGGACTTTTTTTGTAACTTTGTGAAAACTTCACTCGTGCATGGATTATCAACCCAAACCGCAGTTTGAGGAGCTGGATCTGAAGGAGAGTTGTTCTGCGGATTGTAGTAGTTGTCCCATCTTCCCTGCCTCGTTCCGTCGCATCGGAGACTCTTCCTACTGCCGGTTCTCCCAACTCTTGTTCGCCGCAGGCGAGGGCGTAACCTTCCCCGCAGATCGGATCGTACGCATCCTCTTCATTCTTTCCGGCTCCCTGCGTCTTCAGCATGGCACCGATACGGTCCGTCTGGTGACCTCGAAGCAGTGTGTCTGTCTGGCCCGTAACGAACAGTTCATTGCCACGGCCCAGGATGTCGAAACCCGGATCGTCGTTCTCTCGCTCGTTCACCGCATCGAATTCTGCGAACAGGATCTCTTCGACAAGATCTCTCCGGTGGATTCGCCGATCCCGAACGAATCAGCCCCGATTCTGTCGATCCATCCAGCCATCGAACACCTGCTGGTCTCGTTCTTCGAGGTTCCCCAGATGGTTGAATGTGCCCGGTTCCATCGGATGAAGACCTCCGAGCTCTTCATGATGATCAAGGTGCTCTACACCCCGACCGAGCATGCCTATTTCTTCCAGGCCATGGTGCAGCCCCGGGACAATTTCCGGGTTTTCGTCTGCAACAACTATGAAAAGGCCCAGAGCGTCTCCGGACTGGCCGCCCTGGCCGGCATGAGCCTTTCGGTCTTCAAACGGCGCTTTGCCGAACATTTCAACGACAGCGTATACCATTGGATGATGCGTCAGAAGGCCCTCAAGATCTTCTCCGACATCCGCGACGGGGAAGACAGCACCCGGGCGCTGATGAACAAGTACGGCTTCCGGCACTACACGCAGTTCAGCCGTTTCTGCAAGAACTATCTTCAGGCGACGCCCGCCCAGCTGATCAGTTCGGTCCGGAAAAAATAGACCGTTTTCCGCGGAGTTTCTCTTCTGGGGGCGAAGATCGTGACCCGCCGGCTTCGTTCGAGAAAGCCCGGAATGCGGGACAAGGATCGGAGAAGATGATATTTTTTGCGGAAGCTGTTGCGTTATCCAAAACTTTTCCTATCTTTGCACCCGATTTCGCCCCTGAAGCCGAGACGATCGGGCGCCGTTCTTTGAGAAGAGTGAAAAAGTGAAAAATTTGTCGCTGATTTATTTGGCCGATAAATTTTTTATGCCTACCTTTGCAATCCAAAACGGTGAATCTTGCCGATGTAGCTCAGTTGGCCAGAGCAGCTGATTTGTAATCAGCTGGTCGTGGGTTCGAATCCCTCCATCGGCTCGGGTGCCGATTCGAAGGATCCCCGATCCCGGAAACAACTCCGGCTGCGGCAGACCTCGACGGCTCGGTCTTCGTGAACGAGAACATACCTGGGAAGTTACCAGAGTGGCCAAATGGGGCAGACTGTAAATCTGCTGGCGTACGCCTTCGGTGGTTCGAATCCATCACTTCCCACACCTTAACACCGCTGGAGCCACAGCCCGTAGCAAAGAGATGGGCAACTCCGAAACGGAACATTTTTGCGGAAGTAGCTCAGTTGATAGAGCATCAGCCTTCCAAGCTGAGGGTCGCGAGTTTGAGCCTCGTCTTCCGCTCCAACGCAGCAGCGTGTGATGCAAAGCCTCCGGTCCGAAAACCGGAGATTTGTGTCGCCCGCTTGTTCTGCGGGAGGAGAATGAATTTTAAAACTTGAAGTAATTTTTAACAATACTTTAAAATACTTAATACTATGGCAAAAGAAAAATTCGACCGGTCGAAACCGCACGTGAACATCGGTACCATCGGTCACGTTGACCACGGTA
>CALUKK010000103.1 GCA_944321205.1 uncultured Alistipes sp.
ACGCATATCGGAGCCATCTCCGATGAATTCGCCTCGGTGTACAACAGCGCCGAGGCCATCTATGTGAACAACGGCAACTGGCTTGCCGCCGACATCGGCAATTTCGAGGTCGGGAACAGCAGCGGCAACGGCGGCACCTCGATCTGGAAATCCTACAAGGGGATGCGAGTGGTGAACCGGATCATCCGGGATTACGAGAAGATTCCGGGCTTGACCCTCGAGCAGCAGCACGAACTTCTCGGGCAGGCCTATTTTCTGCGAGCGTGGTTCTATTTCCAGCTGATACGTCGTTACGGGGGCATGCCGATTCTGGACCAGTTGTTTTCGGGAGACGGGTCCGAGGATCTTCCGCGCAAGACCTACCACGAGTCCCACGACTGGATGATGACGGATATCGAGCAGGCGATTTCGATGCTGCCCGACGAGTGGGACGACAACAATACGGGGCGACCGAACAAGGTGGCGGCCATGGCCTTCAAATCGATGGCCCAGCTTTATGATGCGAGTCCGCTGATGCAGAACGATCTGACGCAGACCGTCGTTCTGGATTACGACCGGGAGCGGGCCAAGCTGGCGGCGCAGTCGGCCTGGACGGTGATCGATTATGTCAACAAGAGTTCCAATTACGGGCTGATGCCGGCCGACGAGTACAAGCATATCTTCTATTGGACGATTCCGCCCTACACGCAGCCGGAATACCTGTGGTACAACCGTACGCAGGATGCTCCGGGGTCGTATAATTTCAAGCGTTACATACGGTCGTTCTGGTTGCCGTCGGAGTTTTCGCAGGGTACGGGCAACGATGCCGTGGTGTACAACGCCCCGACGCAGAACATGGTTGATCTGTACGAAAAGAAGGGAGCCGACGGGAACTATTATCCGATCGACGATCCGCGGGCGGATTATGATCCCCAGGATCCCTATACGGATCGGGATCCGCGGTTCTACAACAACATTCTGTGCCCGGGAGACCAGTGGGGTCAGAACAGCGAGGGTGTTCCGCAGTACATCACGACGTGGGTCGGCGGACAGATGTACAATACGACGCTGAAGAACAACCAGAGCAACAAACGCTTCCAGACGGGATATCTCTGTAAGAAATACCTGTGGCCGGAGGCCAACCAGTGGTTCGAAGGCTACAATCTCTACTGGACGATTACGGTCTATATCCGATTTTCGCAGATCTATCTGGACTTTGCCGAGGCCTCGTTCGAAGCGACGGGCAGTGCCACGGCCGTTGTTGAGAATTGCGGCATGTCGGCCGTGGAGGCCCTGAACGTGATCCGCAACCGGATGGGAGTTACGGATGTTCCGGAGGACATTGCCGCCGATCCGGTCAAGTTCCGGGAGGCATATCGTCGGGAGCGGGCCGTGGAGCTGATGTTCGAGAACAACCGCTGGTGGGACATCCGGCGTTGGATGATAGCCCACGAGTTGTTCGCCGAGACCTATCCCATCAAGGGGATGAACGCGACACCCAAGACCGGCGGAGGCTATACCTATGAAGTGGTGGATGTTGTTCCGGAACAACGGGTCTTCACGATGAGAAACTATTGGTATCCGTTCTCGATGAACGATGTGGCGGGATTGAACAATCTGGTTCAGAATCCGGGCTGGTAGGATAACGAGTAAAAGACAGAAACATATGAGAAAGTTTGCAATATATCTGATTCTGTTGCTGATGGGCGTATTCTCACTCCAGGGGACGCATGCTCAGAACAAGAACAGGAACAAGGGACGGGGCAAAGCCGTGAAGTCGGAGATCGTGAAGGTTGCGACCACGGTATACGGTCAGAGCGGGGAGGTGATTCCGAATGCGCAGGTGTCGGCCAACGAAGGTTCCGTCGTCCGTTATACGGATGCACAGGGAAAGGTATCGTTGGAGGTGCCGGCCAACAGTGTGATTCTTGTGGAGGCCGATAGCTACGAAGACTATGTCTACAGCATGCGGAACCGGCTTCCGGCAAGCATCGTGCTTCTCAAGCGCGATGAACTGACGGCTCTGGAGGATCAGACGCGCCGTTTTGACGGAGGGTGGCTTCCGGCACTCGGTTCGGTCTCCGCCACGGCGTCGGTCCAGGGTTCCGAGCTGGCCAGCTATCCGGAATACACGTTGTCGAACACGTTGCAGGGACGCCTGGCGGGCGTAACCGTGCGTTCGGGTGTCAACGGTTTTGCCAAGAACTCCTCGACGATCTATGTGCGGGGACAGCACCGTAAAGACGACAATTCGGCCATTGTGGTGGTCGACGGTATCGAGCGGGATTGGGAGGACATCATTCCCGAAGAGATCGAGACCGTCCAGGTGATGAAGGATGCCACGGCGAAGATCCTCTACGGGCCCCGGGCGGCCAACGGTGTTCTGGTGATCACCACGCGGCGTGGCGAGGCCAATAAACGACAGATCAACGTTTCGGCCGAGATGGGAGTCATGCAGGCGAACCGTCTTCCGGAATATCTCGATTCGTACCGGTATGCGACGCTCTACAACGAGGCGCGGGCCAATGACGGGCTGCCGGCCTATTACAGCGATCGGCAGTTGCAGGGATACCGGAATTCGAAGGGCATGAACGATCTGTATTACCCCGATGTGGATTATTACGATCTGTTTCTGCAGCGGCAGAGCATCTACCGGAAGGCCGTTTTCGATCTGAACGGCGGAACGGACCGTATCCGATATGCGCTGGTGGCGAATTATGTCGGCGGCAACGGCTTCGAGCAGGTTGGCAAACGCCCCGACATGAATCGATTCAACGTGCGGGGCAATCTGGATGTCAAGGCGACCGATTTTCTGAGTGTGATTGCCGATGCGGCGGTCCGCATGGAGATGAAGGATTGGAGTTCGGTGAGCCATTCGGATGTTTTTGCGGCGCTGTCGACGACCCGGCCGAACGAATATCCGCTGCTTCTGGATGCGGATGTGGTGGGCGTAGCGCCCAACGAGGACGGGACTCCGATCTTCGGAGCGGGATGGCGTCATGCGAACAATCTGTACGCGCAGATGGCCTACGGGGGATTCCGGGACGAGCGCTACGTGATGAGCCAGACCAATCTGGGTCTTGATTTTACGTTGGACCGGGTTCTGAAGGGTCTGGGCGCGAGTGCCTTCGTGACCTTCGACAACTATACCTATTTCCAGAAGGGCCAGACGAACGTCTATCCGACGTATGCGCTTGTGGGCTCCTACGAAGGTTACCGTCCTCAGTTCGTACAGATGAACAAGCTGGATGTGGAATCGGGCCAGACCCGGCAGAGCGAGGAGACGCTGCGGACGACGGGATGGCGCGGCAACATCACCTACGACAATACGTTCGGACAACACGCGCTGGATGTGGCCCTGGCCTATAACTTCTACCACAAGGAGGTCCGGGGTGATTCGCAGGACATCAAGAACGAGAATACCTCACTGCGGGTGAATTACGGATACGACAAACGCTATCTGTTCGAGGGGACGTTGGCGCTGATGGGCAGCAACTGTTTTTCGGGGAGCAACCGCTATTTTCTCTCCGGGGCGGTCGGTCTGGGCTGGGTCGTGACCAACGAATCCTTCCTGAAGCAGGCCGAATGGGTTGACTATCTGAAGCTCAAGGCCAGCTACGGCATCCTGGGATATGACCGTGCGACGGATTACCTGTTGTACGAGACGTCGTGGCAGGACGGCGGGACGTTGAAACTCGGCGAGCAGAACAAGACCACGCCACATTATACGAGCTTCGTACAGTACGGCAATCCCGATCTGAAGTGGGAGTCGTCTCGGGAGTTCAACGTCGGTATCGAGGGACTCTTTTTCGACAGGCGTCTGATGGTCGAGGCGAACTACTTCTCGGAGTACCGTGACAATATCATCGGTTCGAACAGTTCGCAATATGCCGATGTACTGGGACCGTTCGTCAGCATGAAGAATATCGGTGCGGTCCGCAACCGGGGTGTTGACTTTTACGTGCAGTGGTCGGGTGCGGCCCGGGATTTCCGCTATGAGATCGGCCTCAACGGCGTCTATACGAAAAACCGGCTCATGGCCTGGAACGAGATCGAATATCCGGACGCGTACCGCCGCAGCGTGGGGTGCCCGACGGACGCCATGTTCGGGTACGTATCGCAGGGACTCTTCGGCAAGGATGTGGACCTGGACCGCGATGTCGAGCAGCTGTTGGGATATTACCAGTCCGGAGATATCGCCTATGCGGATCTGAACGGTGACGGGATGGTCGACGGCCGCGACCAGAAGATGGTGGGCAACACCTTCCCGCGGACGACGCTGGGTCTTGATCTGAATCTTCACTACAAGGGCTGGGGTCTTTACGTTCTCTGCACCTCGGAACTGGGAGTGGACCGCTGGTTGAACAACAGCTACTATTGGGTCAAGGGTGAAGACAAGTATTCGGCGGTTGTTCTGGACCGCTACCATCCGGTGAACAATCCCACGGGTACCTATCCGCGTCTGACGACCACGCAGGGGTCGAACAACTTCATCAATTCGACCTTCTGGCTGCAGGATGCGTCGTTCTTCCGTCTGAAGAACGTGGAGTTGAGCTATACGTTCCGGGTGATGCGGACGTTGCGTCAGTTGCGGCTCTATGTTCGCGGGACGAATCTTCTGGCTCTGTCGAAGGAGAAGAATCTGGATCCGGAGCTCCTCAATGCGGGCGTGACCAACTATCCGAACTATACGACTGTGACGGGCGGTTTGACAGTTACTTTTTAACAAGGATTGATATGAAGACGAACAAGTATATCGTGTTGTTAATGTCCCTGGGTGTTATTTCGTGCGCCAAGACCTGGGACGAGAAATCGGACAACCGCTGGGATCCGAAATATACGTGGGAGGTCGCGGAGATTGCCGAAGGCGTACTCTACAATGCCTATACGGCGATGCCGACTCGGCCGGACAGTTACGGCAGCAACTTTCTGGATGCGGCCACGGACAACGCCTTGACGAATTCGTATGATTCGTCGGTCTACAAGCTGTCGATGGGGCTTCTTTCGACGACGAACAATCCGATCGGCATGTGGGCGAGTGCCTTTCAGCAGTTCCAGTACATCAATCTGTTTCTGGAGAACGGACTGACGGACAAGACGCTCTACAACAAGGTTGATCCGGAGCAGGATGCGAAGTACAAGACCCGCCTCAAGGGAGAGGCCTATTTTCTTCGGGCCTACTGGGGTTTCCGTCTTTTGCAGCTTTACGGGGGCAAGACGGCTGACGGGCAGGCCCTGGGTTATCCGCTGAAGATGCACTTCCTTACGGAGGAGGAGGCCTCGGACTATGCCAACATGACGCGTGACAGCTACGAGGCGTGCGCACAGCAGATCATGGATGACTGTGATGTGGCGATGGGTCTGCTGCCGCTCTCCTATACGGGCAGCGATCCGGTTCTGGGTTCCACGGAGATCGGACGTGCGACGCAGATGGCGGCCGCGGCACTGAAGAGTCGGGTGGCGCTGTATGCGGCCAGTCCGGCCTACCAGCCCGACGCCGTGGTCCGGCTGGACGGCATGGGGGATTATACGGTGCTGGACGAATCCGCGATGAATCAGAAGTGGGCCCGGGCCGCCAAGATTGCCGATGCGACGCTCTCTCTGGCGGGCTTCGGGGAGGTCTACGGCCTGCAGGCCACGGATCTGGCCGATGCTCCGAATACGACGCCCTCGGAGTTTCTCTTCCGCACGTACCACAATACGAAGGAGTTGGAGACGCGGCACTTTGCGCCCTATTATTTCGGGAAGGCGGGCACCATTCCGTCTCAGAATCTCGTGGATGCCTTTCCGATGCAGGACGGCTATCCGATCGATCAATCGCCGGCTTATGATCCATCGGATCCCTATGCCGGTCGTGACAAGCGTTTCTATCTGAACGTCTATTACCACGGGGCACAATACGGCAATTCGGGACTGAACGTGGATGTGACGGCTACGGGCAAGGATTCGCCGTCGTTCGACCCCTACGGATCGCGTTCGGGCTACTATCTGGCGAAGTTTCTGTCGAAGAACGAGACTCTGCTCGATCCCATTCTTTCGGCCAACGCGATTCACTATTATCCGCTTCTGCGCAAGGCTGAGGTGTTCCTGAACTATGCCGAGGCGGCCAACGAGGCGTGGGGGCCCACGGGCAATCCCGAGGGGTGCCGCTATACGGCCTATGAGGTCATCAAGGCACTTCGAGCCGTTTCGGGGGGTATCACGGATACGGGATATCTGGATGAAATGGCACAGTCGAAGGAGCGTTTTCGGGAGTTGATCCACAATGAACGCCGTATTGAGCTGGCCTTTGAGAACCAGCGTTATTTCGACATGCGGCGCTGGCTGCTGCCGTTGAACGAGCCGGTTCGGGGCGTACGGGTGACGGTCGATGCCACGGGCGCCTGTGTCTACGATACGGATGTGGTGCTGGAGCCCCGCAAGTATGACGACATCCGTTACTACTATGCACCGCTTCCCTACGACGAATGCGTGAAAAATCCCTATCTTGTGAACAATATCGGCTGGTAAAAACTGACGAAGATGAAAAACTTGAGATATCTGTTGTTGGGTATGAGCGCGATGCTTCTGTCGTCGTGCTATGAGAAATACGAGGAGGACTATGCCTATTCGGCGGTTTACTTTGCTTCGCAGCAGCCGCTGCGGACGGTGATTGCCGACCGGGGGATGGAGATCCGTGTCGGCGTTGCGATCGGCGGCAAACGGGAGGTGGATCTGAACGACTGGGCGCGTTTCGAAATCGACGAGACGCTGCTCGAAGGGACGGGATTGACCCTTCTGCCCGCGACATACTACGAACTGGCCGATCCCGACACGTTCCGGGTAAGCAAGAGTACGCTGGCCGTTGCGGATGTGGCCATTCGCTTTACGGATGCATTCTATGCGGATCCGCTCTGCGTGACGACGCATTATGCCCTGCCGTTCCGTGTTGTGGAGAGTTCGCTGGACAAGATTCTGGAGGACAAGCAGACGAGCGTTGTGGCCGTCAAGTACATGAGCACGTACGGTGGAACCTATTACGTGACGGGTTCCCGCGTGGAGCTTGACGACCAGGGACAGGAGATCGGGACTCCCGAGATCTACCGGGATGCCGATCTGTCGAAGAACCTCACGCGCGCCACGACGACCGTCTCGGCCGATGTGCTGACGCGGGCCGGGGTTTCGAACTTCACGACCGATGTGGCCACGGAAAAGGTTCAGTTCACCTTCCATGCGGACAAGACGTTGGGAGTGGGGAGTGCCGACGGCGGGATCGAGATCACCGACGGCAGCGGAAGCTGGGATGACTCCGGCGATCGTCTCGTTCTGGAC
>CALUKK010000104.1 GCA_944321205.1 uncultured Alistipes sp.
GAAAATAAAAATCGGTCACGAATTGGTCACAAAACTCTGTCAAAATATGGCTGTTTTGTGTCCGAATTTGGCGGACCGATGCAATAAAAAAATCTCACAATACCCTGATATTGTGAGATTTGGCTAAATTTTGTCCGGATTTGTCCGGATAAGGCGTGAACCCGCTGGGGCTCGAACCCAGGACCCCAACATTAAAAGTGTTGTGCTCTACCTGCTGAGCTACGGATTCTCCCGTGCCAAAAGGGTTGTATTCCCGTTTTGGTGGTGCAAATGTACGGATTTATTTTTAATTTCCAACAATCCCGTTGTTTTTTTCTGCATTTTCATGGCTTGAAACCCTCTTCGAATTTTTCATCTCGCAGGATTGCCGGGCCCGGAGGTTTCCCGACGATCCGACAGACCTCCGCCTGCTTCTGGAATATTCCGGTCGATATCGACCCGCAAGGCATCATTTCGAGAAATTTTAGGCGTCGATTTTGTTTTGCTCGAAGAAAAAGATAATTTTGTAGTCGTTAAAACGAAAGTTCACTTCTAAACTTCATGGATTTATGTGTAAAGCGCTGATTATCGGAGCTGGAGGTGTCGGAACGGTGGTGACACAGAAGATTGCCGCCAACCCGATCTTCACGGATGTGATGCTGGCCAGCCGGACCAAGTCCAAATGTGATGCCGTGGCGGCAGCCATCGGAGGCAATCGCGTGAAGACCGCCGAGGTCGATGCCGACAATGTTCCGCAGTTGTGCGAGCTTTTCCGGGCCTTCAAGCCTGACATCGTTGTCAACGTGGCGCTCCCGTATCAGGATCTTACGATTATGGATGCGTGCCTGGAGTGCGGCTGCAACTACCTCGACACGGCCAATTATGAGCCCAAGGACGAGGCTCATTTCGAATACTCGTGGCAATGGGCCTATCAGGACCGCTTCAAGGCTGCCGGTCTGACGGCGATCCTGGGTTGCGGCTTTGACCCGGGAGTGACGGCCATCTTCACGGCCTATGCGGCCAAGCACCATTTCGATGAGATCCACTACCTTGATATTGTCGATTGCAATGCCGGCAACCACGGCATGGCCTTCGCCACGAACTTCAACCCCGAGATCAACATTCGCGAGGTTACGCAGAAGGGCCGTTACTATGAGAATGGGCAATGGATCGTGACCGAGCCTCATGAGATCCACCGGCCGTTGCACTATCCCGAAATCGGGGAGCGTGAATCCTACGTCATTTATCACGAGGAGCTCGAGTCGCTGGTGAAGAACTACCCGATGATCAAACGGGCCCGCTTCTGGATGACCTTCGGCAAGGAGTATCTCACACACCTGCGAGTGATTCAGGATATCGGCATGGCGCGAATCGATCCGATTATTTATAATGGGGTGGAGATTGTTCCGATCCAGTTCTTGAAGGCCGTGCTTCCGGATCCGAAGTCTTTGGGTGCGAATTACCACGGCCAGACCTCGATCGGCTGCCGCATCCGCGGTATCAAGGACGGCAAGGAGCATACCTACTATATCTACAACAACTGCGACCACGAAAAGGCCTACAAGGAGACGGGCACGCAGGCCGTGTCGTTCACTACGGGCGTACCGGCGGCTCTTGGTGCCTCGATGTGGGCCAAGGGGCTGTGGCGCGGTGCCGGCGTCTTCAATGTCGAGGAGTTCGATCCGGATCCCTTCCTGGCGGAACTGGGCGAACAGGGGCTTCCGTGGCATGAGTTGTTCGACGTTGACATCGAGGTCTGACGACTGCAGCGACGACAGGGGGCCGGATCTTCGGTGCCCCGAGATGGACGGACGGGAATGGTTCCCGTCCGTCTTTTTGTCGGCAGATCCGAATACCAGGGAGCGGATGAGGCGTTCTGGTCGGGATGCTTGAACGGATGCCGGTGTTCCGGAAAGGGGTCTGTCGACATCTGTTTGTCGCTAAATTAGGTATTTCTACTGACCGCGGGGCGGGAAGAATCCGTTACTTTTGTCCTTGAAAGAAACCAAATCCTACCCGAATATGCCAACCCAAGAGACTGCCACACTTGCCATGCGTTACGACGAGGCGTGCGACACCCGTACCGATTACCAATCGTTTTTCGACCGGCTGCTGGCCATCGCCACCGACGGTCCGCTGAACCCCGCAACGGGTGAACGGATCCGCGAATACGTGATGCCGTGGCTCGAAACGCATTCGCTGGAGGGTTTCGACCACTACTCCGACCGTAATTACGTTCGGAGCTATCTGGGACGTTGCCCCCGCACTCATTGGGAGGCGCTTGTGATGAGCTGGAAGCGCGGCAACACGACTACCATCCACGGACATCCGGCCTTTGCCGGCTACCATTTTGCCGACGGAGTGTTCCGCGTTGAGCTCTTCGAGGCGGCCGGCAACGGAACGGCCCGCCGTATCGGCGAGCAGATCGTCGATGGCCGCGAATGTCTTTTTGCGGTCGGCGAGCCGGGACGCTTTGACAACCACCTGCACCGTATCACCTGCCTGAGTGAGACGGGGCACAGCCTGCACGTCTATTCGGACGATGCGTTGCAGGGCATCACCTATACCGAAGTGGAGTAGGGGTGCAGACACCGACCTGAGCCCGACACCCGGGCTGACAGCCGCTATCCTGCGGAAGCTCTGCCCGGCGCCGATACGTATAAATACCTATTTCGAGAAAATCCATCGGCGGAGAGTCGACATTTCGCAATGATTTTGTTATTTTTGCATCTGTTTTGAACGTTTCCGTTGGGGCCCCGGGCCGAAGCGATGGCGCAGGATGCAATGCGGAAACGAGGTTGAAATGCTTTTGAAAACCGCTCGATGATTGACTTTCTGAAACTGCCTTCACCGTGCTATGTGCTCGATGAGACGCTGCTGGACCACAACCTGGAGACGATCGACCGTGTCCGCCGTGAATCGGGTGCGGAGATCATCGTTGCCCTGAAGGCCTGCGCCATGTGGAGCATCTTTCCGGAGTTGGCGGCCCATTCCGACGGGGCGACAGCCAGCTCGGCGGCCGAGGCGCGCCTCGTGCTGGAGGAGTTCGGTACTCCGGCCCACACCTATGCCCCGACCTATACGGATCACAACATCGAGGAGATTCTGCGTTGCAGCAGCCATATCACCTTCAACTCCCTTACGCAGTTTGTACGCTTCGGACAGCGGGCGCTGATCAACGGCCTCTCGTGCGGACTGCGCATCAATCCCGAGTATTCACCCGTCGAGACGGATCTCTACAACCCCTGCGTGGCGGGGTCGCGACTGGGTGTTACGGCCGAACAGCTGGCCGTACAAGGAGGACTCCCCGAGGGCATCGAGGGCTTGCACTTCCACGTGCTGTGCGAATCGCGCCCTGCGCATCTGCGACTGGCGCTGGAGGCTGTCGAGCGCCGTTTCGGCCCGTATCTCGACCGTGTCAAGTGGCTCAACATGGGGGGCGGCCACCTGATGACCCATGTCGATTACGACTGTGACGAGTTGATTTCGCTGCTGAAGGAGTTCCATGCACGGCACCCTCACCTGCGGCTGATTCTCGAACCGGGCAGCGCCTTCACGTGGCGCACGGGCTATCTGGTTTCGACCGTTGAGGATATCGTCGTCAACGGCGGCGTGCGTACGGCCATGCTCGACGTCTCGTTTGCCTGCCACATGCCCGACTGCCTCGAGATGCCCTACAAACCGGCGATCGTCGGGGCGCATGATCCCGTCGAGGGGGAGCCCCGCTGGCGCATGGGCGGCACGAGCTGCCTGGCCGGCGACTACTACGGCGACTGGGCCTTCGACCACGAACTGAAG
>CALUKK010000105.1 GCA_944321205.1 uncultured Alistipes sp.
GTTGCAGACGTAGAGCACCGGTTTGTCGGTCAGCAGATTCAGGTCGGCGAGCAGCTTGCGGTCCTCCCTGTCGACCTCCACCGTGCGGGCGCTGCGGCCCTGTTCGAGGGCGGTTTTGTACTGTACGAGCAGTTCGGCCTGCCGCTTGGCGTTCTTGTCGCCGCCGACGGCCGCCTGTTTCTGGATCTTGCCCAGCCGCGCTTCGACGGTTTCGAGGTCCTTGAGCTGGAGTTCGGTATCGATGATCCCCTTGTCGCGAACCGGGTCGATCGATCCGTCGACATGCGTGATGTTTCCGTTGTCGAAGCAGCGCAGCACGTGGATGATCGCATTGGTATTGCGGATATTGCCCAGGAATTTGTTCCCAAGGCCCTCGCCCTTCGAGGCGCCCTTGACCAGACCGGCGATGTCGACGATTTCGATGGTCGTGGGGATGACCCGTTTGGGGTGGTCTATTTCGGCGAGTCGGATCAGTCGTTGATCGGGCACGGTGATGACTCCGACGTTGGGTTCGATGGTGCAGAAGGGGAAGTTTGCAGCCTGCGCCTTGGCGTTGGAGAGACAGTTGAAAAGCGTCGATTTGCCCACGTTCGGCAGACCGACGATGCCGCATTGTAATGCCATGTATTTCGAGTTTTGTTGTTCGCAGGGCAAAGATAGCGATTTTTATTTGAGTTGAGTTGCTTTGGCGGGCCGAAAATCGTTCGCGAAGGGCTTTGCGGAAAATTATCGCCGGGATTGTTTTGCCGAAAGGAGGTTTATGCGTATCTTTGAAGGTCTAAAAGTCTAAATGGAACGGACGATGGATTTGAAAACGATGCAAGCCGACTTGCGGCGGCTGTCGGCTCTGGTCGACGGATGGTCGCAGACGGATGAAATACCGGCTGTGGAGCGCGATCTGGCTCTGGAGAAGTTGCGTAACCTTTACGAAGACCTCCGTTTTCCGGAGCGTTTTCCCGGAAAATCGGAGGTGCCGGAGACGGCTTCTGCCGCGACGTCAGAGGGGGAGTCTCCCGTATCGATCGATCTGGGTGAGGTTTTGTCGTTGGATGGATTTCCCGACCTGGGGGAGCCAGCGAACCCTATTTTCGTGGAACCTGCGGCTCTTGAAAATCCCGGACCGGCCTCGACCGGAACGCCCGGAACAGAGATTCCCGCCCCGGCCTCAGCCCCGACGCCCTCAGCCGTCCCGGAACCTTCCGAACCGATCCAGACTCCGGCCCCGACTGAAACGTCCGGAACAGAAACTCCCGTCCCGGCCTCAGTCCCGACGCCCGCAGCCGCCCCGGAACCTTCCGAACCGACTCCGGCCCCGATACCTGTTGCCGAGTCCGGACCGTCCGCACCCGAATCGGAGAATCCACCCCTCGTTGAGGAGCCCGCATCTGCCGGGGAGCCCGGGTGGATGGAGTCCCCCGCCTCGTCCCGGGAAACGGCCCCAGCCCAGGACCCCGAGCCGGTCGTAACGCTCGATCCGACTCCGGCACCGACTCCGGCACCGACCCCCGAGCCGGCCTCATCATCCGGCAAATCGCACCATGCGGCGTCTCCCACGCTCTTCGGTCTGGAGGACGAGGAGGCGCTTCGACATCGTCATAAACAACGGGTCATCATGTCGCTGTACGGGCCGTCTCCCGAGTCTGAAACATCGTCCGAACCTTCCGTTTCGAAACCGACTCCGGAATCCCCCCGACACATGTCGCAACCGTCCGGACAACTTGATCTCCGGACTCCGGCAGAACCAACCCCCTCGGCGCACTCTTCGAATCGGGAGACGCCGACGGATCCGGCCTCATCGGAATACGCCTCCGACATGCCCGCAACGTCCGACACTCTGGTTCGTGCGACGGAGGAATCCCCCGTATCGGCAGCCGTCAGCGGGACCGCTCCTCGAACGCATACCGGGGAGCCTCTTGAGCACACGACCCCCGACACTCCGGTCTCCGCTATCCCGACTCCGACGAGCGGCGCGGTCCTCGGAGAGGTGATCAACCACGACGTGCAAACCCTGGCCGATACGATCGCGCCTCTACATGACATCGCCTCGGAGTTGCGCCGCAGCGAACCCGTTACGGATCTTCGCAAGGCGATCGGTCTGAATGACAAGTTCCTGTTGATCCGCGACCTGTTCGGGGGCGACACCGCGGCTTTTGAACGGGCCGTCGAGACACTCAACGGATTCGACAACCTCGACGACTGCATGATCTTCATCGCGGAGCATTACGCCTGGAATCCCAATTCCGACGGGGCGAAACTGTTGATGGAGCTTCTCGAACGCAAATTCGCTTGACGGCATGGCCAAACTCTATATCGTCCCCACCCCGATCGGCAATCTGGATGACATTACGTTGCGTGCGGTGAACGTGCTGCGCGAAGTGGATTTCGTGCTGGCCGAGGATACGCGTACGACATCGATTCTGCTCAGACACCTCGGTATCGAGCAGAAACTCCGTTCGCATCACAAGTTCAATGAACACGCTACCGTACGGATGGTTGCCGAGACGATCGCTGCGGGTCACGATGCGGCTCTGGTTTCGGATGCCGGGACGCCGGGGATTTCGGATCCGGGCTTTCTGCTCGTGCGGACGTGTGTCGAGGAGGGAATCGAGGTTGAGACGCTTCCCGGCGCCACGGCATTGATCCCGGCATTGATCCAGAGCGGTTTTCCCTGTGACCGCTTCTGCTTCGAGGGTTTTCTTCCGCAGAAAAAGGGCCGGAGCAGGCATCTGCAGTCCCTGGCCGACGAAGAACGTACGATGATCTTCTATGAATCGCCCTATCGGGTGGTGAAATGTCTGGAGCAGTTCATCGAGGTGTTCGGTGCGGATCGCGCGGTTTCGGTCTCGCGCGAACTGACCAAGAAATTCGAACAGACCGTGCGCGGCAGCCTTGCGGAGGTGCTGGAACACTTCCGCACCCACGAGCCCAAGGGCGAATTTGTCCTTGTCGTGCACGGAAAGTCGCGCCGCCGCCCGGCGGAGGAGTCCGGAGCGGAGAACAAGGCCGACGGCTACGGTGAAAACAATCCGAATGAAAACGACCATGAACAACAATAAAGACACCACGGGAGGCGCCGGTGACCAGCGTTCGTTCGGTGCCTGGCTGGGCGAGATCCGGCAATTCCTCAAGGGGCGTTTCAACCTGGAGGATGACCAGGCACAACGCGATGAAGTGGTGGCCAACATCTCGAAAGGGGTGGAGTTCCGGGGTGTGAATCTCTGGGTGTTGATCTTCGCCACGATGATCGCTTCGTTGGGACTGAATGTCAATTCCGCCGCGGTGATCATCGGCGCGATGCTTATCTCTCCGATCATGGGCCCGATCATGGGCGTGGGTCTGTCGCTGGGAATCAATGACTTCGAATTGTTGAAGAGGTCCCTGCGCAACTTCATGCTGATGTTCATCGTGGCGATCGTCACCTCGACGCTCTATTTTCTCATCTCGCCGTTGTCGTCGAACAGCAGCGAGTTGCTGGCCCGCACGACCCCGACGACCTACGACGTCTTGATTGCCCTGTTCGGCGGTCTGGCGGGCATCGTGGCACAGACGCGGCAGGACCGCACCTCGACGGTCATCCCGGGAGTCGCCATTGCCACGGCCCTGATTCCTCCGCTCTGTACGGCGGGCTTCGGTCTGGCGTCGGGACAGTTCCGCTTTTTCTTCGGGGCCTTTTACCTCTTCTTCATCAATTCGGTCTTCATCGCCCTGGCCACCTACCTGATGGTCCGTTTTTTGGGGTATGAAAAGAAGGTCTTCATCGATAAGAACCGTGAACGCAAGGTCAAGCGGCTGATGATGATCATCACGCTGGTGACCTTCATCCCGAGCGTGGTGATCGGCTTCCACATGGTGCAGGTCTCGCTCTTTGAGGCGGCGGCGGACAAGTATGTCGCGCAGGTCTTCAACTTCCCGCAGACTCGGGTGATCGAGTGCAACAGGCATTATGCGGGCGGAGGCAAGCCTTCCCGTATCGAATTGCTGCTGGTCGGGGAGCCGCTCGGGGAGGAGGTGATCGAGAATGCCCGGACACAGCTTGTGGGCTTCGGTCTGGACCGGACGGAACTTGTCGTCCGACAGGCCAATACGGAGGATCGTGTCGATGTGGTGTCGCTGCAACGCAGCTACCAGGAGCTGTTGTCGGAGAAGAACCGCCGTATCGAGGAGATGACCTCGCAGTTGAAGAACTACCGGGTGCTGGAGGATGTCGAGGTGAACGACATTTCGCGGGAGATCGGAGCACTGATGGAGAACGTGCGGGCAGTGTCTCTGACCCGGGGCATCACCTTCGACGTGAAGGGTGAGCCGCAGGATACGACGCTGATCTGCGTGGTGACGCGCCGCGATACCACGCGTCTGTTCGATGACGAAACGCTGCGGAACTGGCTGCGGCTGAGAACCAAGACGCACAACGTGAAGATTTTCGTGGAACCCTGATCAAGAGAGGAGAATGAAACAAACGGACTTGAATCTCATGCAACGGATCGGCCTGGAGACACTGTGGATCCTGGCGTATGTCTTTTCCGTGCTGCCCCGCTGGTTCAAGTATCATGTCGTGGGGAATCTGCTCTACGTCCTGTTGTATTATGGCATCCGGTATCGGCGGAGTGTTGTGGTCGCGAATCTGAGGAATTCGTTTCCGGAGAAGGATGACCGGGAACGGAATCACATAGCGCACCGTTTTTACCGGACGCTGTCGGAGATCTTCGTGGATACGCTGGACCTTGCGCACCTGACACCGCGGAAGTGGCATCGGGCCTTGCGGATCCGGGGCCTTGAGGAGCATCTGCAACGGGTCGAAGGACGTGACTGGATCGCCATGACGGCCCATTTCGGCTGTTGGGAATACTGTTCGTTCTGGGGGCTTTACGCTCCGACGCAGATTGTCGTGGCGGTCTATCATCCGCTTCGCAGCCGGATCATGGAGGCCCTTTACCAGCGTCTGCGCAACGGTGATTATGCGACGACGGTGTCGATGAAGGAGAGTCTGCGCTTCTATCTGCGGAATCGGGAAAAGGGTATACGTGGCAGGAATCTTGTGATGGGGCTGATTGCCGATCAGAATCCGCCGCGCCGTCCCGACAGCCATTGGTTCCGGTTCCTGAACCAGGATACGATCTTTTTCGACGGTGGCGAGAAACTGGCCCTGCGCTGTCATCTTCCGGTCTATTTCGTGAAGATGGACCGGGTGGGGCGGGGACGTTACGAGATGTCGTTCGAACCGATCTACGACGGGGAGGAGCCGGTCGCCGAACACGAAATTACGGAGCGCTATGTCCGCATGCTGGAGACCGAGATCCGACGTCGTCCCGAGTTGTGGATCTGGTCGCACAAAAGGTGGAAACACAAGCGAAATGTCAATTGTTAAGATTGTCATACTGAACTGGAGCGGCGTAGCTCACCTGCGTCGTTTTTTGCCTTCGGTGGTGTCGGCGGCACCGGCCGATGTGGAGGTTATCGTGGCAGACAACGGTTCGACGGATGACTCCGTGGAGGTGTTGCGGAGCGAGTTTCCTTCGGTGACGGTGCTCCGCATGGATCGCAATTACGGCTTTGCCGGCGGCTACAACCGGGCACTGCAGCGGATCGAGGCGGACTACTACGTGTTGCTGAACTCCGATGTGGAGACGCCCGCGGGGTGGCTCGAACCGTTGGTGGAGACGCTGGACCGCAATCCCGATGTGGCGGTTGTCTCCCCGAAACTGATTTCGTCGGAGGATCGGCGGATGTTCGAATATGCCGGAGCCTCGGGCGGTTATCTCGATGTATTGGGGTATCCTTTCTGCCGGGGACGTATTCTGCGCACGGTGGAGGAGGATCGGGGACAGTACGACGACGAACGGGATCTTTTTTGGGTCAGCGGGGCGGCTTTCTGCTGCCGGGCCGATGTCTTCCATGCGTTGGGCGGTTTCGATGACGACTTTTTCGCCCACATGGAGGAGATTGACCTCTGTTGGCGGATGCAGCTGGCAGGCTTCCGCGTGCGGGTCGTGCCTCAAAGCACGGTGTATCATCTCGGGGGCGGAACCTTGCAGACCGATTCTCCGTCGAAGGTCTTCTACAACCACCGCAACAACCTGGCGATGTTGTACAAATGCTCCTCGGCGGGCCAGCGGCTGCTGGTGGCCGTGATGCGCCCGTTGCTGGATCTGCTGGCGGCCTTGTCGTATCTGGTGCAGGGCCGCGCCGACAATTTCCGGGCCGTCTTCCGGGCCTGGTGCGACTTCATCAAATGGCATCCGGCCCTGTCGCGGAAGCGGCGGGCGATCCAGACGGCACGCAGGGCCGGGGCCCGACATATCTATCGAGGGTCGATTGTCGCACGTTATCTGTTGGGCGGGCGGACCTTCGGGCGGTTGATGTGACCCGGGTCCGGGTCGGTCGAATCCGTGTAATCCCCGTTCCGTCACCTGCTTCCTCGACAAAAAAACACCCGACCTCGCATGAGGCCGGGTGTTTTTGCGGATGCTCCGTTGTGCGGAGTGCCGAGGCCGATCTACTTGTTGATCTTGGCCCAGGAGTCCTTGAGCGTCACGGTGCGGTTGAAGACCAGATGGTCGGGCGTCGAGTCCGTGTCGGGGCAGAAGTAGCCCACACGCTCGAACTGTACGGCCTGTCCCACGGGAACGTCACGCAGCGACGGTTCGAGGTATCCCTTGATCTTGACCATCGATTCGGGATTGAGGTTGTCCGCCCAGGTCTGTCCCTCCTCGACATCGTCGGGATTCTCCTTCGTGAAGAGCGGGTTGAAGAGCCGGATCTCGGCCTCCAGGGCATCCTTGGCCGATACCCAGTGGATGACGCCCTTCACGCGGCGGCCGTCACTCGACGAACCGTTCCCCGACATCGGATCATACGTGCAGCGCAGTTCGGTGATGTTGCCTTCGGCATCCTTGACCACCTCCTCGCACTTGATCAGATAGGAGTAGCGCAGACGTACCTCGCCGCCGGGCTGCAAGCGATAGAACTTTTTCGGAGGATTCTCCATGAAGTCGTCGCGCTCGATGTAGATCACCCGCGAGAAGGGAACCTGACGCGTGCCGGCCGTCTCGTCTTCGGGATTGTTGATGGCCGTGAACAGCTCGGTCTTCTCTTCGGGATAGTTGGTGATCGTCACCTTCAGGGGGTTCAGAATGGCCATGCGGCGCTCGGCCACCTTGTTCAGATCCTCGCGGACGCAGTATTCGAGTTTGGCGAGGTCGATGACGTTGTCGCGTTTGGCCACACCGACCATCTCGGCGAAGTTGCGTACCGAAGCCGGGGTGTACCCCTTGCGTCGGAGGGCGCAGATCGTCGGCATGCGGGGATCATCCCATCCCATCACGGCCCCCTCCTGAACGAGTTTCAGCAGACGGCGCTTCGACATGAGCGTATAGGTGAGGTTCAGCCGCGCGAATTCGTACTGGTGCGAGGGGAAGATGCCCAGCGCCTGGATGAACCAGTCGTAGAGCGGACGGTGAACGTCGAACTCCAGGGTGCAGATCGAGTGTGTGACATGTTCGATCGAGTCGCTCTGTCCGTGGGCGTAGTCGTACATCGGGTAGATGCACCATTTGTTGCCCGTGCGGTGATGCTCGGCGTGGATGATGCGGTACATGATCGGGTCGCGGAAGAGCATGTTCGGATGGGCCATGTCGATCTTGGCGCGGAGGACCTTCGAGCCGTCGGGGAATTCGCCGGCCTTCATGCGCTGGAACAGGTCGAGGTTCTCCTCGACGGAGCGGTCGCGCCAGGGCGAGGGTTTGCCGGGTTCGGAGACCGTACCGCGGTTTTCGCGGATCTGCTCCTGGGTCTGGTCATCGACATAGGCCAGCCCCTTTTTGATCAGAACGAGGGCCCACTCGTAGAGCTGGTCGAAGTAGTCCGAGGCGTAGCGCTCCATAGCCCAGTCGAATCCCAGCCAGTGGATGTCGCGCTTGATCGAGTCGACATACTCGACATCCTCCTTGACGGGGTTCGTGTCGTCGAAGCGCAGGTTGCATTTGCCTCCGTACTTCTTGGCCAGTCCGAAGTTGATGCAGATGCTCTTGGCATGGCCGATATGGAGATATCCGTTGGGTTCGGGCGGAAAACGGGTCTGGATTTCGGTGACGCCGTTGGCGATGGACTCTTCGATGATCTCTTCGAGGAAGTTCCGTGACTTCTCCCGGATTTCGGTAGTTTCGCTTGCCATATTTTCGAGTTTTGTTTCAGCGGGTTATTGTGTGCTGTATCTGTGCTGTATCAATAATAGAAGTAGGAGGGTTCGGGAGTGTGTCGGAACCTTCGTACGGGTGCGGGGTGACGGGGGGCCTTTTGGGGCCCGATGTCGAACAGCCGCTGGATGTCGACCGACAACTGGACGACCTGCTGGGTGCCGAGTCCCGTGCCGTCGTAGTGGAAGACCATGCCGGCCTCGACGTGCATCGTGTCGTGGAAGAACCGCCGGTCGTAGCCGACCCACGTGCGGTTGTAGATATGCTTGGTGGTTGCGTAGAACGATTCTCCGGCATAGAGGCCGTCCAGACCATAGGTGAGCCCCGTCGTCGGATTGGCGATGTAGTTGCGCAGCGGCTGGAGGTTCTTGCCCAGATAGAGGTTGTTCTCGATCTTGAGGCCCCATCGCGAGATGGTGACATCGAGCTGTCCGCCGTAGGGTTTGCGCCAGGCGTGGTCGATGCTGCGGCCGCGCTGCGGGGCGAAGAGCAGACCTCCCTGGATGTCGAAGTCGAAGAAGGCGTTGAAGGCCCAGCCGACATAGGGGTTCACGAGCAGATTGTCGGTGACGTTTTCGTTGAGCATCGACCCTGCGAAATGGAACATCGAGAAGGCATATCCGACATAGAATCCGGGCAGGGTGGTGTAACGTCCTGCGGAGAGGATGCGGAACATTTCGCGCGAGGCTTCGGAGTACATGCCCTCCCAGTCGACGGCCAGTTCGACATAGGTATCGGGTCGTTCCGTCGAGACATAGCGTCCGAGGAATCCCGACAAGCGGTTGTGGTAGAAGCGGGTCGAATCGCTGAAGAAGGCCGTGGAGTAGTCTCCCATGAGCTCCTTGCGGTTGAAGATTCCGGCATTGGCCTGGACGTTTGCAGTCTTGAAGCGGTAGTACATCAGGGGTTTGACGTCGCTCAGGAAGCGGTCGCCCTGGGGGTTGTACTGCCCGAAGTTCTGCATCATCTCGACGCCGACGACCAGCTGGTTCTTCTCCTGCCATTCGACGCCGATACGGGGCGTAAGCCGGGCACTGAAGAGCGTCCGGGACTCGTTGAAGTCGTTGTTGGCGTATTCGCGGTTGTCGAAGCGGGTTTCGAAGTCGGCTCCGACGAGGATCTTCTGGGCCTGCACGCCGCCTCCCGAGACCAGGAGGGCAAACATTGCAATCAGGGCTTTTCTGAATGGCATGGTAACATGAATTGAGGCTTCAAAATTAGATAAAATATTTTTTATTTGATTACTTTTGCCGCATAAATCACTCACAGCGACGGAATATGCGTAAAATC
>CALUKK010000106.1 GCA_944321205.1 uncultured Alistipes sp.
CGAAGCGATAAGAATCATGCCGCCCATCTTCTTGAGGTACTGAGCGCACTTGTCCCACATGTGCGAGACGGTGGTTTTCCAGGTCGGGAGCCGATAGGGCGGGAGCTCCATGACGAACGGCGTCTCGTCGACGGGGAAGAGGAACTTTCGCATCAGCCGTGCGGTGACGATTGCCACGACGATGCCCAGCAGATAGAGTCCGAGCATGACGGCCCCGGCGTTTGCCGCGAAGAAGGTCCCGGTCAGAAGGATATAGATCGGGATCCGGGCGCTGCACGACATGAACGGCGTTATCAGAATGGTAATCAGCCGGCTGCTTCGGCTTTCAATGGTTCTGCAGGCCATGATTGCGGGGACGTTGCATCCGAAGCCCATGATCAGCGGAATGAACGATTTGCCGTGAACGCCGATTCGGTGCATGACCCGGTCCATGATGAATGCGGCGCGTGCGAGGTATCCGGAATCCTCCATGAACGCAATGAAGAGGTAGAGGATCATGATGTTGGGCAGGAAGACGATGACCGAACCCACTCCGCCGATGATTCCGTCGACGATCATGTCACGCAGCGCACCGGCGGGCATCAGGGCATCGACGCCGTGACCGATCCAGCCGACCAGGGCATCGATCCAGGCCTGGGGATAGGCTCCGAGGCTGAACGTACACCAGAACATCAGCCCCATCAGGGCGAAGAAGATCGGGAACCCCCAGAGTTTGTGCGTCACGAAGGTGTCGATCAGGGCCGTGGCCGTGACCTCTTCGCGTTTGCCTGGCGTGTAGGTCTCTTTGAGTGCGCCCTGGATGAATCCGTATTTCTGGTTGGCGAAGGCGGTTTCGACATCTTCGCCCAGGGCTTCGGAGATCCGTTTGGCCTCGCGGTCGCGGATCTCGACCCAGACGGGATACCGTTTGCAGTTATGCAACGACTCTTCGGCCTGGCGGTCGCTTTCGAGCATCTTCATGGCCCAGTATCGGGGCGGGAAGGCCTTGGGAAGCTCATCGCGATGGAGACTCATGTCGCCGTTCAGTTTACGGAGACTTTCGTCGATGACGGGGCCCATGTTGATATGAATGTGGCGGACCCGTTCGTCGCGGTTTTCGAAGACGTCGATCACAGTATCCAGCAGGTCGTTGATACCCTTGTTGTTGCGGGCCTCGACCGGCACCATCGGGACACCCAGCATGCGCCCCAGACTGTCGTAGTCGAGCGTCGAGCCGCTGGCCTTCAGTTCGTCGTACATGTTCAGCGCCACGACCATCCGGGGGTTGATGTCGATCAGTTCGGTCGTGAGATAGAGGTTTCGCTCGATGTTCGAGGCGACGACCGAGTTGATCACCACGTCGGGGGTTTCGGTGGCGAGGTGGTGTCTGACGAATCGCTCTTCGGGGGTGTAGGCCGAGAGGGCGTAGGTTCCCGGGAGATCCGTTATTTCAAAGTGGTAACCCTTGTATTCGCAGTGTCCGCTCTTGGCGCCAACCGTCACGCCGCTGTAATTTCCGACGTGTTCATGTCCGCCCGAGATGGCGTTGAACAACGAGGTTTTGCCGCTGTTGGGGTTTCCGACCAGCGCCACGGCGATGGTGCGGCTCTGGCGGGAGAGGACCTCTTCCCGGGAGGTGCAGTCGTCGCCCTCGGCCACGGTTACGGGCGATGTCGGGGATGCTTCGGGGTTTTCGCCGGCTGCGGAGTCCGTCTTGTTGTTTTGCGACGCCTGTCGGATCCGTTCGGCCCGGCGGGCCAGATATTCGTCGGCTTCGCTGTCGGAGAGCACTTCGACCATTTCGGCCTCGCTGCGGCGCAGCGAGATGTCATATCCCATGATACGGTATTCGATGGGATCCTTGAGCGGTGCGTTGAGAATCACCTCGACGCGTTCGCCGCGGACAAAGCCCATCTCCATGATCCGGCGGCGGAAGCCGCCGTGTCCCATAACCTTTACGATTGTGGCGGATTCTCCGCTTTTGAGTTCGGAAAGACGCATTTTTACAAAATCTAATTTGCCCCCAAAAATACGACATTCTTCGGACATAGACAATCCCCATTTGTGGGTACGATGAATTTGGGACTCGGCGGGTTTGAGCTGCGGGTTCCGGCGACCTCTTCGATCGGGCTTTCCGACCGTAATCGATCAGTTGGAGGTCGGATTCCGTCATTCGGGTGCGAATCACAGGAACGAGATTCGTGAAAAAGCGCTCAATTTTCGGAAAAAAGTGCGATTTTCGGGCCTGGGAGGCTGATGTTTAGAATATTTTTATATCTTTGCGATGATAACAACCCCAAAACAACTCCAAAACAATTAAATTTTAAAAAACATGAAAGAATTGGTAGAAAAGATCAATGCCGAGTTCGAAGTATTTGCCGCCAATGCAGCTGCCCAGGTTGAGAAGAACAACAAGGCTGCCGGCACCCGTGCCCGCAAGTCGGCTCTGGAGCTTTCGAAGCTGATGAAGGAGTTCCGCAAGGTATCCGTGGAGGCATCGAAATAATTCGGACTTCGGATCTACGAAAAAGGCCGCATCGCGAAAGATGCGGCCTTTTTCGTGTCACGAATCGAGACTCCGGTCGATCGGCTGTTTTGTTCCGACCGTTCCTGCCTTCTTCAAGGCCAGCCCTCAGCTCCACGGCAGTCTGTTTCTCCATTGCCGGTCCGCCTTCTCTCTATTGCCCGCCTGCCTTCTCCACCGTCAGCCATTTTCTTCATTTGCCCGCCGCTTTCTCCCCGGCCCTCCCAATTCTCACACCGCCCCCCCCACACACACAAGATGAAATGTCCGGTGCCGGCATCACCACACTCCAAAGGGAACCCGGGCCGGGATCAGTTGCACATCCACGTGTCGCCGGAGGCCGACTCCGCCTGCTGCGGCTGCATCTTGATTCCGTATCGCCGGAAGACCTCGAAATCAAGCTTCTTGAGCCCGGTTCTGGGATAGGGTACGGCTTCGTTGTGATCGTTCAGATAGTAGCGGGGAGCCGTACGGTCATAATCGGGACTGACGAGTGATACCCTGGTCGAGAGATAGCGTCCCTCGATCGAAGCCATGTCGGCCATCGTATGGAAGAGGGCGTGCGTATTTGCCGGAGCCGTCTCATTGGCGTGTGCCGCGGCGACCTTTTCGGGGAATTGCCGACGGTACTCCCCGGAGAACCAGGCCAACGAGGCCACATAGAGCTGATAGGCCGTGGTGGTAGGGGATGCGTGGAGGAATCGCTCGCGCGCATCGTCGATCAGATCCTCGCCATGGTCCGCACAGTAGAGCAAAGCCGAGGCCGTGCCCTGCAACGATCGCAGAAAATCGATTGTTTCGGCCAGGAAGTGATCCGTGTAGAGGATCGAGTTGTCGTAGGCATTGACCAGCGTTTGCCGGTGCTGCGGGGCGATGGCCACATCGTCATCGGGCCGGAAGCGGGCGAATTCGCGGGGATAACGCTGGTGGTAACTGAAGTGAGATCCGTAACAGTGGAGGATGAAGAGGATCTTCCGTTGGTCGGAGTGTTCGAGGACTTTGCGCATTTCATCGAGCAGCTGCATGTCCTGGCGCGGAGATCGGATATAGACGACGTGTTTGGCATCATGGGCCAGGTTGTCGATCATGGCACCCTGGGGCGACTGATTGGAGATGAACCAGGTTTCGAATCCCGCCTCGTTGAAGAGTGCGGGGAGACCCTTCCGGCGATAGAGCTCCTCGTGTTCGTCGGTGGCGACCGATGAAAGGATCAGCGGCACGCTTTTGTGCGTGGTGTTGCTTTGGGTGAGCATGTCGCGGAAGACCACCACGTCATTCATCCCGGCCAGACGCGGATTGGTAGGACGTTCATATCCGTAGAGTTGCCAGTTCATGGCCCGGGCGGCCTCTCCGATGATGTAGACATAGACTTCCCGCTGCGGGATCTGTGCCGTTCTTCGGGCCTGGAAGGAGAATCCTTCGGAGGACTTGTCGAAATTGTGCGATTTGCGGAATTCGGAGGCACTGAGTCCGAGGTTGTAAACGACGTTCACGGGGAATATCTCGTCACGCAGGACATGCTTTGTGGAGCTGACGTGATAGGCGGGCCAGAGAGCCAGAAGCCCCATGGTGAAGAGTGCGGCGCCGAGCAGCCCGATGCTGACGCGGGTGGTATGCGAGATGTAACGTTTGTGCGCTATTTCGCGGGCCGCGAGCCAGAGCAGCGGGATGTATATTGCGCAGACGAGGACCACCGAAGGGTATATGTTGCTGAGCAGTTCGTTGGCTTCGCCGGGATTCGTCGTCAGGACATTGGTGAACATGTCCGTGGCGATGATCGAGTTGCCGAAGAGGTAGAGCAGGACGATCTGGAAGGCGCAGAAGAAGATGAAGGGGAAGCCGAGCCAGATCATCACACCGGCCCGGCGCAGGGCGACGCTCCACATCATGTAGAATCCCAGGGGCAGGAGGATCAGCGCCTCGTCGCTCCATACGGAGTAGTCCTCGGTGTTGATCAGCACGCAGTTGGGGATGATCAGCGCCACGAAGAAGTAGATCGTCAGCAGAGTGGTGAAACGGCTGCGGGTTTTGACGATCCGGTGATTTTCCATTTGATTCGTACCAGTCATGCTCCGAAAGTCTTAACACTCAAAAGGCCTCATTGACACTGAGCAGGAAGCTGTTCGTCTCCTTGCCGAAGCCGTAGTCGAGGCGGACGTTGACGCGTTTTTTGAGTTCCCAACGCAGGCCTAGGCCATAGTTTGGGAGGGTTTGATCCCACCGGAACTCATCGAACGTATGGAAGACGTTTCCGGCGCCGCCCCAGACAACGGCACCGATGCGTCTCCAGATCCGTTGGCGGAGTTCGATCTGGAGGGTGATCATGTTGTTGTCGGTGAAGCGTCCGAGATAATAGCCGCGCATGCGCTGGTTGTCGCCCAGGCGGGCGAGCATGGGCCAGGGTGTCCCGTCGGAGTTGAATTCGGCGTAGAGGTCAGCGGCGAGGATACAGTCTTTCCAGACTTTGTGGTAGGTGTCGGCCGTGAAGGTTGTCTGCCAGAGCGTGCGGCCGCAATTTCCGAGTCCTTTCGGGAAGATGGTCTCCTGGATGCTCACATAGAGTCCCTTGAAGGGGTTGGGGATGAAGTCGCGGCTGTCGTATTCGGCCACGGCGCCGAATCCGGTAGCGGTATATTGCGTATTTTCGCCGGCCAGGTAGTCGGGGCGGGAGAACCGGATACCGCGCGTGAAGTCGAAATTGACCAACGCCCCGATGTAGGTGTTCGGAAGGACTCGCCGCAGGTAGCGGGCATCGATCATGATGCGTTTTTCGGAGTACGTGCTGACCTCGTTGTGCAGGGCGTTGTCGTAGCCTATGCCCCAGAAGTCCCGGGGAGCCGAGGCGAACGTCACGTTGTAGCTGACGCGTTGCCGGTTTTTCGAGAAGATGTTGTTTCCGGAGATTCCGACGGCGTAAAACCCCGTAATGGAGACATTTGCGAAGAGGGATACATCCGAGGGAGAGGTAATCGAGTCGGTGCGGTCGAGGCGGTAGAGTCCGGCCGCGAGCAATCCGATTCCGAGACTGGTTGTTTTCGAGTAGCTGGGACCTCCCGCGAAGGTGAAGTCGATTTTTTTCTCGAAGGTCCGGTCGATAGTCGATTCGCCGAAATAGTCCACGATCCGTTTCAGGAAAGGTTTTTTTCGGGGTAAGTCCTGCGACAGGGGGGTGTAGGTGTAGTGAATGGTATCGGAATCCGAGACATGGATGCCGTTGACCTGAGCGACCCCTGTTCTGAGGGCTCCCGTGCATAGGGTCAGGAGAGCCAGCAAGGCGGATCGGCGCAGCATTCGTTAACGATACTTGTCGATGATGTCGTAAAACGCCTTTTTGTCGGCTTCGGAGAGTACGCCCTTGCGCAGGAAGACGAGTTCGCCCTCTTTGGAGACGATCATCAGGACGAACTGGTTGTTGCAGTCCCCGAGTTTCCAGGCATTGCTGAGGGTTCTGTTCTGGTCGGCGAGGACGGTTGCGCCGTTCTTTTCGGTCCGTTTCTTAGCCATGCTGCGAGCCATGCCGTTCGGGATCATGGGGGCATCCATGAGGTTCATGATGCCGAATCCGTAGATGTTGTCACCCGAAGCGCGATGGTTTTTTTCGAGTTCGAAGGTGAACTCTTCGTTTTGTTTGTGGCGGTCGGGATCGACATAGAAAATCATGAGATTCTTTTCTCCGAAGTATGGCAGCTTGGCGGGATTTCCGTCCAGGTCGAGGAGTTCGACGTTTTGTACCTTGCGGGGCAGTTCCTGAGCGGAAGCCGTCGAGAGGGTCAGCGCAGCGGCTGCCAGCATCACAATCACTTTCATCTTCATACGTTCTCTGAATTTTCGGTTTCCATTGCAATAAATCGGGGGCAAAGTTACGATAAATTCTTTGAAGACAAGGGGTCTTAATGCTTCTATTATTGTTCTAATGGTCATTTTTTTCGGTCGGAAGAGTCGCCGCGGGGATCCCAGGCGAAGGCTCCGCTGCCGGCCAGTGCGATCAGGAGGAAAATCCCGAACCAGGCCCAATTGGCTGTCAGGAGGTTGCTGCCGATGAAGAACGACCTTGCGAGGGTGCCTCCCGCGAGCAGGATGGCGACGCACCGCACGCGGATTCCGATCAGAAGCAGCGAGGCGAGCAACGCTTCAAGCGCCACCGAGAGGGTGAATACGACATTTGCGGATAACGGCGGGAAGGAGGGATATGCCGCGATGATTTCGTTGTAGCTCTGCATCTTTCCGACGCAATGGAACAGCAGGGCGGCACCTGCGAAGCATCGCAGGATTCCTATTGCGGCGTCGGGATTTGCCAGCCGTTGCAGCGCGGAGCCGGGCTTTTTATTCAGACGGATCATACGGGGCGAATCGAACAAAAAGCGTTCCGGAAGCTGTTTTCCGGGGAAATTTTTACGGATGGATTTGGCTCCCGGAGGAGGAATCGATATCTTTGTGCCGATGAAAACGAAGATACTGTTTGTCTGTTTGGGAAACATCTGCCGCTCACCGGCGGCTGAAGGGATTCTGCGCTCACGGCTCGAACGGGCCGGGCTGTCGGAGCGGATCGAGGTGGATTCGGCCGGAACCTACGGCGGACATCGGGGCGATCTGCCCGATGCCCGGATGCGGAGTGCCGCGTCGCGTCGCGGTTATGCGTTGACGCATCGAGCCCGACAGATCCGCGAGGAGGATTTCGACCGTTTCGACCGGATCATCGTCATGGATGACCGGAACTACGAGACGCTGCACCGGATGGCCCCTTCGCGGGCTGCGGCGCAGAAGATCTACCGCATGACGGATTTCTGCCGTCATCATCCCGAGTGGAGCTATGTTCCCGACCCCTATTACGAGGGTCACGAGGGTTTTGAGTTGGTGTTGAACCTGCTGGAGGATGCGTGTGACGGATTGCTGGAGGATCTGCAGCAGAAAAAGGCATAGCCGGATTCCGGCCGAAGGGCTGGCCTCCCGCAGCGGGAAAGCATTCGGTCAAAAAAGGGGAGCGTCGGCAGATCCGACGCTCCCCTTTTTTGTTACAAACCGCTCCGTTTCAGAAGTCGAACCCGAAACTCAGGGTGTAGGTGTTGTGCAGCAGGGTGTTCTCCCGGGCGAACAGATAGGCGAAATCGAGTCTCAGATGGAGGATGCGGATTCCTACGCCCGCCGACCAGTAACACGGATAATAGAGCCGTTTTTCGCCGTAGTGGTACCCGCCCCGGAACTGGAAGAGTTGCATGAGGTTGTACTCCACCCCGAGCGAGAGCTGTGCCCCCCGGACATCCTTTGGATAGAAGTAATACCCCAGATCCGCGGCGACCGTAAATTCGTGGGCGTCGGAGAGGAACGTGTCGAGCGCCGCACCAGCCGTGAGATCCATCGGGAGGATATAGTCCGTCTGCCGGAGATAGGCGCCGAGGTTTGCGAGTTTAGCTCCGGCCCTCAGTGTGGAATAGGTGCCGATATTCTCCAGGGGCAGCTGATAGGCCACGCAGAGATCGGCGGCCAGAGCATCCGCCGAGATTTCGGGGCGGCTCAAATGCAGGTAGCGTGCCACGACGCCGAGCGCCCACCGGTCGTTGAGCCGGCGTGCATACCCCAGATCGACGGCCATGTCGCTGTTCCCCCTTTCGCGCAGGAACTGTCTCCATCCGGCCTGGAGGAGATTCGCGTTGTCGAGGCGACAGCTGCCCGAAACGGCGTAGTAGTCGAAAACGCCTTGTCCATAGTAGGAGGAGGAGACGTGGGTCGGGTTCATGGCGAAGGCCGAGATTGCGGCGTTGTTGTAAATGGGATGGGAGCTTGAGAGCGTCGTCATCGTCACGCCGCCCATACCGACAGCCTTGGCATCGGGCGTTGGGAGCGTCGCCTCCTGGGCGGAGATCGCTCCGTGCAGGGCCGACAGGGCGGCCACAAGGGTCATGAATCGTTTCATGTCGGGACAAATAGGGGAAACTGGCACACCGGGCCACCTTCCTGTTTTGCAAATATATGGAAAAAAGTGATACGACAACTTCCGAAGAGGCTGAATGCGGCCTCTCCGGTTAAAAAAAGCCCTCTTTTTTCCAATCTTTCCCGCAAAAAGAGAAGTGTCCCTCGCATGGAGAGACACTTCAGGGACGACGGACCTTGCGGAGCGTCGGAATCAGCAGTTCATGGCGCCGCAGCAATGGATGACCTGTCCGCTGACATACGACGAGAGATCCGATGCGAGGAACAGGGCGACCTTGGCGACCTCTTCGGGGGTTCCGCCGCGGCGCAGCGGAATCTGCTTGTACCACTCCTCCTTGATTGCATCGGGGAGTTTGTCGGTCATGTCGGTCATGATGAATCCCGGGGCGATGCAGTTGGCGCGGATGCCGCGTGATCCCATCTCCTTGGCGATCGACTTGGCCAGACCGATCATGCCGGCCTTCGAGGCGGAGTAGTTGCACTGTCCGGCGTTTCCGCTCACGCCGACGACGGACGACATGTTGATGATCGAACCGCTCTTCTGGCGGGCCATGATCGGCGTTACGGCGTGGATGAAGTTGAATGCGGACTTGAGGTTTACGGTGAGTACGGCATCCCACTGAGCCTCGGACATGCGCATCATCAATCCGTCCTTGGTGATACCGGCATTGTTGACCAGGATGTCGATACGTCCGAAATCCTTCATGATCTGGTCGATGACCTGGTGTGTCTCTTCGAAGTTTGCGGCGTTCGAGACATAGCCTTTTGCCTTGACGCCGAGGGCCGCGATTTCAGCCTCCGTGGCTTTACCGTTCTCGTCGATGACCAGATCGGTGAATGCGATGTCGGCCCCTTCCGACGCGAATTTCAGAGCAATGGCCTTTCCGATACCGCGCGCGGCACCGGTGATGACGGCCACTTTTCCTTCGAGCAGTTTCATAGCAATATAGTTTAATTAGGTACTGTCAGCCGAATTGGCGGGACAAAGATAGGAAAAATATTTGAAAGTGAATCAACGGATGTTTCGATAAGAAAAAGGGCGGAGATAAATAGAAATTTAAATAAATATCCTTATCTTTACGGGCAGAAAAGCAAACCTCCGCGATGAATCGCCCGTATATTCTGCTGATGCTCTTCGCTTCGGGGAGTGCAATGGCCTCCGAGCCGTGGATCTGCACCCGGGCAGGGACCCGTCTGATCTACGAAGAGTCGATCCTCGGCAATCCGACGGACACCCTCGACAAGGTTGTGTCGAGGGCCGACGACGGCACCATCACCCTGACCTATGACAAACAGGGCACCACGATTGTGGAACGCTGGAGGATCTATGCCGATTCGACGGTTCTGCAAATCGAGGCTCCGGAAGAGATGCATGCCCTGCTCGACACGCTGCAGGTCGGGGATGTGGAGCTCCGGACGCGGAATCTGTCGTTGCCCGCCTCGCTGAATCCGGGAGACTGCTTCCCGGGTTTCGGTTTTACGCTGTCGGGGACGCGCGAGGGCGAACGGTCGACCATCTCCGTGCTTTCGGACAGCGTGCGCGTTGTCGGCCGGGAGCCGATCCGCACGCCGGCGGGCCGTTTCGAGGCCGTGCGCCTCGAATTCCGCACCCTCACGACGATGGATGACACGAAGGTGGAGGGCCGTATGGTGCAATGGCTGGTCCCGGGGCTGGGGGTGGTTCGCCAGGAGATCCCGGTCGATGATCAGGTTGTCACGGCCATGGAGTTGCAGAAAATCATTCAATAACCCAGATAAAAGAACATGAAAAGAGATTCCCGGATTTTCGATCTGATTACCGAAGAGCGGAGCCGTCAGATGCACGGCATAGAGTTGATCGCCTCGGAGAACTTCGTCAGCGAGGAGGTGATGGAGGCCATGGGCTCGGTGCTCACGAACAAGTATGCCGAAGGTTACCCCGGCGCCCGTTACTACGGAGGCTGCGAGGTGGTTGACAAGGTGGAGTCGCTGGCTATCGAGCGGTTGTGCGAGCTCTACGGTGCGGAGTGGGCCAACGTTCAGCCGCACTCGGGCGCCCAGGCCAACATGGCGGTCTTCTTCGCCTGCATGCAGCCGGGCGATACCTTCATGGGACTGGATCTGGCCCACGGCGGCCACCTTTCGCACGGTTCGCCGGTGAACATGTCGGGAAAATATTTCAAGGCTGTCGACTATCGGCTGGATGAGGCCACGGGCCGCATCGACTACGATGCCATGGAGCAACTGGCCCAGGAGTGCCATCCGAAACTGATCGTGGGCGGCGCTTCGGCCTATTCGCGCGAGTGGGACTACAAGCGCATGCGCGAGATCGCCGACAAGGTGGGGGCGCTGCTGATGGTCGACATGGCCCACACGGCGGGTCTGATCGCCGCGGGTCTGCTGGACAATCCGGTAAAATATGCCCATATCGTCACCTCGACGACCCACAAGACGCTTCGCGGGCCGCGTGGAGGCATTATCCTCATGGGCAAGGACTTCGAGAATCCGTGGGGTCTTACGACGCCGAAGGGCGCCGTGAAGATGATGTCGCAGATTCTCAATGCGTCGGTCTTCCCGGGCATCCAGGGCGGGCCTCTGGAGCACGTGATCGCCGCCAAGGCCGTGGCCTTCGGTGAGGCGCTGCAACCCGAGTACAAGGAGTACCAGCTCCAGGTCAAGAAGAATGCCGCCGCCATGGCCGAGGCCTTCATGAAGCGGGGTTACAAGATCGTCTCGGGCGGTACGGACAACCACCTGATGCTGGTCGACCTGCGCACGAAGTTCCCCGATCTGACGGGCAAGCTGGCCGAGAAGTGCCTTGTGGCGGCCGACATCACGACCAACAAGAACATGGTGCCGTTCGACACGCGTTCGCCGTTCCAGACCTCGGGACTTCGTTTCGGTACGCCGGCCATCACCACGCGCGGTCTGAAGGAGGACCAGATGGACTACATCGTCGGATTGATCGACCAGGTGCTGAACGATCCGGAAAACGAGGCGAACATCGCCGCCGTTCGCAAGGATGTGAATGCGCTGATGGCGAATTATCCGCTTTTTGCCTGGTAGCAGATGCAGACGGAGGAGATCCTGGATTTTCTGCGACGGTTGTACGACAACAACGACCGGGAGTGGTTCGATGCCCACCGTTCGGAATGGACGCACATCAAGGGAGCGTGGTCGGGCTTTACGGCGGAACTTATCGAGGGTATTGCGACGTTCGACGCTTCGGTGCGGGGGCTGCGTCCGCAGGACTGCATCTACCGGATCGCCCGCGATACGCGCTTTTCGCCCGATAAACGACCCTACAAGACCTGGCTCGGAGCCTTCATCGCCCCGAAGGGCAAGAAGGGCGGTTATGCCGGTTACTATTTTCACCTTGAACCGACCACGGATGAGGGTGCCGGAAGCAATCATCTGCTGGCTTCGGGAGCCGTCTGCCTTGAACCGGCTCCGTTGCGGTCGATCCGCGAGGAGGTGATGGATCACGGTGCCGAGATGGTACAATCGATCCGTGCGGCCCGGGGCTTCGCGCTCGATACGACCAATCGGCTCAAACGGGTCCCGACGGGTTTCCCGGCCGATTCGGAATATGCCGATCTGCTCAGGCAGAAGGATTACTGTCTGACGAAGCCTGTTTCGCAGGAGTGGGTTCTTGCCGACAATCTGACGGAACGGCTTGTCCGAGAGTTCCGCCGCACACAGCCATTTCTCGACCAGTTGAACCGGGCTATCCAGTACGCCTACGAGGAGATGTGACCGGGAGATTCCGTCCACAAGTATGAAAAAGGGGAAAGTTTAAACTTTCCCCTTTTCTGTTTCGGATATTTTTGTCCATGAGCTTCTGCCACAGGGATCTGCTTTCCGGGGCTCCTTGGTCTTTTTGGGTGAATCATCTCAGCCCTGACACGGTGATGCCCGAATGAGCCTTTCGGGTCTCTACAACCTCACGGCCTCCTTCGCCTCTCTGTTTCCCGGACTCTTTCGCTTCTCCTCCTCCCGGCCCCTCCCCGGTCTGGGCGCCTTATTCGACGGTTACGGACTTGGCCAGGTTGCGGGGCTGGTCGACATTGCGTCCCTTGTATACGGCGATGTAATAGGCCAGCAACTGCAAGGGTACGGAGACAACCACCGGCATGAGACACTCCGTGATGACCGGCACCTCAATCACATAATCGGCCGAACGCCGCACCTGCTTGTCGTCCCGGGCACAGACGGCAATGATCTTTCCGCCACGGGCCTTTATCTCCTCGATGTTCGAGGCTGTTTTTTCGTAGGTATGGTCGGGCGTAGCGATGGCCACGGTGGGCATCTCGGCATCGATCAGCGCAATGGGTCCGTGCTTCATCTCCGCAGCGGGGTAGCCTTCGGCATGGATGTAGGATATCTCCTTAAGCTTCAGCGCACCTTCGAGCGCCGTGGGGTAGTTGTACCCGCGCCCGAGGTAGATGAAGTTGTGGGCATAGGTGAAGATCTTCGAGAGATCGGCGATCTGAGGCGCGACCTTCAATACCTCCTCCAGCGTTTCGGGCAGATGAAGCAATGCTTCGGCCACTTCGTGATAGTATGCTTCGGAGACGCTGCCCTTTTCGCGGCCGATTGCCAGCGCCAGCATGGCCATGACCGTCACCTGTCCGGTAAAGGCTTTCGTCGAGGCGACTCCGATTTCGGGTCCGACATGAATGTATGCTCCGGAATCCGTTGCACGGGCGATCGAAGAGCCGACGACGTTGCAGATGCCGAAGACGAAAGCTCCGGCCTTGCGGGCCAGTTCTACGGCGGCCAGCGTGTCGGCTGTTTCACCCGATTGGGAGACGGCGATGACGATGTCATCCTCGCGGATGATCGGATCCCGGTACCGGAATTCCGAGGCATACTCCACCTCGACGGGGATTCGGCAGATCGATTCGATGAGATGCTCTCCGATCAGCGAGGCATGCCACGATGTTCCGCACGCCACGAAGATGATTCTCCGGGCCTTCACGAAGCGTTCGCGATGGTCGATCACTCCGGAGAGTTTCACTTCGCAGGTTTCGGGGTTGATTCGTCCGCGGATACAGTCCACGAGAGTCCGGGGCTGCTCGTAGATCTCCTTGAGCATGAAGTGGGGATATCCGCCCTTTTCGAGTTGGGAGATCGAGAGCTGGAGCTTCTTGATGTTGATCCGAGCGTCGTGGTTGTCCAGGGTCACGACCTTGAGGGGAGCGTTCCGGTCGATGACGGCGATTTCGCCATCGTTGACATAGACGAAATCTTGGGTGTATTCGATAATCGAAGCGGCGTCCGACGAGAGGAAATATTCGCCTTGTCCGATTCCGATGACCATCGGGCTGCTTTGCCGCGCGGCGATGATCCGGTCGTGATTGCCCTTTTCGATGACGGCGATGGCATAGGCGCCGATCACCTGACGCAGGGCCTGCTGAACGGCTTCGAGCAGGGAGCAGTGGTTCGTCGTACGGACATATTCGATCAGATTGACCAGGACTTCGGAATCGGTGCTGCTGCGAAAGGTATACCCGTTTTCGATGAGTGCCTCCTTGATTACGCGGTAATTTTCGATAATTCCGTTGTGTATCAAGGCGATATTCTCCGACTCGGAATAATGTGGATGGGCGTTGACATCGTTCGGTACGCCGTGTGTCGCCCACCGCGTGTGGGCGATTCCGATGGATCCCGAGAGATCTTTTCCCTGCAGGAAGTGCTCCAGATCGGAGACTTTCCCCTTGCATTTGTAGACATTGAGATCACCTTGTTCGTTGACCAGAGCAACTCCGGCGCTGTCATATCCCCGGTATTCGAGGCGGTGCAAGCCTTTGATCAGAATCGGACAGGCTTCACGCCGTCCGACATAACCGACAATTCCACACATGTTATCGAAATTTTATGGAGCCAAGATAGGAAAAAATTTTAATAAATGAATGCGAAAAGGGGCGGGAAATCTCCCACCCCTTTTCCGTCATGAACCGTATTCTTCTAAAAGCGGTTGATTATAAGCCCTTATCGAATCTTTTCGCGGAGTTTGCGGATCAGCTCTGCATTGGCAGCCACGATGGAGACACCTCGGTCCGTTCGGAGATTTTCGACCGTACCTCCGGCTTCCGAGACGATCAATGTTCCGGCACAGACATCCCATTCGTGCAGGGCCAGCTCCCAGTAACCGTCGATCCATCCGGCGGCCACGCAACACAGATCGTATGCCGCCGATCCTATGCGCCTCAATCCGCGGATATGGGGCAGGATCCGCTCCACGTTGTCGAGGTTGTTGTCCGCATTGACCTCCTTGTCGTAGGGGAAACCGGTTGCGAGCACAGCGGTTCCGATATCCGACTTTCGGGTCACATGAATCTGCCGGGATTCCGCCCCGCGTTGGGAGAGGCGGGCACCGCCACCCTTCACGGCCGTATAGAGCTCTCCCAAATAGGGTGCGAATACCACGCCGACGACTGTTTCGTTGTTTTTTTGCAGGGCGATCGAAACGGCGAAGACGGGCAATCCCTGACTGAAGTTGGTGGTTCCGTCCAGCGGATCGACGACCCACCGCCAGCTGCTGCCTGCGCAGCCCCGCTCGCCACCCTCTTCACCCAACAGGGCATGGTCCGGGAAACGCTCTCCGATACACCGGGCAATCAGTGCTTCGCACTCCCTGTCGACGCGTGTCACGACATCGAAGAGATTGGATTTGGTCTCCACACCGAGATCCCCGCCGCGAAATGCGGCGAGTTGAATCTCTCCGGCCTTTCGGGCCATTCCGACGGCAAACTCCAGCAACTCTTCGTACATGGGTCAGTGCTTTTCCGCGAAATACTTGTAGAACAGCGGTATGGTCTCCACGCCCCGTTCGAACTGTTCGAGACCGAAACTTTCGTTGGGCGAGTGGATGGCATCCTCGGCCAGTCCGAAGCCGATCAGCAGCGACTTGATGCCCAGAATCGATTCGAATCCGCTGATGATCGGAATCGAACCTCCGGAATAGAAGGGCAGGGGCTTCTTGCCGAATGTCTCCGCGACAGCACGTTCGGCCGCTTTGTAGGCGGGCATGTCGGTGGGGGCGACATAGGGCATACCGCCGTGCAGGGACTTCACGACGACCTTGACGCTTTTGGGCGCGATCTTGCGGAAATGACGTTCGAAGAGTTTCGAGATTTTGCGGTAGTCCTGATTCGGCACCAGCCGCATGGAGATTTTGGCCGAGGCTTTTGCCGGGATGACGGTCTTGGTTCCTTCGCCGGTGTATCCGCCCCAGATTCCGTTTACGTCGAGCGACGGACGGACACCGGTCCGTTCGAGAGTCGTGTAGCCGGCTTCGCCCTCGACGTCTCCGATTTCGAGGGATTTTTTGTAGGCTGCGAGGCTGAATGGCGCCTTGTTGAAGGCCTTCCGTTCGGCGGGAGTCAACTCGCGCACGTCATCGTAGAATCCCGGGATCGTGATGCGGCCGTTCTCGTCGATCAGACTGGCCACGAGCCTGGTCAGCACGTTGGCCGGATTGGCCACCGCACCGCCGAACAGCCCCGAATGGAGGTCCTTGTTCGGTCCCGAGACTTCGACCTCCATGTAGGCCAGGCCGCGCAGCCCGCAGGTGATCGAGGGGGTCTGCATCGAGAGCATCGAGGTGTCCGAGACGAGGATGATGTCGGCCTTGAGGAGTTTCTTGTGCTCACGGCAGAAGTCGTAGAGACTGGCCGATCCGATCTCCTCCTCGCCCTCGAGCATGAACTTGACGTTGCAGGGGAGCGAGTCGGTTGCACACATGGCCTCGAAGGCCTTGGCGTGCATCCACAACTGTCCCTTGTCGTCGTCGGCGCCGCGGGCCCAGATGCGGCCGTCACGAATGACGGGCTCGAAGGGCTCGGTCCGCCACTCCTGGCGCGGGTCTACGGGCATCACGTCATAATGCCCGTATACCAGCACGGTTTTGGCCTTCGGACTGATGATCTTCTCGGCATAGACGACGGGATTCCCGGCCGTAGGCATCACCTCGGCGCGATCGGCTCCGGCCTTGACGAGCGCTGCGGCCAGAAATTCGGCGCAGCGCTGCATGTCGGGTTTGTGTTCCGACTGTGCGCTGATCGAAGGGATTCGCAGCAGATCGAACAATTCATTGACAAAGCGCTCCTTATTGGCGCTGATATAATCCTTTACTTTATCCATTTTCGTAATCAGTTTTTCCGTAGGAGATAATGATCGGCCAAATCGCCGGAGATCGGATTCGCGTTGCCGTCCAACTGACGCAGCCGGTTCTCCTCGACCTTGCAGTACCCGGGGCGTCCACCGTTGTCGGGTGTCAGCGTCAACAGATTGCCCTTGACCTCGAACGACCCCTTTTCATCGAAGACCACATCGCGTTCGAGATACTCCATGTGCAGCGTGTAGGTGGAGTCGGCCGTGAGGACGATCGTCGTCCGGATCCCCGGACAGTCGGCCGCCGGGAGAGTTCCGGTGTAGGTTCCGAGGTAATCGGGATCCGTTTCGGCCGTATGCTTGTCGGGGGCCCGGAGTGGCGACTCCGTCGGCGTGATGACCGCCTGGTCGGCGACAGAGGGCTGTTTGCGGCCATTTCCGCCGCAGGAGACCAACATCACCGTTGCGACGGGAAGTATCCATTTCCGATTCATGGGTATTTCCGTTTCATGGGAGCCGTGCGGGCTGTTACAGGTTGCAGATCTGCTTGATTTCGGCGATGAACCGCTGAGCCAGGGCGTCGGCCTCCTCCATCGATTTGGCTTCGGTGTAGACGCGGATGATGGGCTCGGTATTGGACTTGCGCAGGTGAACCCAGTTCTCCGGGAAGTCGATCTTCACACCGTCAATATCATTCACATTCTCATTGGCATAACGCGCCTTTACTTCACGCAGCACTTTATCCACGTTGATGGCCGGAGTCAACTCGATTTTGTTCTTCGAGGCGTAGTAGGCCGGATAGGTTGCGCGCAGCTGGGTCATGGTCATTCCCTTCTTTGCGAGCCACGTGAGGAAGAGGGCCGTACCGACCAGTGCGTCACGACCGTAGTGGAGTTCGGGATAGATCACACCGCCGTTTCCTTCGCCACCGATGACGGCTCCGACCTCCTTCATTTTGGTGGTGACGTTCACCTCGCCGACGGCCGAAGCGTAATACTTGCCGCCGTGACGCTCCGTGACATCGCGCAGGGCGCGGGACGAGGAGAGGTTCGAGACGGTCACGCCGCCGGGATTTTCCGTGAGGATATAGTCGGCCACGGCCACCAGCGTATACTCCTCGACGAACATCGAACCGTCCTCCGAGACGAAGGCCAGCCGGTCGACGTCGGGGTCTACCACCACGCCCAGATCGGCCTTTTCGCGGACGATGACCTTCGAGATCTCCGTCAGGTTCTCGGGCAGCGGTTCGGGATTGTGGGCGAATTCACCCGTGGGATCGCAGTTGAGTTCGACGACCTCGCACCCCAGTTCGCGCAACAGTTTCGGCATGACGATGCCGCCCACGGAGTTCACGGCATCGATGACCACCTTGAAGTGGCGTTTGCGTACGGCCTCGACATCCACGAGCGGCAGAGCCAGCACCAGCCGGATGTGCTCGTCGTTGAAATCCTCACGGGCGATGACGTGTCCTAT
>CALUKK010000107.1 GCA_944321205.1 uncultured Alistipes sp.
GCCGAAAATGATTTCGACATACAAAGACGCTCGCTCTGCGAGGCGGTACGCTCCCAAGTCGCGCCACATGAATATGCTGTATAATATGATGAAAACTCAAAAGCCAACCGGTCGGCCAACGGCTACCTCTCCCAGAATCCATCGTTACAATTTCAAGTTGACAACAGCGGAGAATATTCGGTTTAAGGAAATGCTCGCTGCTGCCGGATTGGAACACAACTACAGCCGGTTTATTGTCAAACGACTCTTTGCCGAGCGTTTCGAGGTTATCCGCCGTGACCCTTCGAAGGTGGAATTTCTGACACGACTCAACGATCTTTACTTCCAGTTCCAGCGTGTCGGGAATAACTACAATCAGGTGGTCCGAGCCATCAACAGCCACTTCTCCAATGTTTCGATTCCGCGCCAGATCGCTACGTTGGAACAGCATACCCGCGATCTGAAGGTGTTGAGTATCGAGATTCTGAATCTTACCAAACAGGCCGAAGGATGGTTGCGAATATAAGAACGGGAGCAACCGTCGGCGGCGCCATACGCTATAATGAGGAGAAGGTCAACCGGAGACAGGCCGAGGTGCTCTGCTGGAATCGGATGCTCGATCCGTTCGATACCGCTGGTCGCATGAGCCACGAGCGGTGCATGGCCAGCTTCGAACCCTTCCTGCTGGCGAACCGACGCACGACCAACACGGTTTTCCATGTCTCGCTGAACCCCTCGCCCGAGGACCGCCTGACCGATGAGCAACTGGGCGAGATTGTGCGCGAATATATGGAGCAAATGGGATATGGCGAACAACCCTACATCGTCTTCAAACACCGGGATATTGCCCGCGAACACCTACACATTGTCTCATTACGAGTCGATTCGACGGGCCGGAAGATCTCCGACTCGCACGAGTATGATCGTTCGATGTCGATTCTGCGGGACCTCGAGCGAAAATACGGACTTCACCCGAGCATCAAAGGCCAGGAGCTGCAGGACCGGGAGGGATTGCGCAAGGTGGATTATCAGAAGGGCGATGTCAAGCAACAGGTCTCCTCCACCGTAAGGTCGTGCCTGCGGCATTACCGGTGCGCCTCTTTTGGCGAGTGGCGGACGCTGCTTGAAGCCTTCAATGTCTCGGCCGAGGAACGGACCGGAACCATCGAAGGACGTGATTATGCCGGAATGATTTACGGCGTACTGACTGATGACGGCTATGGTATCGGGACGCCGTTCAAGTCAAGCCGAATCGGGAAGGATGTCGGCTATGAGGCTCTGCAACGCTACTACGAGCGTTCGAAAACGGCCTTGAAGGAGTCCGGAGCACTGGACGGGTTGCGGGGAAAGGTTGCGGACGAAATGGCGCGGTGCTCAAACAGGACGGAGTTCTGCGAGCGATTGCACGACACGGGAGTTGATGCGGTATTCCGTCTCAATGCTGCGGGACGAATCTACGGCGTAACTTTCATTGACCATGAGCAGGGAATCGTAGCCAACGGCTCCCTGTTGGGTCGGAGTTTCTCGGCCAACGCCTTCGAACAGTTGTTCCATGCTGAAGCAAAGGAGCGTGGAGTCTCCCGGGAATCCTCGGTGCAGGAGAGTCCATCCTCAAAAGAATCGTTCCGGCCGGGGCCTTCTATCCATCCGTTAGACGCTATTCTGGAATTGGCGGACGTGCAGGCTTATGAGGAGCAGCAAACATTACAGCAAATTCAACATCGCAAAAAACGACTACGGAGCTGAGGCTTTTCATTGATTATCGAAAAACGGAGAGCTCTTATACTTTCCGCTTCGACATTTGATTAGCCAAATGAATTATTTTTCCTTCGGATGTTTGAATTTAATGAATCGAATCGATTTACGTTGCGGAGACAAAAAGACCATATTCGTTTGAATTACTACCTGGCTTTATTCAGTAAGAGTATATGGATTAACGTTTCGGCATCATCATAATGGAAGTGGTTATCACAATTTATGATTCTTTTATGTCCGGTGCGAAGATATCGGTTTCTCGGAAAATCTTGTTTTTCTACACGTACTCTTGTTTGTCTGGCAGAATATTAGTTTTTGTAGGAGAATGCAAATTCCTTCGAAGTAACTATTATGATTAAAGCCACAATACTCACAGAAAGCGATCTGATTTTTTCAGTATTTCGGCTATGATCCGGGACGAAGCACGTGCTTCATATCATGGGAAATATTCCACTTGAAGTCCGGGATTGTTAGGCTTAATACTTTCGGGACAGGCTTCCTTTTATTGTTATTCACTGATGGTTTCGTAAGAAAGAGCGAATTGTTCATATGAACAGAACAATTCGTCTCTTTTTATAGTATTTGGGAAAGACAATGCCCTCTCCTCTCGTTAAGTGTTTAAAACCGGGGTGATGCAGCGCCCCGTGAAGGGGTTCCGTTATGAACAACGGGCCAGCCGTCCTCCCAGTTCACACGGTCGAGCATCAAGGTCCGATTTCCGGGGGTATTGACCCAATAGGCGTGATAAAGCATCCAGTCCACGCCATCCCGGTCGGTCATGATCTCGGCGTTGTGCCCCGGGCCCGCGAACTCCCCGTTTCCCGTCAATACCTGCTCGTAATGGTTCGTGAGCATTCCTTCGCCTTGCCGGTCAACATAGGGACCGAACAAATGCTCGGATCGCCCCACAACCACGGTATAGGTACTGCTCATCCCGGAACAGCAACTGCCCGTCGAGGCGAAAAGATAGTAATAACCGTCTCTTTTGTGAATATAGGTCGCCTCGAAAGCGGTTCCGGCAACCTGTTGGATGGTCTCAGGTTTCAAGATAAGTCCATCATCGGAAAGCTCAGCGCCCCAGATACCGCGAAAACTTCCCCAAAAAAGATATTTCTTTCCGTTTTCCTCGATGAAGAAGGGGTCTATCGAATTCAGACAACCAATTTCCCGGCTGATGAAAAGTTTACCGTGATTGATCCACGGGCCTTCGGGCGTTTCAGCTTCTGCAACCCCGATTCCACAATCTTCGACTCCGCCCCACGAGGACAGCGAGTAGTAAAGCAGATAACGGTCTTCCACGTAGTGAATGTCCGGAGCCCACACCTCACCCCCTTCTGTAAAGTCCGGACGAGTCGCTTCGGAAAAGACCGTGCCACACAACGTCCAGTTGACCAGATCTTTCGATTTCATGATCGGCACATTCCGGATGGCTTCCGTAGCATAGAGATAAAACGTATCCCCGTCACGAATGACGGTCGGATCGGGAAGTTTCTGAGAAGTGATCGGATTCTTGTAGTACGAAGGATCGTATCGGCCATCCGAACTTTTGTCGCAGGAGGTCGTCAGCATTGACAGGACGACCCAGAAAAACAGACTGATTCGCATGAAGTTGAAGTATTAGGGTTTTTGTTTCTTGAATCGGATACCAACGGTCTTCCCACGATCCGCTTCGCCCTGCGGGAACGTCACGGCGGCGGAGAGCCGTCTGTTCCCTTTCCGCAGGACGGCGTTCAGCGACCGGGCTGTCGAAGAAGAGGCGGTCAAACGGTTATTGCGGCAGTCGAATAGAAGAACGGCAGGAGCATCAACCCGAAGTGCGAAATCCCCGTTAGAGAGCACTCCGGGAGCATGAAAGACAGCGCAGAGCCTCCGCCCGAGCCGGACGGCCTGGCACAAGGTGTCGTTGCGCAGTACCTGTACAGGGCACTTCTCCGCCAACCGGGCGGTTCGTTTCGCACTCCGTCCCGGGAGCAGCACGTAAGCATACCGGTCGGGGCAGTCGCGGCGATGTTCGATCCAGCACTTGAAGATCCGCGCCGAATCGGAACAGTCCCGACAGGAAGGGTCGATCGGGTCCCATTTCCCGGACTGTTCGACGGTCGAGAGCCTCCAATCGGGCCCGTCGAGCAGGAGATAACCCCGCTTGTCGTGATGCACCCACCGAACCGTACCCGACGGAAAATTCCGGGCTGTCGGAACCTCCTTCCCGAACCGGAATACACGGTCGGCCGAGCCCACCGTGACGTCTCCCCGCAAGCGATTCTGTTCCAAAGTCGTGAAGAGCGTCCGATGGGCCGGATCCAGGCTGCGGATCCCGCAGCCCAGAGCCACACCCCAGCGGCCGAAGAAAAAATTCGACTTGAGGGCCCGAAGGCTATCTCGGCACAGCTCCATCGTCGTACAGAGCATCCCGTCGGCCGCGAGCCCGCCGACCCGACGGGTGCGGTTCCGCTTCTCCGGAATCGCATCGCTGCTCCTGATCGGAAGGCCGTCATCGTAGGCTGTGGTCCCGGGAATCCGCCGCCAATCCCAACAGGCAAAGATGTTTTCATATTCCGCACCGTGCTGCATGGTCAACAGGGCTCCGTCGGCCGAGAAATTCGCCAGCAGGTTCTCGCGGTTCGTCATTTCGAATCCGACTGTACGTTCGGAATGCATCCGAACGGAGGCATACCACCTTCGTGCACGATAGATGCCGCAGTCCGAGCGCCAATAATAACGGGGCCCCATTCCACCCTCGCGCCGCGCCGGGAAGAGGATACGATCGGCCAGGCGGGAGAATTCCCGACTTCCGGGGCGCTCTATCGCCGCCAGATTCCGGGCCGTCACGGCCAGCGAGAGGGCCTTGCCCCGTCCGGCATCGGGAAATACCTGCCGCCCACAGAAATTCGGATCCAAAATCCCGCGCCAGACACTTCGCGCGATTCCGTCGGTCAGCAACCGACGCAAAATCCCGTATGCCGCATCCGAAAAGGCATAAGGCGTTTCCTCCAGCACCCGGAACCAGAATGAAAGGCTTTCGGCATAGGCCAGACCATAGTTCCCGAACTGAAGCTGCGGTCCGTGCTGATGGTACGACCAGTCGGACTGAATCCCTTCGCCGGTCGTCAGGCAGATCTCCGAAGCTATCGTATCCCGGGCCCGGGCCACCAGTTCCTCGTCATCGGTCAGCAGCCCCTTCATGAAGTTGTTGCCCGCCAGCCATACCCGGTTCTGTCCGGTACGGCCGAAAGGCGAACGATCCAGAATGCGCACTCCTCCCGCCACCTCGTCAGGCGAAGCCTCGTCGCCGAGCATCAACAGAACGGTCGCCAGTTTTTTCGGAACGCCGATTTCGTTGTGCCACCAATTGGGGCAGCGGGGATCGAGACGCAGCCAGCAGCCGATTCCCGCGTGCAAGGCTCGGCACAACCGCGGATCGCGGACATATTCCGAATCGGGGGCCGCCCAGAGCTTGGCCAGAGCCTGAAGCCGGGTAAGATGGAGGGTCGGCTGCCAGCGTCCGCGGGTTTGGTCCGTATAGTCGATATCGCGCCAGCACCCCCGCTCATCCATCAGGCCGAGCAGACGCTCCACCTCCTCTCCGGGAAGGTGCACGGAGGTGTAAAGTTGCAACTGCAGCACGTCGTTGGCCCGCCCGTAATCGGAATACGCGATGAATCGACGCGCAAGAGCATCGTCAGAAGCATACGACAGGGCCGCAACCCGGACAAAAGCCTCCCGCAACGGACCCAGCGATCCGGCGTAAGCCGCACCGCCCGCCACAACGGCCAGACAACTCAGCAGTAGTTTCGTCATGCTTCCCAACATCATTTCGCTATTCGTAATGCGTCGGATCGCTGTCCTGCCACTCGTTTACACCGTCCCGGATCCGGTTGCGGAAACTCAGCGTATCGATCACCTCGGTATAGGTCCCGTCTCCGTTAGGATAGCGGTAATGGAGGAAGATCTTGCGGTCCTGAAGCAACCGCGCCCGATTGTAGCTGCTGCCCAGATCCTCGACGGCCACCGTCTCCGAAGTAACCGCGACCCGATCACGGTCGAGCGTCAACCGCAACGAACCGGACTTGCTGCCATTTCCGATGTAATCGGTAACCACGGCATCAGGGGCTACCGTCGTCAGCGTATATACCGAATGGGTACCCTCCTCGCTGGGAATGGTCGTCGGATAGACCTTCACGTTCGAGACCAGGCCCGACGGATCGACCGTAAAGCTCTTCCCGCCATGATAATAGTGTCCGAAAAGCATGTTTTCACAACGAACGGCGATCACCTCGAAGGATTTGGAAAGCAATACCGTATCGGCATCAGCACTCGTGATGCGGTATCCGATGGCGTAGTAGGGTTCATAACCGACCTGCGGATCGGAGAGCAGGGCCACGGAGTCGGCTTTCAACGTGACGGTCCCCGTATGACGGCCGCGGGCAATGGTCATTTTCCCTTCGTCGCTGACCGAGAAATACTCCCGCGGCAGCGGCGTGAACGCCCGAATCGGACTGGCCTTTACCACCTCCGAAACATAAGACTGGCTGATCCCCGAGACCGAAACGGCACCGCTCATCGCCTCCCAGGCCGTAAATGGGGAGGTCCCGTCGCAATAGGGCGCAAGGTCGCCCGTAACCAGGTTGTCGTCGAAGGTGTAGTAAACCGATCGGTCGCGGTCGTTTGCAAGCACGCCGCCAAGCACCGATCCGATTTCGAACGACATCCCCTCACCGACGACAAAGGAGCGCAGATCGTACTGATAGGCAATATACACCCCGCTGTAGTCGTAGTCCTCGACATAGTCGTCGTAGCAGCCGGTCAGCAGAGCCGGGCAAAGCAACAGAATAAGATTTTGTCTTTTCATATCGTGCGATTGTATTATTCCCAATTGGACCAGCCTTCGTTCTGAACCATGTTTTTCATGTGGGTCATCTCCGTATAGGGGATGGGTATCCATTGCGAAGCATAGGAACGTTTTTCCACTTCGGTCCGAGAGATCTGTGTCGCCGTGATCACGGGTTTGCTCACCGAAGTGTTCAGGGATGCAGGACTCGTGGCCCAACGCCGCAGGTCGTAAAAGCGTTGCCCCTCAAAGCAAAGTTCGATGCGCCTCTCGTTGCGAACCAACGCCTCGAACATTTCCTTACCCGCAGCCGCACACTCGTCCAGATAGGGGTCGGATTCCGCCCCGATGCCGGGCGTTCCGTCGTTCATCGCTCGGCTGCGCAAAAAGCCCAGCGCCTGTTTCGCGGTGTATCCGTACAATTCGGCGGTCGGACCCGAAACACGGTTGGCCGCCTCGGCAAAGGCCAGGCACATGTGCGCCCAACGGATAAAAAAGATGGATTTAGGCATGGTCTGGATGGCATCGTCATTGCCGTTCCATCCCGCATAGAGGTATTTGCGGATGTAATAGTTGGTCATCGAATTGTTGATTCCGCCCGCTTCGTCCCGGCCGCCGACCGACATGTCGAACACATACATCACCTCGTCGTTCGAAGGGCGCCGGACCTCGGCACCGTGGCAATAAATGGCCTGGTAAAGGCGCGGATCCCGGTTCGCATACGGATTGCGCGAATCGTAATCCCCTAGTTCGTGATCGATCGGGTAACCGTTGGCCATCGGGAACGCATCGACCAGCTCCTGAGTCGGGCCCAGGGATCCGGTCCCGAGGAACCCGCCGGGATAGAAGAGTTTTTCCAGCGTACCGCCCTTTACGTAATCGGACGACCAGATGATCTCGGGGCTGTTGGGATCGGTCCAAGCAAAACCCGCGGTAGGATCGAATCCGTGAGCGCCATCCTGTTCGCGTTTGAAATCCATCACCTCGGCCGCATATTGTGCAGCCTTCTCCCAACGGGTCCGGTCATCATCCGGATTGAAAGCCGGAGAGGCCCATTGCAGATAGACCAGCGCCTTCAGCGCCTTGACCGATACCCCGTCGAAACGGTGCCAACGAATCGCGCCTTCCAGGTTCGTATTGGTCGCAAGCCAGTCCCGGTTGGCTCCCGGGAGGTATTCGAGGGCCCGGTCGCAATCCTCAAGGATCCGGGCCACGCACTCGTCGTAGGTTGCACGCTCGAAATCATCGGGATCGGCCTCGAACACATCGACCGGCCGGGTGACGATCGGGAATCCCAGCAGCCGTCCGTCGGTGGCCCGACCGCCCCACTTGCGCAGCAGGTCGTACTGCCACCACGCCCTCAACGCATAGGCGTCACCCTGGAGATTGCGCTGCAGGAGCCGGTTCTGTTCGTCGTTGATCAGATAACGGGTGTTGAGTCCCAGATCGTTTTCCAGGAAACGGTTCACATACATGATCCCCTGATAGTCCCGGACCCAGTAGGTCTCGAAAGGATCGCTCGCCGGCGTGCCCGCTCCGAGCGCAAACCGACGCATCGTATGGGTCTGCGACGTGATGACCAGATCGTCCGTAGCTCCATCGAGATAGAGGTATTCCGCCTTCGTATAGGCCGTGGGCAGCAGGTCGTAACTCTTCTCGACAAATCCCCGAATCATGGAAGGGTATTCGTCGAGGTTCTGGTCCGTATAGTGTCCGTTGGGCAGCGGATCGAGGAAGTCTGAACATCCGGTCAACACCCATCCGGCAATCAGCCCGAACAATGTCTTTTTCATGGCACTTATGGTTTAAAAGGTCAATTTGAATCCGGCGGTAAAGGTCCGATAAAGCGGATATTCGGTCACCCCGGCGTCTATATTCTCGGGATCGACATCCTTGATTCCGCTGAGGGTCCAGAGATTGGCTCCCCGCAGGAAGACCCTCAGGTTTTTGAAGGCCGAAGCTCGACGGAACCGACAATCATACCCCAATTCGATGTTCTGAATCTTGAAATAACCTCCGTCACGCAGCCAAAAGGTCGACTTCTGAAAATTGTTGTTCGATTTGACATAGGAGAGCCGCGGGTAGTCGCCTCCGATGTTGTCCCGCACGAAAGCCGAATAGTTGTCCGTCCCCCATCCATTCCAATACCAGTCGTTCGTCAGCGGCGTGTTGAATCCCGCACGTCCCGTCCCGACGATCGTCAGGTCGAAATGCCGATAACGGAGCCGAAGGCTTACGGCGTAATTCACCTTGGGATTCGTATTCCCGACGACGCGGGTGTCGTTGCTGTCGACGATCCCGTCCCCGTTCAAATCGGCATATTTCAGGTCTCCGACCTGAACGGCATCGTCGAAAAGCTGCCGGGGCGAAGCGTCGATCTCCTCCTGGCTCGCAAACTTTCCCAGGCAGACATAGCCGCGGTAGGATCCGACCTCGGATCCGGTAACCCGTTGGTAGTCGTAAACGACCTTTTCGTTGTACCTCAAATATTTGCCCCGGACGGTCGAGATGCTTCCGCCCACCGTATAGCTGACTTGGCCGATCCGGTCCGACCAATAGAGCGCCGCCTCCCAACCGCGATAACGGATATCGTTGTAGTTCTCGTAGGTTCCGACACCGTCCATTCCCCAAATGTCCGGAAGCACGGAACTCATGTTGGTGATGATCCCGTCCCGTTTGATGCTGAAATAATTCAACTCAAGGGAGAGTCGCTGCCGCAACAGCAGGGCGTCGAACCCGACGGTCAACTCCCGACGTTTCTCCCAACTCAGGTCGGGATTCCCCAACCGCGAGATGGTATTGACGTAGGACTGATAGCGGTTCGTGGAGCCCAGCCACTGATAGTTTGTCGTATAGGGGCCGAAATTGATCCCCTTGCTTTTCGTATAGTAGTCTTCATAGAGTCCTTGAGTCCCGAAAGAGTCGTACCCCAGAACACCGACCTGAGCCCGAACTTTCAGGAAATCCAGCCATCGGCTGTCGCACAGGAAACCCTCTTCGGAGAGCACCCATCCAATTCCGAACGACGGAAAAACACCATAACGTTTCCCGGGGCGGAACATCGAAGAGCCGGCATAGTTGACCACCGCCTGAAAAAGATACTTCTCCCGGAAAGCATAATCGAAAGAGCCGACCAACGACTGTTGACGCTCCCGGTAGGTATTTCCCGAGCGCTCGACACTTTCCAGATAGAAAACGGCCGCCGCACCGACCCGGTGGTCGCCTTCGTGGTAGTCATAGCTCAGTTTCTCGTGTAGAAACAACCCTTGATGGGTCCATTTCCCCATGATCGACTTCCCCGATACCTGGGTTCCTTCGTGTGAGGTCTTGGTCGTCGTACCGCTGGCGGGATCGTAAATGACCGCCGTATAGTCAGGATTTTTGCCGATCCGGGTCATGTTGAAGACGTCGAGCCCCACATAGGACCGGAACTTCAACCCCTTGAGCAGTGCGTGCAGATCGTAGGTCAGCGAAGCAGTCACCGTCCCCGAACGTCCCTTTTCGGTAAAAAAGCCGTTTTCCGTAAGAGATGCATAGGGATTCGTTCCGTAATTCTGGCTGACTCCGTAAACGGTATTTCCGGTAGTCTCATCCCGGGAAACGATCAGCGGAAACTCGATCGCCGGGGTGCGAACCGCATTGGCAAAGGCCTTGTCGAATTCACAGACCGACGCCGATCCACTGTTCCCGTAACGCGGTGAACGTCGGAAACTCAACCCTCCGGCAAATCCGAAATCGATCGCCAGATCGTGCGTAATGGCCGCATTCAGCCGGGAACGAACCGTCAGCCGGTTGAAATCTGCCGTACTGCCCGCCTTGAAAATGTCGCCCTCTCCAGCATATCCCAGATAGGCGCTGTACGAAAGCCGTTCGGAACCGCCGTCGAATGCGACGTTCGCCTTGTAATAGGGTTTCGTATCCTTGAACATCATCCTGCGGTAATCGACATTGGGGGTCGTAAGGCTGTTCGGATCCCGGAGCATGAACCCTTCGATCGCCGAATTGGTGTAGGTCGGCTTGTATCCGCTGTTGATACGGGCCTGGTTCTGAAGACGGGCATACTCGACGCCGTTCACCCATTCGGGCCAGCGGTCCACAACGCTCACGCCGCTTTCGAATCCGACCCGGATCCTGCGGCCAGCAGGCAACCCGCGGTGGGTGGTGATGTGGATCACCCCGCCGGCCGACCGCGACCCGAAGAGCGCCTTGTCGGCAATGTCCCGTACGAACGTCATGGACTCGATCTCCTCCGGATCGAGCTGCAGCTGCGAGAGGTAAACCGGCATTCCGTCGACGATGAACTGCGGTGTAAGCCCGCGGCTGGAGATCGATCCGCGGAGCCCCTCCTCGGCATAGTGGAGTCCCGGCATTCCGCTGCGTTCGGTGACGGTCAATCCGTTCACAATGCCCGTAAACGAGTTCCGGAGATCCGTCGAGGGATATTTCTCCAGATCCTCCTCGTAATAGGTCGAAGCACTGCCCGTCGAAAGCCTTTTTTCGAGACTCCGGGCATAGGGCAGTTCCAGCATCCGATCGATGTGCAGCGACCGTTGCACCCGAAGCGCCGAATCCGTCACGATCCCGGATTCATCCGCCCAGCCGTTGCCGCTCTTCGGATCCGAGGATCGCGGGGCTCCCTGAAGTGTCGCCACGACAAACATCGTCAGAATGCCTGTCAGATATGTTGTACAGTTGTTCTTCATGGTTCTCGGACTGTATGATTCTACCAAATTTCGTTGTTGACAAAGTTTTTCATCTTGTTGGCCTCCTCGGTCGGGAACGGAATGTAGTACATGGCGTCTTTCCACGCTGCCTGGCGGTTCGACGGCAAAGCCCGGCGCGTATAGATACGGCCCCTGGGATACTGCTCCGAGACCTCCGTCTTTTCGACATACATGCCCATCAGCGTCGCAGTCATCTTCTGCGGCGCAATCTTCCAGCGGCGGATGTCATGATAATAGTGGTGCCCTTCGAACGCGAGTTCCACACAACGTTCATTGCGGATCCGCTCCCGAAACGCCGCGGCATCCCCCGTGAAGCGCTCCTGCACGTCCGGCATCCCGACCCGACGGCGGATCGTATTGACCGCTTCCAGGGCCGTCAACGGACATCCCCCGGCCGTACCCCGGGGCCCCATCGCCTCATTGACCGCCTCGGCATAGTTCAGATAAAGTTCGGCCAGCCGCACCAGCGGATCGGTATGGTGCGTCCTGGATGCAGCACCCGAACCGTAACCGCCGTTCCACCACTTGTTGCAGTAGTATCCCGTATTCGAATAACCGGTCGACTTGCTGTCCATCGAACCCCAGACAATCCCAAACTGCCGCGACTGATCGTTGATCTTCGTCATCGGATAAGAGCCTGTCGAGGGATCGTAATAGATATTGATCCCCGTCGGACACATCGAGACGACACTCCCGTCGTGCACGACCGTCATGTCCAGACGCGGGTCCCGGTTCGCGTAGGGATCCTGTTCATTGTAATGTCCCGCCGCAATCGCTTCAGCCCGTTCGGTTTCGGTCGTCAGGGGATCCCCGTAAACGGTCTCGAAGAGATCGACACAGTTCTGAGTCGGGCAATCGCCGCTGGATTTCGAGAAATTGGCCTGCGGATAGGCGAAAATCGCCGACCAGACGTCCGTCTGATAATAGCTTCCCGACCCGTAATTCCATGCCCAAATGTGTTCATTGGTATAGGGTGTCCCCCAGAAATTGCTGGTCCACTCATCCCCTGGAACCAGATCGTAACCGTACTGGAAAGCGATCTGAAGGGCTTCGCCACAAGCTTCGGCCGCCCGGCTCCAATCCTCCTCTCCGTAAAGGTTGTTCAGAGGGCTAGCGGCATAGAGCAGGCAACGGGCCTTGAGCGCCTTGGCGGCCACTCCGTTCGGATAGGGCATGTCGGAACTCTCCAAATGACCTTCCGATCCGGGAACGGCATCCCTGCGGACCTTCCCGGCTGCAACGAAACAGTCGTAGGCCCGGTCGAAATCCTCGGCACACCGGGCATAAGTTTCCCAGGCGGTCAGGCGGCTCATATCCCACTCGTCATCCTCACCGAGTGCCTTGTCCAGATAGGGCATCCCGCCGAAAATCCGGCACAGCGTGAAATGGGCGTATGCCCGGACGAAATAGGCCTGACCCAACAGGTCGTCCCGGTCCGCCTGTTTGACCTGCTGCACGCGGTCGATGTTCTCGATACACTTGTTGCATACGCGGATGATCCGGAACATGGAGTAGGAGATGGCCCGTCCGGCCGTCGAGGTGGTGAACTCCGCCGCATTCTCGCCCATCGTCCCCGATTTGATCTGCTGGCTCCGCAACAAACGACCAGCATCACTCAGATCGGTAAACTGATACCAGGTATAACGCCGGGCATTCATGTCGAGGTAGAGCGGATAGCCGCACTGGATACCGGTCGGCATCGCGTAGATGTTGTAGTAATAGGACTTGAAATTGTCCCATACGGTGAAGACCTGATTTTCATCCAGACCCATCTCGGGATCCACATCCAGATATTTGCAACCCGTACTCCCCACGGCGAGGGCCAGCAGCAAGGATATAAACGTCTTTTTCATGGCATTTTCTTTAGAATCCGATTTTCACACCCAGTTTCACACTGGTCATCATGGGATAGAAACCCGTCGTGAAGGTGGTACTTTTGGGGTCGCCCTCGATCAGATCGGAGAGCGTCAGCACGTTTGTGGCGGTGAGGTAGAGGCTCAGATTCCGGAATCCGGCACGCTGCAACAGCCGCTTGGAGTGGAACGTATAGCCCAGATAGAGCTCCTTGAGGGCCACATAATCCGCTTTCCGCCACGTCCGGCCTTCGAGCATCATGGTGGTACCCGCCCCGTTCGTCCCGGCCCACGAATACATGGGATGCCCCGACGAGCCTCCGAATACGAGCGTCGCATGGTTCGCTTTCGGATTGGTCGGGCTCCAATAGTCCAGTTGGGACTGTGAAAGCCGGTAGTCGGCCTTAGTGAACTCGATTTCCCAACTGTTGTTGTAATTGACGTATTTGCCGAAATCTGCAATCCAAAGCATGTTGAACTCCAGTCCCTTGTACTCGAAACCGCCCCGGAACGAGCAACTCAGCGGCGGATACTGGCTACCCTCGATGGCGTGCAGATCCTGCGCATTCAACGTTCCGTCGGCCGCATAGTCCAGATATTTGTAGGATCCGACATTGACATAGAGCCAGTTGTCGGAATAGGCCGGATAGTTGTGAATGTCGTCGACATTTTCGTAGTAACCTCCGTCGACAACACTCATGCCGTTGGTCTGTCCCTGAAAGGCTTTCCCGGCAGCCTTCTGGTATTCGGGAGCATAGGGCGAATCCTCATAGTTGGTGATCCGGTTTTCGTTAAGCGAAAGCAGGGCTGTGAAGTGGTATCCGAATCCACCCTTCGTCCGGTCATTCCACCCCAGCTCGATGTCGAGTCCGTGTTTTTTCATGCTGCCGCGGTTCACCTCCTTGTAATCGGTGCCCACGAGCATCGTGACGTTGGGCGCCACCAACATATTGGTACGCCGTTCGTCGAAGAGATCCAGATTCAACGTCAACCGGTTCTCCAACCAACCCATTTCGATTCCGAGGTCCCGTTTGCGTGCCTCCTCCCACTGGGCATCCATGTTGGCACTCTTGTCCTCGAAAATATTCCCGTCGCTGTCGCTGATATAACTCGTGTAGTAAAGCCAGCGTTCGGAAGCGCTGTCGCTGCCGACCAATCCGTCGGAATAGCGGATCTTGAATTTCGTCCACCAGGGCATGGCTCGCTTCCAGAACCCCTCCTGCGACGGGACCCATCCGATCGCCACCGAAGGGAAAAAGCCGTAACGGTGCCGGGGTGAGAACTGCTCCGAACCCGTATATCCGATATTGCACTCGAAGAGGTACTTGTGCCTATAGTCGTAGGTAACGCGCCCGACGAATCCCTGGGTGCGGTAGGGGAAGTCCACAACCCGGATATTCTCCCGCTGGTTGAAAAGTGCCAGAGCTGTCACGTTATGGTCTCCGAAGGTACGGTTGTAGTTCAGCGCACCTTCCCAGTAGAACGTCGTATAATAGTTGTCCTCCATGACTCCGGTCGTAACGGCATAGGGATCCTTTTCATATACATAATCGCTGAGTGTGGAGAGGACCCACGGATTCCCTTCCCCGGAATCGTAGGCATCCCAGTCAATATAGTACATGGGATTGGCACTAGTGGCCTGTTGAGAGACCCGGGAATGATAGGTGCTCAGCGATACGTTAACTTTGGCACTTAGTCCTTTGGTTATGAAGTCGAGTTTCTGTTCGAAATTGAGGTCCGTATAGAGTTTGTTGCTCGTTGTCTGCTGGAAATCCCCCGTGCTGAGCGTGGTCTTCGCATTGCCGTAGAAACTGCCCTTCGAACTGGACAAACGCTCTCCGGTGGCGTCAGGATAGTCCGGATCGGGAATCATCTCCAGCACCCAGGAGGGATAACTGGCCGGGAACATCATCGGAGAGGCCGAATACATCATGTTGAAGAGTCCGGAAACACTCGCTCCGGTCGGAGTCTGACGGATTCCCAACACCCCGCCAACCTTGACCGACAAGCGAGTGCTTTTGGTGATGTCGAAATCGAAATTTGACCGATAGTTGATCCGATCGTAGCGGAAATTGGCCGCAGTCCACTCCGAAAAATCCTTGAAGATCGATCCCTCGTGATTATATCCGAGCGAAAGAAAATATTTCACACGCTGCGAACCTCCCGAAATGTTGTAGTTTGCGTTGACGGTCTGTGCGCAAGTCCGCATGGTCAGATCGAACCAGTCGGTATCCGGATAGCGAATCGAATTGACCAGCGACGAAGGATGGGCATATTCGTCGATCTGCCATTGGGGAATCAACGAGCTGAAACTCTGTGTGTTTTTCAATGCTACATTCAGCAACTCGGCGGTCGTCGCAGAGCTGATGTGTTCCGGCAGATTCGTGGGGAAATCCAATCCGTAGGAGAGTGAAATGTTCATTTTAGGCTTGCCGACGTTTCCGGTTCGAGTGGTGACGATGATAACGCCGTTGGCCCCTTTCGCGCCGAATACGGCCGTTGCCGAGGCATCCTTGAGCACCGAGATCGTCGCCACTTCGTTCGGGTCTATATCCGAAAAACTACGCTCGATACCGTCGACCAGCACCAGAGGGTCGGAACCGTTCCAGCTCGACACGCCCCGGACATAGAGTTTCACATCGTTGTTGCCCGGCTGTCCGCTGGTCTGAATACTCGTCACACCCGAGAGCTTGCCGGTGATAGCATCGGTGATATTGGCGGTACCCGAATTGACGAGTTCGTCGTTGCCGACTTGCGAAATAGCCCCCAGGACACTCTCCTTCTTCTGCACGCCGTATCCGATGACGACGATGTCCTCGACCTGCTGAGCCTGTTCGGCGAGCGTCACGGTGAGGGGTTTCCCGTCGTTCACGGCAATCCTCCGGGATTCGTATCCCAGGAAGGAGATTTCGAGCAACGCGCCACGGGAAACATCCAGCCGGAACTGACCCTGCGCATCGGTAATGGTTCCTGCGGCCGAGCCTTTGACCGCCACGGTGGCCCCCGCAATGGCAAAGCCGTCGGAATCGACGACCCGGCCCTCGATCCGGAACATCGGACTCGGAGCCACCGGATTTTTGGCTTCGCTACCGCTCGCCATGAGAGTCAGCAAGGCCATGCACAGCATATACAGACTCCCGGCCGATAGAATGGTAAATCGTTTTTTCATATTGGGTTCGTTGTTTGGATTGCGACGGGCCCGACTGCCGACGGCTTCTCTCCCCTGACGGGATTTGGCCGTCGGCAGTCCGTGCGGCGGTGCGTCACTTGATTTGCCAGATTGAAATCGCTCTCTCCTCCGGAGACGTATTACCACGTCCATACCCACTCAGGAAGATCCATCCGCTATATATACCGTCAGTACGCTCATTTCTGGAAGATTCGCTGACGTGTGTGGCATCAGAACACCGGATTCGGAACCATAAACTGCCATTATCGATTGAAACAGGAATCGTGGCCGTTTCATTAATGTCGATGTATTTGTATGGAGACTTGAAATCTGCCGACGCATTGGGCATGGCATAGGTCGCATCGAAGAACATATTATTCGTATTTTGCCCGTTTTTTCCTAACCACGGCAGAGACGAGATGCTGGTCGGGGTCCAAACCCCGTCGCCGGTCGACCATTCGACGATCCAGAATCGCGGCATCTTCGCCGAATTCATCGCCACGGAATAACGGATATTCACCACCGAATTGGCCGCCATGTCGGTCACGGGAACATAGATCAACAAATGGTCATCCACCCAGATGTTGCCAAAACTGTAAGCTGTTCCGTCATTGCTGATCTTGAATCGCGCAGTATAAGTTTCACCGGTATTGTCGACCTCATTGACCTGCATCCAGGCCACCGTAGCAGTAGTCCCTTCCGGCAAGTCGGCATCCAGACGTCCGTCAGCCTCGAAGTTCGGATTGTAGGTTTTCCAGGGAACTGTATCGTCCATAGTCCACTGCGCAAGGAGTCGTTTGTTGGCTTCCTGTGTAACGGTGATCGTCACATCGGCAATGGCATCGTCGGCAACGCGTATCGTCAACGTCCCACTCCTCGGTTCGTAGATCTCGTTCTTCGGCGCCGTGAGCCGGACCTCGACGGGAAGCAGGCTGCTGCGGCCCGATGCAGGCTCAATGGTCAGCCAGTCGAGTCCCTCCTGCAAGATCTCCCACCGTCGATTACACTGAATAAAGAATGACAACGGTGCTTCCGGAGTGTTGGCAAAAGCAATCCGGTTGTCCGTGATTCCCGTAACCAGAAGCAGCGGCGTCGGATCGACGGCCTCCTGCGAGACGGTCACGACAAGCGGCTCTTCCAGCCCTTCGGCGGTGAAGGTGATCGTCCCCGTACGGGCATCGCCCTCATTGGGAGTCGGAGTCACGACGATCTCCGCCTCCTGTTTGCGTTCCCCGCTGAGCGGAGCGACTTCAGCCCAGCCGTCGAGGCCTTCAGTCCGAGCGCTCCATGCGACGTTGCTGTAGATCGTAAATCCGACCGGTGCGGTATCGGTATACCCGAAAAAGAGGGCGTTGCCGTCGCCCAGACCACTCCGGACGGTGATTTCGGGGACAATCGGGAAGGCCTCCTGCATAACGGTCACCGTACGCGAATAGGCTCCGGCATAGAGCGTAAGCGTTCCGGTGCGTTCCAGATCGTCGTTGGCTATCGGGCGGAGGGTGACGGTCGCCGGATACTTTGAGCCTCCGTTCATGGGCGACACGTCGAGCCAGTCGAGGTCCTCCTTGGCGATCGACCAGGTTTTGTTCGACGAGATCCGGAACGACACGGGCTCCAGGGCCTCATAGGAGAATCGGATCGTCTCTTCCAGATCGGAAATCTCGACCCGGTCGGCCGCTTCGACGGCCGGATCTTCCGAACACGCGGGCAGGAGCACTCCGCAACCGGAGCACAAGAATAATCCTGCAAATAGGGTTTTAAGGGTCGTCATAGGTTTATGGTAGTTGGTTCGGTCACTCAAAGATACCGGGATGCACCCAAATCTTTTTTCATGACCGTTTCTCTTTTTTGTCCAGGAATCGCATCCGCCCTGCCGACGGAATTCCGTTCCGAATCACATCCTTACGATCTCCGAAGCCGCGAGCAGAAAGGCGCCGACCCCGTATCCTTCGGTTTGCGAAGGCTTGGTGAGGCGAGGCTGCGCTCCCACGGGCTGGACGTACTCCATGCGGCCGTCTTCGCGCACGTAGGAGCACAAGGCTTTCCAGGCCCGTTTGACGGCCTTGCGATAGACAGCCCCTTTCAGAAGCCCGTGGTTCACGCCCCAGGCCAGGCCGTAGGTGAAGAAGGCCGAGCCGCTGTTTTCCGGGGTCGGATAGACCTCGGGGTCGAGCAGGCTGGGACGCCACGAGCCGTTTTCATCCTGACAGGCAAGGATCGCCTCGGTCATTTCGAGATAGAGACGCCGGTAAAAGTCATACGAGGGATCACTCTGCGGAACGGTCTCCAGCAGGATGACCAGCCCGGCATAAACCCAACCGTTGCCCCGGCTCCAAAAGACCTTGCGGCCATTGGGTTCGCGTTTCTCGATAAAGTTCGCATCGCGGTAGAAAAGTTTCTCCTCGGGATCGTAGAGTTTGCCGGTCGTGGCATAGAACTCCGCATTCATGAATTGAAGGTATTTGGGATCTCCCGTGATTCTGGACAACTGCGCATAAACCGGAGGCGCCATGAAGAGAGCATCACACCAACTCCAACGCTTTTGTCCATCCTTGGCCTTGATATGCAGTTGCGTTTTGGCCGGATAGTCTACCACCGTATCGGCTCGTTCCTTCACCGGTGCGAGCATCTCGGGATCATGGTATTTTTCGTAGAGCAACAGATAAGCCTGTCCAACACATATATCATCGGCATGATAAGGCCGGGAATCCATACTCCAACCGGTCCGACGCCCGATCTTCAACACAAAATCTTCACAAGGTGTATAACCCGAAGTCTGAGCCCAAACTACCATCCCGCGATAGAGAGCGCCATTAACCCAATTCTGATCGCGGCGTTTCCCCGATCTGGAGGTGATGTATTTTCCGAAATTGTCGATCTGCCACTGTGCCACCCTGTTGGCAATCTGTGTATCGGCCTTCCGACCTGCCACCGAAACATGGGGAATTCCCGAAAAAAGGATACCGAAAGCCAGGGTTGCGAGAATTTTTCTGAACATGATTTGAAAATTTTAAGGTTTCAGCATTGATTGATTCAATCGAGAGGTTTTCCGTCGATTACGGGTTCCGGCTTTTGCCACTCGCTCTCCATCGTATAAGGCATCCGGAACACATCACCGCGATCGTTACAGAAATAGAGTCGCGAAATACTGAGACGTTCGGGATTGCCATCGGCCCAAAAGGCATAAAAGTCCGGATGCGCATGGAGTGGACGACGGGCATAGGAGTGATTCCGCGGACTGTCGCGTGTCAGTTGGCGGACGAGTTTCCAACTTTTGCCTTTGTTGTGGCTGCGCCACATCACCATCTCACCGCCGGTTCCCCAGTATTGCGGGCCGACAGCCGTCGGAGCGATGACCGTCCAATGATCCTTGTCGTCGATCCAGATACTCCCGCTGTCGTAGCAATGTGTCGAGGTCGTCAAATCGTTGAAGATCCACTCCCGACCGTCCCAGTGTGCCGTCTGCCACTGTCGGATCCCCCCGGCAGGCCCCGTCAGATAATTATCGCTCGTAAGGTAAAGGATAACAGGATATCCGTCGGTTCCAAAATTAATGTCCTTGATGTAACAGTTCCGATGCTCGGACTGAAAATCCCGGACCAGGGAGACATCGTGCCATCGGCTTACCGGCAATGTCACCGGACGCCCGTCAACCGTCGTCCAGGTCTCGCCCCAATCCTTCGATTCGACGTAATAGATATTCGTCCGGGTATCGCAGTTCCCGTTGAGGTGCCGGTTGAAACAGCACATGAGCTTGTCTCCGCAGAGCGTGGAAAACTGGTAATGACCCGATTTGGTCTCCCTGGGCTCCATGATCGACGCCAACGGCCGATAATCGGTCCATTCAACTCCGTTCCGGCTTGTCTGAAAAAAGAGGCGGCGTTTGCCGTCGTAACGGGTGAAAAAGAGGAAAAAGCCACGATCCGGATGGTAATGGATCTGCGGATAAGCCATAATGCTCTCGTTGATCCGGTCGAAAACCGAAATGTCATAGGGCTTGCGGCTGCGGTAGCGGATTCCCGGACGGGTATTCCCGCGCCCGGCGACGAAAATCCAGACATATCCCTCCCGGTCGATCTGGATGGTAGGGTCGTCGTGCGGATCGTGCACCTTGTCCACACCCTTGTCGCAAACGATCACCGGACGGCGCAGCATTCCGGTTTTGTGGTCATAACACCCGACCATACAAAGCAGGTATTTACGACTGGTTTCCGGAGTCCCTCCATAGACGAAAAAGGTCTTGTCGGACTCCGGTGAATAGATCGCTACCGGGATGTGTTTCATCGTATAGGTGCCCAGACCTCCGGAGTATTTGTCCCCAAAGCCCGATCGGGCCTGCCCGATCGTAAACCAGATCCCGCGGTAACCTTCGGCTTCCCGACCCGCCATGGATTGAGAATAGAGGGCTTCCGTGCTCCACACTGTCAGCATACAGGCTACGGTAATCAGAAGTTTTTTCATGATTGAGATTTTCGGTTGTTGTACGGCAAAAGTATTTCCACAACCGGGAAGTCCCCGTCACGAGGGTCTTAAAAATGTGTCCGAAAATCTCAAAATCTCCGTTTCACGAACGATTCGCATACTCTTTCGGCGACACTCCGAAATGCTGCTTGAAACAGCGCGAAAAATGGGACTGGGAGCTGAATCCCACCAGGTCGGCAATCTCATTGAAACGGAATTCCCGACTGCGGACCATCTCAGCCGCACGATTCAAACGATAAATCAGAATGAACTGATTCGGTGTAACTCCCGTCAACGATTTGATTTTCCGGAAAAAGCTGGCCCGACTCATGCACATTTCGATACAGATCGTATGGATATTGAGCGTACAGTCGGAGAGATTTTCATCGATCATCCGACACAGTTTGTCGAGGAATGCCTGATCTGCAGGAGAGAGGCGTACGCCGTTTCCAATCTCATCTCCCGGAATTCCCGAAGCGTCCGGAATCTCTCTCTCGGCAAGCGGTTTGCCTGATTGTGAAAGAATCATCTCCCGAATGCGCTTCTGAGACGCGAGCAGATTGCCGACGACAGTCTGAAGCAACCGGGGATTGAACGGTTTGGTGATATAGACATTCGCTCCCTCCTGATAACCGATAATCTTGTCCTGATCGGAACTTTTGGCCGTCAACATAATGACTGGAATATGGCTCAGAACGAGATCCCCCTTGATCCGGCGGCACAACTCGTACCCATCCATTTTCGACATCAGAAGATCCGTAATCACCACATCGGGCATTTCGGCATTGACCAAATCGAGCCCATCGAGGCCGTTTTCAGCCGTGAACACCTGATAATGAGGCGTGAAAATCATTTTGCAGTAGTGCCGCAATTGCGGATTGTCCTCGACAATCACAATTTTTGGCCGGGACTCCTCCGCCTTTTCAACCTGTGGAACAATCTCTTCGGATTCAAGACTGGCGCAGGGCTCGACGGCCGCAGAGGTCATTCCGTCGATGAATTCGGTCGTAATGGTCGGTTCATCAGACAATTCGTAAAGCGCCTTATCCACGGGAATGGCGAATGTAAAACACATTCCTCCCGAAGGACGGACCTCCGCAGCGATACTTCCCTTATGCACCCGCAGCAGTTGCTTGACATAATGAAGTCCGATTCCCGAGCCGACGGTGCTTCGTTCACTTTGGGTAAGACGTTTGTAGCGTTCAAAAATACGCTCTATATCTTGCTGGCTCATGCCGATCCCGTCGTCGCAGACGCTGACAATGAGGTATTGCGAAGCCGGGAAAGCATCTGCAAGCGACTCCGGGAGTTCGGAACCGAGTCTCAGCACCACCTCCACATGGCCATCTTCCGGAGTGTATTTCAAGGCATTGGATAACAGATTGGAGAGAATTTTTCCAAACTTGTCGAGATCAAGAGCGACAACGAGATGTTCCGAAGGAGTACTTTCCAAACGCATAGAGATCTGTTTCTCATCGGCATAACAGGTAAAGCTACCCAACAATCGATGGACATAGGGAAGAATATCCTGCCGACAAACGGACAGGGGCAACGTGTCGTTTTCAATACGACTCAGATTGAGGGTCTGATCGACCAGATCGAGCAGTTTCTGGATGTTGTAATTGATCAGTGAGATAAGCTCCCGCATCCGGTTCCTGTCGGTAACCTCGGGCAGAATGTTCACCGGACCATAGATGAGTGTCAGCGGAGTCCGCAACTCATGCGAGATATTCGTGAAGAAGTTGATCTTCATGTTGGTAAGTTCCTTTTCACGCTCCAGTTCCGTACGGGCCAGTGTCAATTCCATTTTCTGGAGTTTCCGCCGAAGATAGAAGCGGTTTGCAAACCAAGCACCCCCGCCCACCGCCAGCACATAGAAGAGAAAAGCATACCAAGTGAGCAGCGGAGAGGGGCGGATGATGATTTCCAGACGCCGAGGTTCCGCATTCCAGAACCCGTCGGGATTCTGGGCCTTCAGTTCGAAGAGGTAACGCCCGGCAGGCAAATGAGCGTAATTGGCATTGCGAAGATTTTCGACATATTTCCATTCGCTGTCGACATTACGTCCTGAAAGCCGATAGGCAAACCGGATCTTTTCCGGCGAAAGAAAAGCAACGGCTTCGTAACCGATGTCGATATTGCGCTGTTTGTGGTTGAGGACAATACGTTCGGTATCATTGAGAGCCCGAGTAAGCAGTCCGTTTTCCGAAGGGACCTGCACGACGCTGTTAATACGAATCTCCGTAAATACGAGTTGTACGGGTTGTTTCGAGATTTGCGAGAGGATCCGCTGCGGAGAGAACTGCGCCAGTCCCAGATTCCCGCCGAAATAGAGGGTCGAAGGGGTGGCGAGGACACAATGCGGGCAGAACTGCTGGGTCTGCAATCGGTCGGACTGGAAATAGTTGATGACGTGATCGGCCCCGGCCGTCAGAAGTGAAAGTCCGTAGGAGGTACTCACCCACAAATTCCCGCTGGCATCCCGGGCCAGGTCGGAGATTTCGTTGCTGGCCAGCCCTTTGCCGAGTGTATAGGAGGAAAAGAGACCGGTGGAATCGCAATGCAGCAGGCCGTTCGACCGGGTTCCGATCCAGAGCGAACGGTCGTCCCCCGGCAAAAGACACGACAGATTCCGCAGTCCCCGGATCACAAGGCTGTCGGAGGATTCGAAGCAGCGGCGCGTGCGGAGACGGCGCGTGTCGACTGCAAAGATCCCCGCTCCGGAGACAGCGGCGAGCAGGGTCGTATCGTCGAGACGCACGACATCCTGGACATCACGGTCTGAAAAGAGCCGCCGGGGCGAGTCCGAGCGTTCCCACACAACCAGCCCGTTGCGCGCCGCCGCCCACACTCTCCCGTCGGAATCCTCGCAGAAACGGTTGACGGCCAATCTCTCCGGCAACAATTCATGTCCGGTGATCCGGGTCAGGCGGGTGTCGCAGACGACGATCCTGTCTGCCAGATTGATCCACAGCCGCTGATCCGAAGCAGCATAAAGCGCTTCGATTCCATTGCTGGCGATCTGGCGCATGAACGCACAGTTCGCAACGCTATACCATTGAGCAACCGGATTCCGGCTGTTGTAAGCCAACAGACCCTTGTAGCGGCTACCGACCCACAACGTACCATCCTGCTGGAGCGTAATGGCATTGATATACTTCCCCTGTGTGAGTTTGGCCAGGCGGCCGCTAACCGTAAAATTTTTCCGATGAGCATACCTCACGGAGTAGCCGCGGTCGCCCGTTCCGATCCAGACGTTCCCCTCCATATCGCTGAAACCGCACCGGAAATCGCTCGTATAACTGAGTTGGAAGCGGTTGACGATGTTGTATTCGGCATTTCCGTTCGATGTATTGAACGTGTGGATATTGTCGCCCCGGGTTCCGATATAGACCGTTCCGGCACGGTCCGAAAAGAGCATACTCACGCAATAGTCGGCGACATGTTTCAGACAGCGGGCCAGCGCCGGATCGTCAGCAGACTCTCCCGAAACGGGATCGAGGACAAAAATACCTTGTTCCATCCCGAGCCAGATGCGCCCCTTCCGGTCATGACAACTGCTGTAAAAAGCGGTTTTGTGCGGAAGAACAAGGCTGTCGCGCACGGCCAGATCGGGTCCATAACGCAGCATGGAGGCGGGATTTCCGGAAAATGCGCCCCAAAAATCGCCGTTCCCGTCGGCTTCGAGCACATCGGGACAGTGCCGTGCATCCCACGCCTGATGAATTACCGACGCTTCCGTTGTATCGAGAAGCACCATGCCTCCGGGACCATAACAGAGAACCCGGGATCCGGAAGCGGCGATTCCATGCAGGCCTTTTCGGCACAGGACATGTCTGAAACAGTCGTGCATGGAGTCATAAGTGGAGATTCCGCTGTCGGAGACGATCCACAAAACCCCGTCGGGAGCCGTATGAAGCGCATGGATCTGGTTGTCGGGGAGCGACGAAGGATTATCCGGCTCATTCTGATAGTAGTAGTAGAGCTGCCCGTTATAGCGGCAAAGGCCGTTTCCCGTGGCAATCCACACATAACCGATGGAATCCTGAACGAAAGCATTGATTGTCAGATTGGGCAGGTGTCGAATGAACTGCGGCCCCGCTTTCGTTCCGAGAGGGGACAGGGCAAAATACCAGCACAGAAAGACGATCGGAAGAGGGATAAAACGAGGTCTTTTCATTCGGGGACGAAGTTGGAAAAGGAGGAAGTCTTATGAACAAATATAATGAAAATCCGATGAAACGGAATCGTCCAAGCCCGGATTCCGGAGAAAAACGGCGGATTTGCCGGGAACCCCGAATGGGATTTTCCCGGCAAATGGCGCCTCTCACCCAACTTCTCGACATCTATGGCTGCGGGGTGAAAACGGTCCGGAAAGAGACACTCGCTCCGGCCGGAACGGTTGCCTCGAAGCCCACGATGCTGACGGTCGGGAGTGGAGTCTCGTAAGTGGTTGACGGTTCGTCGGGGAAGCTCGCATAGGTGATCTCCACACCGGCATTGGCCGTAACGCGCATGACTTTTCCATTATCGGCCGTCAGAGTAATACCGTCCTGTGCAACCGTCGGTGTCGTCTCCGTCACCAGCGTCCAGCGGATCCGAGCATCCTTGTCCGTGCGGGCAGTTATCTTGTCAAGGATTACCAGATCCCGGTTTTCGACAATTTTTCCGGTACGACGCACCGCAGCGGCTTCATCGGCAAATATCGGAGTAAGGTCCAGAACCGCACCCTGTTCCGTCTCGGAATCGATAGCCGACAATATGGTGGCAAAACCTTCGACATTGTGCTTGGCATCGTTGATCGTCAGCGTATTGTGCTGTTTATTGTTCAGGCGGAAGACATCCCACCGGAGTGAATTCTGGGAGCTGTCCCATGTAGGTCCGTTCCCGATGTTGATCTCAAGAATCGTATAGTCCTCGCTTCCGAGATCCGCGGCCCACCGCACGTTATAGGCATCATATACGAACGATCCGGCATCCATATGCCCGTGACTCGTGGCAGCTTTACCACCCTTCAATCCCAGAAACTTGTCTTCAGGGCCCCAAGTCCAGGAGGTTCTGACCAGAGCGACCGGCGTTTTTCCGTTCCCCGTCCAAACCTTGTCTGCCGGGGCCGGGACCGTTTCGGGATTCAGTCGGCTGGCGAACGGCATCACCATCGGAAGCAACCGTTTTTCAGCACACGAACTGCGATGCGGCTGTACGCCAAGCAGGTAAAGTTCGTAAAAAAGCAGCGACGGATCGTCAAGTTTGTCCGCGAAATACCACATCGGAAGTTCAGCATAGGCTGACGGCCCATTGTCCGAATAGTTGAAACATCCATTTGTCCCGATCATGTGGAGCATGTAATTCCCGGTCCGGGAGAATCCGGGAGAATCACTCAATCCGTTATCCGTACCGACCGCACTCTCCAAAAGCGCCATCATCAGGCATTCGAAGGTCGTCCCGTAGCCCCAGTAACTATAACCTTCCGGATAATTGCCGTCCGGAGCATACATATCCAGAAGGATGTTAAGGTTTGAATCGATACTTTTCTCGATCAGTGCGGCGGCCCGGATCGGGCAGACTTCGTAAATAGCCAGCGCTCCGCAAATCATACCGCAGTTGCAAACCTGATTCCAGTTGCTTCCCGACTCATAGAAATTGAGGTTCCACTCTTCGGTTTCGGCTGGCAAAAAGGCATACTCCTGCAAGGCGCGTTCTACATTGGCCCGGGTTTCGGGTTTCAGATCCCCGTAAAGCCAGTCATATCCCAACCCCACAGCTACGGAAAGTTCGGCCACATCGAGGAAATGACGTCTTGCATTCCAACTCTCGAATCCGCAAACCGTATTCAGATCATGCTCGGCATGTTCCAAATACTTCGAATCCCCGGTCACGCGATAGGCGTACGCACAGGAAAAAATTCGCAGAAGAGCCTCTCGTGCAACAGTCAGGATACGTTTCCCCGAAGCATCGAGTTGAAAAGCGAGGTCTGCAGAGGCCATTCCCCATGCATCGGCCACCACCATACACTCAGTATGCATCCGCGCCAGCAGCGACTCCGGATCGGCAGTTGCCAGTTGGGCCTTCAAGGTTTCGAAACCCGCAGCGTCCATCAACAACCGAGGGTGATTCTGCGCCGTAAGATTCCGGTTGTCCAGACGTCCGAAATAACTTGTGCCATACAGGAATCGAATACCCCGGCGCACAACATAGATCCCGTACTCTCCAGCGACCAGATTGTCGGGAAGAGCGACCGTCAAACCATCGTCCGTCCGTTCGGTCGACAAGGTATAGGTATTGTGCGAGACACCGGTGTCGATGAACTGAACGACATCCCCGGATTCGAAGCCCTTGCCCGGGAGGTCAAGTTGCGTAAGCGTATAACAATCGTAAAATGCCTTCAACGGAGCAATGCTGGTGATGGCGAATCCATCATCGGACGATGCGACATTATCGTCCGCACAGGCCGAAAGGAACGAGCCGATGAGTCCTCCGGCCAACAGGAGTCTCACACAGCGAAAGAAGAGATTTGTTTTTGAGGAGCTGTTCATCATGTCGGATTTGGTTGGTTTCGGATACAAAGAAAGCGGAATTTCGGGGTTGTCTTTTGTTTGCGCGTCTCAAAAGTTTGCGTTTTTGGCGCATGGTAAGGTTTCGCCGCAGGGCCTGGTTTCCCCGGGAGAAAAGAACCCGGACACATCGGGAGATCACAAGCGTCGACCGCGGAGAAAAGCACGGTCTCGGAATTTCAAGCCCCCTGAAAGATACGGAAGGGACAATTCGGGAGACGGGACGTACAAACGTATCAGCCAAAAATCACTACCTTTACCTTTGGAGATTCGGATGTCCAAAGTATTTCTTCGGCAGCAACGATCTCCAACAAACTTAATTTCCCCAAAAGATGATACGCAAACTTCTTGGAGTATTACTCGCATTGATTCCGATCAGCATGGCCGCGCAACAACAGGATTCGATACGCATCCTGTGGATCGGCAACAGTTTCACCTATTTCAACGACCTTCCTGGGATGGTCCGGGAGATTGCGGCCTCGCAGGGGGTAAAGCTCTCCTGTACTCGTTTCCTGAAGGGCGGAGAGCGATTTTCGGGCCATTTGAAAAACCCGGAACTGATCCGGGCGTTGATCTCGGGCCACTGGGACTATATCGTACTGCAGGAGCAGAGCACGGCCCCGGCCATGTCGACACGCCAGGTCATTCAGAAAGTCTATCCGGCAGCGCATGCACTGGATAGCCTGGCCCATGTCGGTTCTCCCGAAGCCAAAGTAGTTTTCTATATGACGTGGGGGCATAAATTCGGGAACCGGAAACCGGTAGCAAACTATCCTCTGGCCAACGACTATGAACATATGCAGGAACGCCTGAAGACCAGCTATCTTGAAATGGCATACGACAACGACGCCTGGTGTGCGCCCGTAGGGATGGCTTGGCAACAGGTGCGCCGGGAACGACCTGAGTGCGAACTCTACCGTTCCGACAACTACCATCCGGCGGTTCCGGGGAGCTATCTGGCGGCAAATGTCATCTTCACGACGCTATTCCGGAAGCCTTATCGGACGGAATTTACAGCCGATCTGCCAACCTCACTGGCAGAGTACCTTCAGCAAATCGCACAACAGACCGTTCTTGATAATTTCGTCTTGCTCAATATCCGTTAAACCAGCTCTCCTCGTTTCAGCCCGATAACCGGGGCGATAGCTCTACGCTGAAAACAGACAATCCTCCCGTATGTCTTATCGTGCTGGTGGATTGTTCTTTGTTGAATAATGTTGATTTTCAGCATTGTTTATTTTTATGAACAATCCGAGATGGGCGTCTGTTTCTTGATGAAATAAATGTTTGCCTTACATTGGAAGTCCTGCGACAGAGAAATGTTCGTCTTCATGGCGGAGATGTCTTGGGTGTGCAGGATCCCATCGAAGGAGGTGTACATAAGTTGCTCATTTTCTACGTTGTAGAAGTTTCATGAGGATGTTGTCCTTGTTCGTGATATAGTGGCGCTCGAATCTTCTTAACTGTCACAGTTTTTCAACCATATAGGTTTGCAATTGTGGTACCTTGAATATGACGTGGATGTAGACGCAGACGTTAGGAGTCCACGATCTGTTAGCTGCCCAAGATGACCCTGCCTCGTCGAGTTTACGGATGCACTGGAGAATGGCTGCGTCTGAGATACCCATATATGCGGATTATTTTCGTAAAGATAATGATGTCTCGGGTTTGTTAACACCGACTTGTACAAGTTGAAGACCGGTTGTCAATGGGCATTCCTTCCTGTGGAAGCCCTGTTTAGCGGCAAGGTACTGAGCCATGGTGCCGTATATCATCATTACAACAAATGGAGCAAGTCGGGCGAGTG
>CALUKK010000108.1 GCA_944321205.1 uncultured Alistipes sp.
TAGAAATTGCTGTTCCGGTAGGGGACACAGGCATCCCGGAAGCGCAGGTAGACCGAAAAGCCCGCCGTCGTATTGTGCAGCGACTCGATCCGATGGCGGTAGGAGGGACGGATCCGCTCGCTGTCGATCCATTCGAGCGTACGGCACGGATGAGCCGTCGAGATGACCAGATCGGCATCGAACCACTCGCCGTCGGCCGTCTCGACACCCCGGGCCCGCACGGCATCACAACGGATCCGCCGGACCCGCTGACGGGTCAGGATCCGACCTCCGTACCGGTACAGGGTCCGGGCCAACGATTCGGCCAACACATCGCTGCCGCCCACGATGCGGAAGGCGCTGCGGTTGTAGAAATCGGTGATGAAGGCGTGCATCGCAAAGGGGGTGCGACCGCGTTCGGCCGCATAGAGCGGCAGATTGCCCACCAGGACATCGCGCAGCAGCGGATCCTTGATCAGACGCTCCAGAACCGAGTCGATGCTGTGCGTCTGATAGTCGGTCAGCAGGGACAGATCGGCACCTCCCCGTTGCAGGGCATGCAGGGCCGACGTCGTGGCAATCCGCTCCACAAGATCGTAATAGCGCCCCAACCGGGCCCGCTCTTCCGGAAAACGGTCCGCAAGTTCCTCGATAAAGGCCTCGCGGCCCTGCGCCAGCCGGAAGCGTTCTCCCCGAAGGGCGATCTCCTCGTATCCCGACGGATCGAGCGGACTCAGGGTCAGATCCTCCAGCACCTCCAGGTAGCGCAGCAGGCGCCACAGAACCTCCCCCTCGTTGCAGCTGCCGATAAAGTGCATGCCGGTCTCGAACTTCGCGTCGCCGCGTCGGAAACACTGCAGGCAGCCTCCGATACGGGCATCCTGCTCCAGAAGGGTCACGTCGTAACCGTTCCGAGCCAGAATGACTCCGCACGACAGCCCGCCGAGGCCGCTTCCCACAATGACACAGCGCGGTTTCATCGGATCGGTACGTTTATGAGGTTATGGTCCGTCGGCGTCCCGACGGTCTCCGGCCTGTCGTCGTCGAGCCGGTAGCAGAGCGCCACGGGCGGCACGTCGCCGGGCGAAGCATGGAGGTGCAGATTCGCGGGGAGCGACAGGGCCCGCCGGGCCACGGCGAGCAACGCAGGATCGGTCTCGACGGTATGGACTTCGGTCTGCGGATGCACCAGCGCATAGAGAAGAGCAAATTCACCCCGTGCGGCGCGGTCGATCCGTACGGATTCGGCCGCAGGGGCCGCATCGATCACCGCCCGGAAGTTCGCGTTGCGCCGCAGCAGCCGACAGGCCTCCCGGTGAACCCTCCGGCCTGCCGCACGATACTTCTCGCAGACATACCAGGCATAGTAGTCAGCCGTTTCGCGCCGTGCGCAGATCTCGGCGTAGCGGGTGCGGTAGAGGGCGCGGACGGCCGAGGTCCGAGCCCGGTAATCGGCACCGTAACGCGTATCGTCGGGAGCAATCCGCCGTCCGATCTCGGTATACATCGCCCCCTCGCGAAGCATGAAATCCTGCTTCGGAAGGACGTGACCGATGCCGTGCAGGAAGATCGGCAGCAGGTCCAGGTGCAGCCGCTCGGCCAGGTAGAAGGCCCCGCGGTGGAAACGTTGGATCCGACAGTCGGGCGAGCGCGTACCCTCGGGAAAGACTACAATCGAATAACCGCGCCGCACGAGGTCCGCCAGACGCTCCAGATTGGCCTCGATGCCGTCCGACACGGCGTAGAACTCCGCCCGGCGGATCACCAGTCCGTAGATCGGGTTGCGGTGGACCCAGTCGTTGGTCAGCACCACCAGACGCGGCGTCAGCATCAGAAGACACATCAGATCGAGGTGCGACTGGTGGTTGCTGAGAATGATGGCCGGACGTTCGAAACGCTCCCCGACGTCGTTGTTCAGCGTGAAGGTCGTACCCGGCACCCGGTGGATGACATAGCGCGAAGCCCGGCAGATGAAGCGGTGCAGCCGCATGCGCTTGCGTTCCGTCGTGCCGCCGATCAGAAAATAGAGATAGGTGAACGGCAAAACCAGCAGAAACATGCTCACGCACAGAAAAAGAATCGAATACAACGAGTAAACGATCCGTTTGGCGGTCAGCGGCACGGTCCGCGAGGTATGGATGTCGGCACTCATCGCAGCAGTTTTCCAAGCAGGGTTCGCGGCCAACCGTAAACCACGGCCACCAGACACAACACGGTATTCAGAAGCGAGATACGCAGAAAGTCGAGCGTCGGCCGGAAATGGCTCACCCGATCCTCGGGATAGTCCACCCGCACCGTCACGGGCCGCAACGGCACACCGGCCCACGCCGAGGCCACCAACAACTCCAGTTCGGCCTCATAACGCGAGGTCATGCACCGCTCACCCCGGATCCGGGCGAGCGGATAGACGCGCAGTCCGGTCTGCGTATCGGGCAGGTCGACTCCCGTCTGCACACGGAACCAGAAGTTCGAGAAGCGGTTGGCAAAGGTATTGCCGCGCGGCATTCCCTCGTGATCGAACGGTCGGCTGCCGACGATCAGCGCCGCGGGATTCTCCCGGGAGGCGGCCAGCAGAAGAGGCAGATCCTCGGGGTAGTGCTGACCGTCGGCATCGATCGTCACCGCGTGGGTGAAGCCGCCCTCACGGGCCGCCCGGAAGCCGTCGCGCAAGGCCCGCCCCTTGCCCTGGTTCCGGGCGTGGGAGACCACCCTGACGGGAACCGGCGAGGCGGCCAGCAACTCCGCCGTGCGATCCGTCGAACCGTCGTCAACCACCACGATGTCGGGCAGCTGTGCATGGGTTCGCCGTACGACGTCGAGCAGTGTCCCGGCGTTGTTGTAGGTCGGAATCACGGCACAGAAACGCGGCTCATCGAGCCTCTTATCGGCTTTCGGACGCATCGTTCGCAGATTCTTCGTAAATCATCGACAATTGGGCAAACCGGATCTCCGCAGACTCGACCGTGGCCTTGACCCTCCAGACGAGGCCCTCCCGCTCGACGCGGCGGAACACGACCCGGCACGTCGGATGCTCCACAGGCGAGAGTACATGCAGGAACTTTACGTTCACGACCCGTTTCAACGACAGGCTCCGGCCCGCGAGGCTGTCGAGCAACTCACCGACCATCTGGACGATACAGACTCCCGGCGTAATGGGATTGCCCGGGAAGTGAGCCCGGTAGATCACATGCTGCGGATTGAGACGAAGCCCGTAGGCCGTCTCACCCTCCGCAGAGGCCGTATCCTCGATATGGAAAAAGTCGTTCAGCAGTTTCATGTCGGTCAGTTTAAGGGTTCAGCGGTGAGAATCCGATCTTCAGATCCCGGCGCAGATGGGTCAGCACAAGCGGACCGTCGGTCCGACGTTCGAGACGACGGCCCCGGATCGTCCGCGGGACTCCGTCATCCCCGTATCGCAACAGCAGCTGCAGATCGCGGCGCAACGTCTTGCGGATATACCAGCGATCGAGCAGCGCCAGCAGATTCGAGAGTTTCAAGGTGCCGCGGTGCGGATCGTAGCGGAAATCAAAGGCCCGGACGCCGAATTCGTTCATCAGCGTACCCACGAGCTCTCCTCCGATCCGCTTCATGACGCAGATCCCCGATAGATGCACCCGGCCGAAATCCATCGTCACGGCATACTCTGCCCGTTGAGCCTCGTCCTTCGGGAAAAAAGACTCCGGCCCCCCGGAGGCCCGTGCCACGACGCTCCACAGCAGCAGACTAATCGACAGCAAAAACTCCCTCATCGATCGTCTGGTTCGTTTTCAGGTTTTTCAATTCGATCGTCGTCCGGTCGCCGCTCCGTTCGATCAGCTCCACCCGAGAGACCAGTTGCCGCGACGGATCGTACGACAGCCGGATACGGGCGAAAAACTGCTCCATTTCACGACGTCGCGGCGTCAGCTCCACTACCCACCGTTCCGGTTCAACGATAACGTGCACCTCGAAATCCGAGGTCGTTGCAAGACTCCGACCCGTCAACGAGTTCATCATGAGACGGGCGATCTCCCGAAATACGCGGTTCTCCGCAGTCTCGATCACGTCGGTCCGATCCCCGGAACGCATCATCACCCGCTCGCCGTTCAGGATGAACGTATAGCGATACGGCGTCAGATACTCCCAGCGCAGCGCTCCGCCCGCCTGTCGATAATAGATCACGCCGCGCGAGACCATCCGCTCCTGCAACAGCGAGAGCTCCTTGGTCTGCACGAAGTCGCCCTGCAGACTCCGCAGAGCCGTGGCACTCCGATCGATCGAGGCGATGACCTCCGCCGGTGTCGGGGTTTGCGCGACAATCCGGTTCCGGGCCGGGAGAAGCACCGCAAGGCTTGCTGCAATAAGAATCAACGTCGTTTTCATATCATTTGGCTATCAGGACACATCCCGCCATAATCAGCACAATGCCGATCCAGCGGGTCAGGGGAATCTGTTCGTGGAAAAAGACCACGGCGGCAAGCATCCCCATCACATAGGCCAGACTCAACATCGGGTAGACCATGCTGAAAGGGTAGCGCTTGAGCATGTACAGCCAGCAGAAGGCCGTGGCGGCAAAGCACACGCCGCTGCCGATCATGTAGAAATTGGCAAAGAATCGGTAGAACCAGCCCCAACTCCATGAAAAATCGCCCGCACGATTCAAGGCGAACTTTTGCAGCAACTGGCAGGCTACCAGCAGCGCCGATTGTCCGAAGGCCAGAGCGATCAGTTTCCACATACGCGCAAGAGTTGAAGGGAATATTGTTTGCCGTCGCGCTGATTGACCACCAGCAGCGCCCGGGGAGCTTCGTTGTCCGGCGACATCGTCCCGTAAAGCAGCGACGAGGGGATGATACCCCGGGAGAGACAGTGTGCCGCGACATACGGCCCGTAGGCCGGAGCCGAATAACCGGTTCCGAAGAGATGTTTGTAACGCAGCATCGGAATGCCGGGAAGCTCCCGGGAGGTGAAGGCCTCATAGAATAGATCATTGGCCCCATTACCGTTGACTCCCGTCACCACGGCGGAGAGATCCCCGCGGACGATTCCCGCTTCGTCAAGAAGGCTGGCAAGAGCCGTTTGCAACTCCTTCTCGGTCGGGCGATAGAGAATCCGCAGGCCGGCCAGTTCACACAACGCATCCGTCCCCTCATCCGTCAGAAGCAGCGTCACGGCAGCCTCCGAACCCGGCACCTCACCCTCGACACCCAGATAACCGATGCGTTTGAGCAGGGTGAAGTACGAAGGGGTCAGTTCGTCGTAACCCCCGACCAGCGCCGTATGGATCCGCCCCTGACGGAACTGCATCCAGGCATCCAGCAACGCCAGATCGAACGAAAGATCCTTGTGCGAATAGGTGATGTTGTAGCCATGCGATTTCGTGTGGATGGCCAGCAGCGAGGCGATGGTGTTGTGGGTCGACTGCATGAAATGCGTGGGACTGAACATCGTTTCACCCTCGTTGCAGAGGGTTTCAAGCAGACGCTCCGTATTGACCATGCACCCCAGGCCCGTACCGACACAGACGGCATCGGGATGTTCCAACCCCGTTTTGCGCAAAAGGCTCAGCGTCGTCACCAGGGCCCGCTTGAGGATCGTGCCCAGACGGCGGCTCTCACCCGGAGTGAGCCAGCGGCGGAAATCCGGATCCGTCGCCCGGGCCCAGGGCCCCTCCACCCGTACGGGCTCCTCCATCCAGGCTTCGCTGAGCGGTTGCTGGAGCGAGATCTGTTCGGCGGCGCGTATGTAAATTCGGTTCATGGTTCCTGACGTTTGGAAAGTAACAGCGACGAGTCATTGCCCCCGAAGCCGAACGAATTGCACAATACGTGGCGGAGTTCCCGATCCGGACGACTCTCCACCACCGGACGGAGCCCCTCCTCCATCGGCTCGTGCCAGTTCAGATTCACCGGCAGGAACTGATGTCGCAGGGCCAGCAGGCAGATCACCGTCTCGATGGCCCCCGAAGCGCTGGTCGTATGCCCCGTGAAGGATTTGGTCGACGAAAAGGGTGGCACCCGGTCCCCGAACAACCGTCGCAGAGCCGCACCTTCGCTGGCATCGTTATTCGGAGTTCCGGTTCCGTGTGCATTCACGTAGTCGACCTCCGCGGGCTCAAGCCCCGCATCCTTCAAGGCGTCGCACATGGCCCGGTAAGCCCCTTCACCGTCGGGAGACGAGGCCGTCTGGTGGAAGGCGTCGCAGTCGTTGCCCCAGCCGTCGAGCGTCACATCGCAGCCGAGGCCCCGATTTCGGGCCGTCGAGGCTCTTTCAAGCACCACGTAGGCCGCCCCTTCACCCAGATTCAGTCCGGCACGCGTAGCATCGAACGGCCGGCACGCCTCCCGGTCCAGAATCATCAGAGAGTTGAAACCGTTCAGATGGAACCTCGTCAGACACTCGCTGCCCCCGGCCACAACCCGATCAAACAGGCCGCAGCGAATCAGATTCGCCCCGATAATGATGGCATTGAGCGCCGACGAACAGGCCGTCGACGGCGTGGCAACGAATCCGAAACGACCGAAACGGTCGGCAATCTGTTCGGTCGAGGCCCCGCAATCGTGCAACGAAATATAGGCATTCCGCGTATCGTTGGTCAGAAAGTCCGGGTAGTAGCACTCGCTGCGGTCCATGCCTCCGACGGTCGTTCCCGAGACAAAGGCCGTCCGTGGAAGGTCGGAGACCGTCAATCGGGCCTCGGCAAGCGCCTCCCCAAGGGCCAGCATCCCCAGCAGGGCCGTACGGATGGTCGGCGTACCGGGTGCGATGCCCAGGCGGGCCGCAAGCTCCTCGTCGGAGAGTTGCACCTCGCCGACCGGGAATTCGCGGTGTTCGCTCCGCAGATGGCGCATCGGCCCGATGCCCGTACGTCGTGCGAGCAACGACTCCAGCGTCTGCGCCTTGTCGAGACCGATGGCCGAGACGATCCCGGCCCCCGTGATCCAGATCGGTTCCTTCATCTCCGGGGATTATTTCGTACGATGCGCGGCAATGTAGTCGGCCATGACGTTGATGCTGCGGAAGATCTCACGGCCGGCAGCCGGATCCTGCAGCTTGATGCCATAGCGTTTCTCCATCAGTACGATCAACTCCAGGGCATCGATCGAATCCAGCCCCAGTCCGTCACCGAACAGCGGGGCGTCATTGTCGATATCCTCGGGTTTCACATCTTCGAGGTTCAACGCTTCGATGATGGCGTTCTTCAATTCCGATACAAGTTCATTCATAACTTTATATAACAGTTTGCAATTATTTGTCTTTCATTATTCTGCGCAATTCATCGGCAGCCCATTCGGCACCCTCCTCCGACTCCTCGACCAGAAACAGTTCCGCTTCGAAGTTCGCTGAATCCGGACTGTCGACCCACCCGCCAAGCACCGAATGAGTCGCGCCGTCGAGAAACGTCTCCCGGACGGTCTCGACCATCGTTTCCACATCCTCCCGATCGAGCAGGTAACAGGAGGTCTCGCCGTAGTATTTGTTGCGGATGGCGATCTCGCCCGTCAGGATGTTGGCCAGCGTATAGACGAAAACCGCCGGGCTGGGGTAGTAATCCGCCGCATCGGCAATCGTCCGCTCGTAGTGGCTGTCGCTGGCAAACGAGCCGCTCTGCGTGAAAAGCACCACGGCCCGATCCTCCCGCGGCTCGAAACGCGACGTCTCACCGTCGAGCAGCAACTCCGAGGCGAGGAACCCCACACGGCACAGCGGATCCATCTTGAAAAACTTCGGGTAGCCGCCCACACGCGGGCGGTAGAGCGCCACCGGCAGCGGATCCTCCGTCGGTTCGAGACGAACCGGGACTCCGTCGACCACCGCTCCCGCGGGGGTAATGCGCACCCATCGTCGAATCCTCAGCATAGCCCTCCTCCCCGTTTGAACAACATGGCGGCATTGCACCCGCCGAATCCCGAAAGCATCTTCACGAAAAGACGACGCGTCGTCCGTGCAGGCTGCGACGAGAGGTTCAAGGCCCGGGATACTCCGCACTCGGCATATCCCCGGGTCCCCGGCACAAGACCCGCCTCCACGGCATGCATCGTCAGGATCGACTCCAGCACGCCGGCGGCCCCCATCGTATGGCCGAAATAGCCCTTCAACCCGTTGACGGGAACGGACGACAGCCCGGCCCGATCGAGGGCTATGGACTCCATCTCGTCGTTATAGAGTGTCGCCGTGCCGTGGACATTGACCACGGCCAGTTCCGCGGGATCGATGTCCCGCAGGATGGCCTGCAGGGCGCGATAACATCCTTCGCCCGTCCGCGAAGGTCCCGAGATATGGTTGGCATCGTTGCGGATCGCTCCCCGGCAGGCAACCCACTCCCCGTCCGAGACCTCTTCGCGCCGCCGGCGGGTATAGACAATCGTCGCGGCAGCCTCGCCCAGATTCAGCCCCGTACGTCGGCGGTCGAAGGGCCGGCACGGTTCGGGCGACAGCGCCTTGAAACTCTGGAAGCCCGAAACGATGAAGCGCGACTGTCGGTCGGCGCCGATCACCACCGCATGATCGCAACGCCCGCTCCGCAGGGCACGCATGGCGGCAATCTGTGCGCAAAGGCCCGACGTGCAGGCGTTCGAAACGACCGTTGCCGGATTCGGATTGCCGAAAAAGGCCGCGATCCGGCGTGCCGACCAGTCGGGCAGCACCTCCCGGCGGTAACGGTTGTCGGACTCCAGCAGCGCCACGTTGCCCTTTGTCGTCGAGAGGAAAAAGTGGGTTCGCGGCGATGCGGGATCAATACCCGACTCCTCCAGCGCACTGGCGGCCGAAAGAATCGACATCCGTTCGAATTCGGTATAATCGGCCAATCGACCCTCTCCGTAACGCGCGGCCAGCGCCCGGTCGATGGCCCCGAAGTCCAGCAACGACGCTACGAACGGTTCCGGAAGCTCCCAGAGCCCCTCGTAGCGGCGCAAGGCGGACTCCCCGGCCACGACGGCACGAAGCGTCGAGGTCGTATCCAGCCCCAGCGGCGAGACGATATTGTCCCCCTCGCGGACGATCAGTTCATGTTCCAGCGCGCTTTCCATTGTGCATAAAATTCCGGCGTAACCCACACCAGCCGGTACTCCCTGTCCATGAAGACCTGCACGCTGTGACCCGTGGCCAGCAGTTCGTCGGTCTCGGCATGTCGTATTTCATAGTCGAAGACGATCTTCGCGGCTTCGGTCGGTCGATAGTGGATATCGATCCGGCACGGCATGCCGTAGACGATCGGCGACTTGTACTTGAACGACAACTCCACCAGCGGAGCATAGTAGCCATGGCCGAAAATGTCCATGTAGCCCAGCCCGTATTTGGCACCGAAGGCCTCCCGCGCATCTTCGAAATAGAGCGGATAGGAGCCGTGCCACACGATATTCATCGAGTCCACCTCGCTGAAGCGAACCTCGAAACGCTTCGAGGCCACCAGCTCTTTCGTGATCTTTCCGTCGCTTTTCATCATCGTCATGGTTGTGCGTCGATCTCGCTCAGGGCAATCTTCATCCGGGCCGTGGCCAGCAACGCGTCGTTCACGCGGACTTCGGCCTGCACCAGCAGCATGCCGAAGACCTCCTCCAGATTCTCGATCGTCGTGTGCAGCGTCTCGCCGCACAGCGGCAGCCTGTGGATCTCCAGATCGCGGATCGCTCCGATAAAGCCCAGCTTCACCCGCTCGGCATTCAGCAGGTTGATGTAGCCCATGCGGGCGGCACACGTCTGGGCGATATTCTCGATCAGACCCGCCGCCTGCAACCGCCCCGATTCACACAACAGATGCCCTTCACGAACCGTGAAGACCGTCCCGGTACGCTGTTCGTCGAAGGCCGTCAGGCGGTCTACCAGCACGAACGGCGGGCGCTGGGGAATCAAATCAAGTATGTCGATCTCTTCAAGGGTCATGGCTGTTCCCAAAAATCGTAGTAGTTGAACCATTGCGTCGGGTAACGACGCACAAGACGCTCCAGCTGAGCGGAAAACGATCGCGCGGCCTGTTCCATGCGTTGCCGCTTCGGAAGGCTGGATTCGCCCGAATCGATCCGATCGACGAAGATCCGATAACGTTTCGTGGACTCCTTCACCACAAAGATCGACAGCATCGGAACCTCCCGCTGTACGGCCAGGGCGAACGGCCCCAGCGGAAAACGGGCCGGAGCTCCCAGAAAGTCACACGATACGCTCTTCTGCGATCCGAAAAGCCGGTCGCCGGGCATCCCGACGATATGCCCCTCCTCCAGGGCCCGGTTGGCCACGAACAGGTGCGACAGATCGCTCAGCACGGGGACCATTTCGATGTTGTTGTTCCCGAAGCACCGCGCACGGTTCTGCATGACGGGGGCCTTCTCTCCGGCGTAAACCAGCGCATGAAAGCGCTTCTCCTCGGGATGAAGCGAGTAGCCGGCCAGTTCGTAATTGCCGACATGTGCGCTCACCATGACGAATCCCCCCGGGCGGGTGACCAGTTCGCGGTAGTATTCGTTGTGTTCGATCTCAACCTCGAAGCGACGGCCGGCATAGACGGCAAAGCGGTCCAGAATGATCTGGCCAAAACGGTAGTGACTCGCGTAGACCGACCGCAAGGTGCGCCAGCGTCCATATCCCAGGCGTCGCCGGAAAAAATCCCGATTCGCACGGTATCCCCGCCGGTTGAAGAGCATGTAGAAGACGACAACCACCCCCATGACCCCGTAGAGCACCGGCACGGGCACCCCGCGGAACAGCACGATCAACGATCGCAGCATCCACGGGCGTCCGTCGGTATGGCCCTGCCAGGCCTCGTGGGCCGAAGCCTCGCTGCCTCGTACGGCCGATGTCGTTTCTCCGGTCATATCCTCCTCCGCCGACTGGCTGTTGATCAACCCACCTTGCTCTGGATGTAGTCGCAGAAGTCGCTCAGCGTCTTCACGCCCGCCATCTCTTCGGGCTTGATCTTGAAGCCGAACGTCCGTTCGACGATCACCACAATGTCGACAAAATCCAGGCTGTCGATACCGATATCCTCCTTCAGAAGCGCATCCGGGGCAATTTTGTCCTCGTCGACCTCCAGTTCGTCGATCAGAAACGCCTTGACCTTTTCTTCGATCTCTTTTCTTTCCATATCAATTAAGTAGAGTTGTTTTTATTCGTTTCACTGTTTTTTCCGGCAAACCATGATGCTGTGACCCCAACCCAGAAAGTCGTGGATCGTCTCCACCTCCAGACCGGCCGACTCGACCAGCCGCCGCATCGATTCCGAATGGTACATGCGGCTGTTGCCGTTGGCGATGGCCGTGAAGTAGAGGCTCGTCAGCGTCAGGCACATGGCGGCCGTTTCGTATTTCTGCCGGTCCCAGAAGGTCTCCATGATACATAGACGCGTCGATGCGGTCATGATGCGCGACGCACGCACCAGAATCGAACGGATCTCCTCCTCGCCGAAGCAGTCCAGAAACTGACTCATCCAGATCGTATCGTACGGTCGGTCGGTCGGGAAGGGCGTCGCCTCGTCGAGCAGGTTGCAGCCGTAGCCGTGGATGCGATCCGCACCCGGCTCGGAAGCCGTTGCACGGCGCATCAGTTCGAGCTGCTGCGGAAGATCCAGGATCGTCACCTCGACCTGCGGATCGAAAGCCACGCACCGCAGCGCCCATCGTCCCGTATTGCCGCCCACGTCGAGCAGCTGCCGTGTCGGCCGCGAAAAGACCACCCGCAGCGCCTCGTCGAACGAATGGTCCGAATAGAAGTGGTCGAAGCCGAACCAGCTCCGCTGCACCTCCGCGGGCAGTTGCGAAAGTCCCTCATAGACCGTCTTCCATGGGCCGAAGTGTTCCAGTCCGGCCGGGCGTCCCTCCCGGAGCGACTCCTCGAGGCGGAACATGCCTTCGTAGTTGACGTCGTGGTTGAAATCCAGGTTCACGCGCGTCGAGGCATCGGTCAGCAGGAACCATCCCGTCTTCGAGAGGGTGAAACGATCGCTCGCAGGATCGACCAGCACCGTGCCGATCGACAACGACGCCTCCAGCAACACCCGAACGGCATACTCCGAAAGGTCGGTCTCCCGGGCGAGTTCCTCAAGGGTCAGACCCTCGTTGCTGTCGCGCAGCAGCTCCAGGATGCCGAACTTCACCATCAGACGCGAAACCTCGAAGACGATCGGCCCGAAGGCGATGAACTGCGCCGCACGCTGCGCCTCGCGGGCCGTCAGCTGTTCGTGCGCATAGCGCTTTTCCAAGGCGGGGAAGAGTTTCATGGTCGTGGCGGTTATTGGATCTTGCGGAGGACCAGGGCACTGTTCGTTCCGCCGAAGCCGAACGAGTTGGAGAGAACCGTATCGACCGGCGTCTCGACCGTAACGGGGGTCAGGTTGAGTTTGGCCGCGTATTCGTCGGGATGTTCCAGATTGATGTTCGGCGCCACGAAGTTATGCTGCATCATCAGCGTCGAGTAGACGATCTCGCTTGCCCCGCCCATCCAGCACTCGTGGCCCGTCATCGACTTCGTGGAGCTGATCAGCGCATGCGTGCCGTGGAAGACCCGGTCCAGCGCAATGGCCTCGTACATGTCGCCCTGCGGTGTCGAGGTAGCGTGGGCATTCACGTAGTCGATCTGGTCGGGTTGCAGGCCGGCCGCGTCGAGCGCCCGCAGGATGGCCGTCACCGAACCGTCGTCGCTCGGCTGCGAGATACCCCCGCCGTTCGACGAGAAGCCGTAACCGCACACCTCGGCCAGAATCGGAGCACCGCGACGAAGGGCATGTTCGTACTCCTCAAGCACCAGCGCCGCGGCACCACCGCTCGGAATCAGTCCGTCACGGTCACGGTCGAACGGTCGGGAGGCCTTCGTCGGCTCGTCCATCCGAACCGAAAAGGCCCCCAGCGCATCGAACGTCGCCATCGAGTAGTAGTTGACCTCCTGCGCCCCGCCGCAAAGCACCGCATCCTGCAGTCCCTGACGGATCATCAGGTAACCCAGGCCGATCGAATGAGAACCGCTCGCACAGGCCGCACTGACCGTGAAGTTGATCCCCCGCAGGTGGAAAATCGTGCTGAGGTTCATCGTCACCGTGGAGTTCATCGACTGGAAGATCAGCCCCGAGCCTAACAGCGCCGAATCGTGTTTCTCGTCCATGATCCGCGCCGCCTCGATGACCGGTTTGGCCGAAGAGTCGTTGCCGAAAAGGATGCCCACCTCGTTCCCGTGCAGGTAGGCGTCGTCCATCAACGTCTGTTCGAAGGCCTGGCGCGAGGCCATATAGGCATACTCGGCCTCCTCGGAGAGTCCGACCCGCAGACGGCGGTCCAGGACCCCCTTGAGCTGCGGCCGCGGGACGATACCCGTCAGCCCCGAGCGATAACCGTATGCAAGACGCTCGCGCTCCACACCAATGCCCGAGCGCCCGGCATGAAGCGACTCCTTCACTTCGTTCAGATTCTGTCCCAGGCAGGACCAGATGCCCATGCCCGTAATGACGACTCGTCGTTCCATCTATTTCGTATTCGTTTGTTTCACGTGTACAGTCCTCCGTTGATCGAAATCACCTCTCCGGTGATGTAGGCGGCATCGTCCGAAACCAGAAAACCGACCAGCGCCGCAACCTCCTCCGGTCGTCCGAAACGTCCCGCCGGAACCAGTTTCTTGAGCGTCGCCTGGTCGAGATCCTTCGTCATGTCGCTCTCGATGAAGCCCGGAGCCACGGCATTGACCGTCACCTTGCGCGGTGCAACCTCCTGCGCAAGGGCTTTCGTCGCCCCGATCAGTGCCGCCTTCGCCGCCGAATAGTTCGTCTGCCCCGGCATCCCCTTCAGCCCCGACAGCGAGGTCATGTTCACGATCCGGCCCCAGCGGTGGGTCAACATCTCCTTCAGCAGTCGCCGCGTGACGTAGAAGAAGCCGTTGAGCGTCGTGTCCACCACCCGGTGCCATTCGTCATTCTGCATGAAGATCAGCAGGTTGTCACGTCGGATGCCGGCATTGTTGACCAGCACGGCTATGTAATCGTCCGGGTGGCTGGCACTCCACGTCTCCAGCGCCCGTTCGATGGCATCGGGATCCGATACGTCGAACGGAAGCAGCTCGGCCTCTCCGCCGGCCTCCGTGATCATGCGCAGCGTCTCTTCGGCCGCCGCCGCGTTCGACCGGTAGTTGATGAGAACCGGCCACCCCTGGGCCGCCAGCCGCTGACACACGGCTCGTCCCAATCCCCGGGAACCGCCTGTTACCAATGCATATTTCATCTTGTCCGTTTATTCCAGCTTGTTCGTTTATTCCAGTTTGAGCGGATTGTTCTTCAGGTAGGTTTCCACCTGTGCTATCTGCTTGTAGAAGGGCGCATCCTCGACAAAGCGCGGGATGAT
>CALUKK010000109.1 GCA_944321205.1 uncultured Alistipes sp.
ACCTTGGTCTCGATCGAAAAGAGATTCTTCGTGAAGACATGCTTGAGGTTGAACGATGCAACCAAAGCTATCGAATTGTCTCCTCCCGAAACGGCAATCCACGGATCGTTGTACGATGTCAGGGTCCCCTGCAGGCTGCTCCCGATCTCCAGGTAGTTCCGCTCCTTGCGGATGGCGGCACGCTCGGCCTTGTAGCGGGCCAGGCTGAAATAATCCACATCCACGGACGTGGATTTCAGTTCGTCGCGGAACTTCACGTCCTGAGGCTCGGCCTTGACCTCGTCGATCGAGATCTGCGCCACGGCCGGAAGGCTCGAAACCACCAGGAAAAAACCGGATAGAACTACATGTGAGCTTTTCATAACGAAATCACGGCGTTAGATTTCCAAAATGCAAAGTTATGAATTTATTTACAAAATCCTTAACTTTGTCCTAACAACACGAAACATCGAACATCATGAAATACTTCGGAGCACATGTCAGCGCATCGGGCGGGTTGGAGAATGCCCCCCGCAATGCCCTCGCCATCGGGGCCACGGCCTTTGCCCTCTTCACCAAGAACCAGCGGCAGTGGATGGCCAAGCCCCTTACGGCTGCCGAAATCGACACGTTCCGCCGCGCCTGCGACGAATGCGGATACACGCCGGCACAGATTCTCCCGCACGACTCCTATCTGATCAACCTCGGGCACCCCGAAGCCGAAGCCCTCGAGAAGTCGCGCTCGGCCTTCATCGACGAGATGAAACGCTGCGAACTGCTGGGCCTCGACCGGCTGAACTTCCACCCCGGGAGCCATCTGAAGCAGATCTCCGAAGAGGAGAGTCTCGATCGGATCGCCGAATCGATCAACCTCGCGCTCGAGCAGACGCACGGCGTCACGGCCGTCATCGAGAACACTGCCGGGCAGGGATCCAACCTCGGATTCCGTTTCGAGCACCTCGCCTATCTGATCGAGCGCGTCGAGGACAAGTCCCGCGTCGGAGTCTGCATCGATACCTGCCACGCCTTCGCGGCCGGGTACGACCTGCGGACCGAAGAGGCCTGTGAGGCCACCTTTGCCGAACTGGAGCGCGTCGTCGGATTCCGCTATCTGAAGGGTATGCATCTGAATGATGCCATGAAGATTCTCGGAAGCCGCGTCGACCGCCACTCGTCGCTCGGCGAGGGGATGATCGGCGAAGCCTGTTTCCGTTACATCGCCCGTGATCCGCGATTCGATGCCATTCCGCTGATCCTCGAAACCCCCGACGAAAGCCGTTGGGCCGAAGAGATCGCCCGGCTGAAGTCCTTTGCCGAAGAGGCCTAACAGGGAGGGGGGGGGACGAGAGACGAGAGACGAGAGAGGCGAGAGACGAGAGACGAGAGAGCCCGAATCTCCAAAAACCGGGGAGGGAAAGGCTGGAAGGAGGCCGGAGACCGAAGGTTGGAGAGGACAGTGAGAGGAAGGGACCTAAGGGGAGGGCAGAAAAATGGAGGCACCACAGGGTCCGGAGGAGACCTGGGATGAGATTAAGCACCTGAAAATCAGAAGAAAGATAGGAAAGCCGGAATCATCAGACAGCTGAAGGAAGGTGGCAATGGCACGTTTCTCAAACACAGAGGAAGAGGTTCCGCCTGGGGCCTCTTCCTCTATTATTAAATCCGACACGCAGCCGGACTCTCCACCCGGCTACAACCGGTCAAGACATTCACGGATGAGCGCCGCACTGTCGCGCACCTCCTCCTCGGAGATCGTCAGCGGCGGCGAGATGCGGAATGCCGTATCACAGAAGAGGAACCAGTCGCTCAGGATCCCCGTCTCCTTGAAGAGTTCCATGATCCGGTAGAGACGTTCCGACGAGCCCAGTTCGACGGCCAGCAGCAGCCCGCTGCGGCGGATCTCCCGTACGGCCGGATGGTCGCGGAGCAGCACCTCGTACAAGGCTCCCTTCGCCTCGACGGTCTCGACAATGCGGTTCTCCAGCAGGTAGTCCAACGCCGCCAGACCCGCCGCGCAGCAGACCGGATGCCCGCCAAACGTGGTAATATGGCCCAACACGGGATCCCTTTGCAGGGTATCCATCACTTCATGACGCGAAATGAAGGCTCCAAGGGGCATACCGCCGCCGAAGGCCTTCGCCAGACAGACGATATCGGGAACAACCCCGTATTTCTGCATGGCGAACATCTCGCCCGTGCGGCCCAGGCCCGTCTGGATTTCGTCGAAGATCAGCAACGCCCCTACCTCGTCGCAACGTTTGCGAAGCGCTTCGAGGTAGCCCGGCTGCGGAGGTCGGACTCCCGCCTCGCCCTGAACCGGTTCGGTCAGCACGCAGGCCGTGCGGCGCGTGATACGCTCCAGCTGGTCGAAGTCGTTGAACTCGATCGCCTGCACATCGGGCAGCAACGGGCGGAAGGCGCCCTTCCACTCCTCACCCTCGGGGGCTCCCATCATGCTCATCGCCCCATGGGTCGAACCGTGGTAGGCTCGCCGCATGGAGATCATCTCCGTACGGCCGGTGAAGCGTTTGGCCAGTTTCAAGGCCCCTTCGACCGCCTCGGCTCCCGAATTGACAAAATAGACGCTCTCCAGATCGCCGGGCAGCAGCGAGGCGATCTTCGTGGCATAGGCTACCTGCGGCGTCTCGACCAGCTCGCCGTAGACCATCACGTGCATGTAACGCGCCGCCTGCTCCTGCACGGCCCGCACCACGGCCGGATTGGCATGTCCGACATTGCTCACCGAAACCCCCGCCACCAGGTCGTAATAGCGTTTCCCCTCGGGCGTATAGAAAAACGTCCCCTCGCCCCGGGCCACCTCCACCAGCATCGGCGAAGGAGACGTCTGGGCCACATGGGCCAAAAACTGTTTCCGAAGAATCGTACTCATCTTATTATTCGTGGAATAAAAACATCACTCCCCAGCGCCGAAGCGTCGTTGCAGAATCGCATCGGCATCCTTCACGCTGCGACGCATCCAACGCTCCATCAAGGCAGCCTGCTCCCCGACCGGCAACTGCCACCCTGCAACCGTATGGCGGATCCGCTCGGTAAGCAGGTAGATCAAAATCGCCGCCGAGGCCGAAACATTCAGACTCTCAACCAGCCCACACATCGGAATGCGCAGAAATTCATCCGCCGCAGCCATCGCCTCCTCCGAGATCCCGGCGTGCTCCGTACCGAAGATCAGCGCAAAGGGACCCTTCGTGACGTCGAACGTCTCGGGGGTCACATCCTCGCGGTGGGGTGTCGTGGCCACAATGCGGTAGCCCTCGCGCCGCAACGCGTCAATGGCCTCCGCCGTCGAAGCGTGGCGTTTAACATCGACCCACCGTTCCGAGCCCCGCGCAATGACCGGATTGGGCTGGAAGCGGCACAACGTCTCCACGGTATGCATCCGCTGTACCCCAAAGGCATCGCAATGACGGATCAGGGCCGCAGCATTCTGCCCGTGATACATGTTCTCGGCCAGAAGCGTCATGTAGCGCGTACGCATGGAGACACTTCCGCGCAGCACCCCGTAACGTTCCGCCGTCATGAACTCCGCCAAGCAGGCAATCCGCGCCGCCGCGGGACCCGCTTCGGGGCCGAAAAGCGCATCGGAGCGCGGGGTCGTATCGTTACTTGCGGTACTTCTCATCTTCGTCGAGGATTTTCAGATAGCTTTCGTAGCGCGGCCAGGCAATCTCGCCCACCTTGACAGCCTCCACAACCGCACAGCCCGGTTCGTGGGTGTGCGTACAGTTGTAGAAGCGGCAACCCGGGGCCACACGCATCATCTCCGGGAAATAGTGCCACAGCTCGGCATCGTCGATGTCGATCAGTCCGAAGCCCTTGATCCCCGGCGTATCGATCACCGCGCCTCCTCCCTGCAGGGGGTACATCGTCGAGAAGGTCGTCGTATGGCGGCCCTTGTGGTGGCTCTCGGAGATCTCGCCCGTGCGGATCTCCAGCGTGGGGTCAATCGTCCGAATCAGCGTTGACTTCCCGACCCCCGAATTCCCCGACACAAGCGTTGTCGAACCGCTCAGCAGCCGGCGCACCTCCTCCACGCCCCGTCCTTCGGGGATCGAAAGCTCCAGCACCTCATAGCCGGCACCTTCGTAGATGGAACGGAACTCCGACACGGCCTCCGGATCCTGCAGATCGAGTTTCGAGAGGAGAATCGTCACCGGAACCTTGTAGGCCTCGCACGTAACCAGAAAACGGTCCACAAACTCCAACGGCGTCTCGGGCGATCGCAGCGAGACCATCAACAATGCCCGATCGATATTCGAGGCGATAATGTGCGACTCCTTCGAGAGGTTCGAGGCCCGGCGGATCACGTAGTTGCGCCGCGGGCGGATCTCCACGATC
>CALUKK010000110.1 GCA_944321205.1 uncultured Alistipes sp.
CGTCGGTTACCGAGCCGATGACGATCCGCTGCCCGTCGAAGCGGTGCGGATCGCCGACGGGTTTCCAGTGCTTGACGTCGAGAAACGAGCCCCAGGGCTCGGTGTGGCCCGTAAAACGCTTCATGAACGAGGCGTAGCAATACTTGCAGGCGTGGGGACACCCCACATACGGATTGACCGAATAGCCGCCTACGGGCAGCGAGGATTTGGTCATGACGCTTTGCACGTCGATGTCGCGGATGATTTCCTGTTGCTGATCCATATTCCGGTTGTTTGGGTGCAAAGATCCGAAGATTTTTTCTTCCCGACTATGCCCGAAACCTGCGGAGTCATGCCTTTTTGATCAATGAATATCGTATCTTTGTCTTCGAACATCCGCTGCCCGACCATGAAAACGACAACGAATCCCCGACGGCTGGTCACCGTGCCGTTCAGCAAGACGCAGTGCGGCGTCGACTTCTACATCAATACGGGCCGCAGCGAAGAGATCCGCGGCGTACTGACCGAGAATTCGCTCTTCCGGACCGACTTCTTCGAGTTCTTCTTTCTGCGTCGGGCCCGGGGCGTCGTGCTGCTCGGCGGACGCCGCATCGAGCTGCACGACGGCATGGTGCTGCTCCTCTCGCCCCACCAGCAGCAGCGATGGCTGGTGGACGAGGCGGAGCTCGACTACATGTTTCTGATCTTCCGCGAGGATTTCATGCGCACGTTCCTCGCCGACAAGTTCTTCGTCTACCGCCTGCTCTACGGCTACCAGACCGATACGCCGCCGTGGTTCGATGCCGGGCCGGAGACCTTTGCGGAGTATCTCCGGCTGCTGGCGAAGATCAAGGCGGAGCTGTGTGCCCCGACCTCGGACAGCTACAACCTGATCGTTTCGGTGCTCTATTACCTGCTGGTGACGCTCAACCGCGACTATGCCGCCGCCTATGGACTGCCTGTCACCCTGCCGCGCAACAACTGTGCATTCCGCTTCAAGGCGCTGCTCGAAGAGCATATCCGCACGGTGCAGCGCGTCGAGGAGTATGCCGCAATGCTGCGCGTGAGCCGCGTGACACTCAACCGGGCCGTGCAGGAGCAGTTCGGCGTCTCGGCCGCCCATCTGTTGAAGCAGCGGCTGCTGGAGGCTGTGAAGAACGACCTGCTGTTCGAAGGGCGCAGCGTCAGCCAGCTGGCCGAAGCGTACGGCTTTTCGGATCCGAGTCATCTGATGCGCTTCTTCAAGCGGCTGACCGGAAAAACCTGTTCGGCCTATTTGGCCGATTATGCACGGGGCATATACGAATGATCCGGACACCTCCCCCACAACGCCCTCAACAACCTCGACATACCGGATCTTCATGGAATGGGATGCGGGATAAAATACCCCGTAACGATTCCAAATTTACACAAAAACACTATCTTTGCAACCAGAAAAAATCCTCAAACGCAATGAACGCCATCACTCGAACCGATTTCACCTTCGAAGGACAGAAGAGCAAGTATACGGGAAAGGTCCGCGACGTATACGACATCAATGACGAATACCTTGTCATGGTGGTTACGGACCGGATCTCTGCCTTCGACGTGGTTCTGCCGGAGGGCATTCCCTACAAGGGGCAGGTCCTCAACCAGATCGCCGCAAAATTCCTCGATGCCACCGCAGACATCCTTCCGAACTGGAAACTGGCCGTTCCGGATCCCATGGTCACGGTGGGCCGCAAATGCGAACCCTTCAAGGTCGAGATGGTTATCCGGGGGTATCTTTCGGGCCATGCCTGGAGAGAGTACAAGGCCGGCAAACGCTCCATCTGCGGAGTGCCGATGCCCGAAGGGATGGTGGAAAACCAGAAATTCCCCGAACCGATCATCACGCCGACCTCGAAAGCAGCCGAAGGGCATGATGAAGACATCTCCAAGGAGGAGATCATCGCTTCGGGTCTGGTGAGCCGCGAAGAGTACGAACAACTTGAAAAATACACCCGGGCCATCTATCGGCGGGGCAGCGAAATTGCCGCAAAAATGGGGCTCATTCTCGTTGATACCAAGTACGAATTCGGCAAGAAAGACGGCGTCATCTACCTTATGGACGAGATCCACACCCCGGACTCTTCGCGCTATTTCTATGCCGAAGGCTACGAAGAACGGCTCGCCAAAGGTGAGCGTCAGAAACAACTCTCCAAAGAGTTCGTCCGGGAATGGCTCATGGCCAACGGTTTCCAGGGACAGGCGGGACAGCAGGTTCCGGAAATGACGCCCCAGATCGTGGCAGGCATTACCGATCGCTACATTGAACTTTACGAGAAGATCACCGGAGAGCCCTTCGTCAAGGCGGAAGAGGCCTCCGATACGCAAAGCATTCTGAAAAGAATCGAATCGAATGTCTGCACGTGTCTGAGAAGCCTCGAACAGAAGCGATGATTTTCACATTGCTCCCTTAGCGGGGGGGGGCAAGCGAGGGGGGGGGCAAAGAAAAGAGCAAGAAGAGAGAAGAGAGAAAGAGAGAGAAGGAGAAGGAAGGAGAGCAAGAAGAAGAGAGAAGGAAGGAGAGAAGGAAGAGCAAAAAGCGAGAAAAAGATGTGAGAAATCCAGAAAAGCGGCAAAAAATTTGCCGCTTTTCTATCACCCGTCCACTCGAAACCCGGAATCGGCAACTCGTTCGTCTCCAGCCCTCCCGATCCAAAGACTCCGGAACAGGAGTATCTTCGCCAATCGGATTTGACCTCTTTCCCGCGAAAGGCAAGGTCCTATATAAATCCTTTTTTCTTATCTTTGCTGCAAACAAAGCCCGAACTGCCATGAAACTGGTTCCGCTATCCTTCGTATTTATTTTCTGTACCATATCTGCTTTTGCATGGGGGGGGGAAGTTGCCCACCCTCGAACTGATACCCTTTTACAGGCTCTTGACCGTGCTATCGCCGATCGAGACACCTATGTGGCCCTCAAATTCCGCAAAATCGACGAACTCAAGCAGCAACGCCGCAATGCCTCTTCCGATCTTGAAACGTTCCGGATCAACGAACGGATCATCGACAGCTATACCTCGTTTCTGAGCGACTCGGCAAGCCACTATATCCATGACAACATCCGAATCGCCCGGGAACTGCATGACAAGAATCTGCTTACCGACAGCAAACTGAGACTTGCACTGAACTATTCGCTTTCGGGACTCTTCATCCAGGCAAGCTCGATTTTCGACGAGATCGACTACAACAGACTCAAAACCTCTCAGAAATCAGGATACTGCTGGAACAGAATCCGCTATTACGAACAACTCAAGAAATACACCAACGAGCCCGAATTCTCCCTTCAGTACGATGCGGAGATCGCCCGCCTGAGGGATTCGTTGATCGAACTCCTGCCCGAAGGCTCCGAACTCCAACTCAAGGAAAAGGCCTTCAAACTCCAGGGCGAAGGACGTCTGAACGAAGCGTTGGGAATTCTGATGGCGCTGCTGGCGAAGGAGACTCCCGACACCCATAATTACGCGATGAACGCAATGGGTATCGCTACCCTCCATCGACAACTCGGGAACCGCACGCTGGAAGATCACTTCCTGAAGATCGCGGCCATCAACGATCTCAAAACCGCCGTCAAGGAGAACGAAGCCCTGCTGAGCCTTGCCACGAATCTCTTTGAAGAGGGGGATGTCTCCCGAGCCTACAACTACATTCATTCGGCCCTCGAGGACTCGAACTTCTACAACTCCCGGTTCAAAAGCACCGTGATCGCCCGCGTGCAACCCATCATCGAGAGCAATTATCTGCAACAGATCCGGGAACAGCAACGCAATCTGCGGATCTTTGTCATTCTGTTGAGCATCCTGGTCGGCCTTCTGATCCTCTTCTTCATCATTCTCTGGCGTCAAAAGAATGCCATAGCCCGCTCCCGGGAGAGCATCCGCGAGATCAACCACCAGCTCCGGGAGGCGCACATCATCAAGGAGCAATACATCGGTTACTTCATGAACCAATGTTCGCACTATATCAACAAACTGTATCTCTACCGGAAGGAGGTCAACCACAAAATCAAGAACGGACAGACCGACCAACTCTACAAGCCCTCGACCAAGGAGCTGGAAAAGGAGATCGATGAACTGCTGAAGAATTTTGACCAGGCGTTTCTGATCCTCTACCCCAAATTCGTGGAACGCTTCAATACGTTGCTGCTCCCGGAGGCCCAGTACAAACTCGAAGACAACAGACTCAATACCGAATTGCGGATTTTCGCCCTGATGCGTCTCGGGATCACCAATGTGAACCAGATCGCCGATTTTCTGCACTGCTCGCTGCAAACCATCTACAATTACAAGAGCAAGGTCAAGAGCAAGGCCCGTCCGGAGATCACCAATATCGAGGAAGAGGTGAAACGAATGAGGATGGCCATCCCAAATACCCTACCTTCAAACCTACCGAAGGAGGAGTCTCATACAAAAACAAACAACTGACAATCAATATGCTATAAAATAAATATCCCTACTTTTCCGATTACTTTGCATTTAACATACTCGGTTATTCCTTTCGCTTTGGGTTATTTTGCATTTGGCAACGATTCCGGAGGAGACATTCGCCGGATGGAAAGCCCGAACCGAAATGACCGCTAACCGAAAACCTGAAACCCGACACTCGAAGTCCCTCGGGCGTGGCTCAAAGATCGCCATGCCTGCATTGTTCCTTCTGCTCGTCCTCTTCGGCGGCAGAGCCGAAGCCCGACGTCCCGACTTTGTCGACGGATACCACGGCGGCATCTACGGACACTATCCCGTAGCCTGGAAAACAAGGTTCCTCAATCATACGCTCGAACGATTCCCCGAATGGTGCATCTGCCTGGAGATTGAACCCGAAACCTGGGACAGCGTCGCTCTCCACACGCCGGAGGATTATGCCCGATTCAAGACATTTGCCGCATCGCCCCGGGTGGAGTTCACCAATCCGACCTATGCACAGCCCTATTGTTACAATATCTCGGGTGAGAGCCTCATCCGGCAATTCACCTACGGCATCCAAAAGTTGAAAGCCCATTTCCCGGAGGTGGAATTGACGACCTATGCCGCGGAGGAGCCCTGCTTCACGAGTTGTCTGCCTCAAATTCTGAAACTCCTCGGATACCGATACGCCTCGCTCAAATGTCCGAATACCTGTTGGGGAGGATACACCGCACCCTATGGCGGCGAGACCGTGAAATGGGTCGCTCCCGACGGCAGCTGGATCCTCACTTCACCGCGCTACGGTTGTGAGAGGCTGCTCGAGGGCTCCGTATGGCAGACCACGGCCTGGGGAAACCAACCCGAATATCTCGAAGCCTGCCGGCGTGCCGGCATCGAACATCCCGTGGGGATGTGTTTCCAGGACGCGGGATGGAAAAACGGACCCTGGCTCGGAGTCGGAGAGCGGACTCGGGCGAACTCCCGGTATGTCACCTGGCGCGGCTATTTCGAGACCAACGGTCTCACCTCCTCGAAAACCGAATATCGATTCTCCCAGGAGGATGTACGTCCGGCTCTGATGTGGGGCAGCCAGGTGCTCCAACGGATCGCGCAACAGGTACGGCATGCCGAGAATCTGCTTCCTGTCGCCGAAAAGATGGCCGTGATTGCCGCATGGACCGCCGGGTACGATCTTCCGCAGGCTCCGGTCGACGAGGCCTGGCGGAATCTCCTGCTGGCCCAGCACCACGATTCGTGGATCGTGCCCTACAACCGCCTGCACGGTCGGACGACCTGGGCCGAACAGGTCGCACGATGGACCGCAACCTCCGACTCGATTGGCCGGGAGGTGATCGCACAGGCCTGGAACCGCATGGCCGGGATGGCCGACCCGACGGACTCCCGGCTTGCGCTGCAGATCTGCAACACGCTCGGATACGCCCGCCGGGAGACCGTCGATATCGCGCTTCCCGCCTCCTGGCAGGAGTTCGACGTGGAGATTCTCGATCCCGACGGAGATCCGGTGGAGACCTGTCGCTCGAGAGACCGGCTCTTCCTGACAGTGCAGGTCCCGGCATTCGGATTCTCCACCTACGAAGTGAAAAAGGGAGGAATGCGGCCGTCGCAAAATCCGGAGGCCGGCCCCGAAAAGGACGAAGAGCCGTACACCCTTGAAAACGATCGTTACCGCATCACCGTCGATCCGCGCCGGGGCGGTATCCTTCGCGAATTGAAGGTCAAGGGGCCTGCAGGCGACATCGAATACGTCGACCCGGACTCCGAATACGGGTTCGGTGAGTTGCGCGGGCACTTCTACGAGCAAGGAGGCTTCCGCTCCTCGACGGAGTTCCCGGCCCGGATCAGCAAAGGCCGCAACGGCGCATTCGAGGAGTATCTGCTCATCGAAGGTCTGATCGCCTCGCATCCCTTCACGCAACGCATCACGCTGCGCAAGGGGGATCCCGGAATCGACGTCGAACTCTCCATCGACTGGCAGCATGAGGAGGGCATCGGGGAGTACGATCAAAAGAATGCCTACAACAGCAATCGTCGGGCCTGCTATGACGACCGTTACAAACTGAATCTGTACTTCCCGGCACGGCTCGCAGATCCGCATCTGGACAAGAATGCCCCGTTCGATGTCTGCCGCAGCCGTCTGGAGAACACGCACTACAAGACTTGGGACAGCATCAAGCATCAGATTCTTCTGAATTGGGTCGATGTGGCCGAGGAGGCTCCCGACGGCAAAGGTCTGGCTCTGCTGTGCGACCACACCACAACCTACGGCTTTGGACGGAACGAACCGCTCGCCCTGACGGTGCAATATTCGGGACAAGGACTCTGGGGCTTCAACTACCCGCAGCAGGGGATGACCCGCATCCGGTATACCCTGGTTCCGCACGCCGGAGAGTGGAGACAGGCCCGCATCGACCGGATCAGTGCCTGCCGCAACGAGCCGTTGCTCTGCTCGCTGCGGGAAAAGAGCGACACGAAGCGGTGTTCGCTGCTTGACCTGGGAGAGTCCGGGTATGAACTGACCGCCGCATATCCCACCGACAAGGGGATTGTCGTCCGGCTCTTCAACGCCGCAGGAGACGACCGCCCCCAGAAGATTCATTTCGGGAAACGCTTCACCCGCATAGAGAAGATCGACTTGAACGGCAAGACGCTGGAGTCCTGCCGCATCAAAGAGCAGCGACAAGGATGTTCCATTACATGTACCATGCCTCGATTCGGATTGACAACCCTTCTTATATACGACCACAAACAATGAGAAAGATTCTCTGCATAATCGCACTCTCGACCACCCTCGCCTGTCAACAGAGCCCGAAAGGCGAAACCCAGGATCTCACCCTCTGGGTCGATCCCTTCATCGGGGCAAGCACCAGCACCGAGGCCGCAGGCGTCTATCATGGACTGGGCAAGACATTCCCCGGGGCCACCACCCCCTTCGGAATGGTCCAGGTCAGCCCCAACACGATAACCGGAGGCGACAACAGTCCCGGTTACAGCTACGAACACACGACGATCGAAGGTTTCGCCTTCACGCAGATGAGCGGGGTCGGATGGTTCGGGGAGCTGGGAAACCTGCTGACCATGCCCACCACCGGATCGGAACTTCATACCCTGGCCGGTCGTGAAGACGGTTCGATCACCGGGTGGCGCTCCCGTTACGACAAGCAATCGGAACAGGCACGGCCCGGATGGTACAGCGTTCATCTCACCGACTACGACATTACGGTCGAGAGTTCCGCAACGCCGCATTGCGGGATTCTGCGGTTCACCTACCCGCAGGCCGATACGGCCCGCATACAGATCGATCTCGCACGCCGTGTCGGCGGCACCGCGGAGCGTCAAGCCATCCGCGTGGAGGACGACCGCACGATCAGCGGATGGATCCGTTGCACGCCGCAGACCGGAGGCTGGGGTGACGGCGCCGGCAATGTCTCATATACGCTCCACTTCTATGCGCGGCTGAGCCGTCCGATGGATCGATGGGGTTTCTGGAGCGCCGACATCCCCGACTCCTGGAGCCGGAAAAAGGACGATGTCGTCAGCCTGCCCTATCTGGAACGGGTGGCACAGGCCCGGATCATCACCGATGCCCGGGAACTCGAAGGTTCGCACATCGGCTTCTTCTCCGAATTCGGCACCGCCGAAGGGGAACAGGTCGAGTTCACCGTCGGCATCTCGTTCGTCGACGCCGAAGGGGCCCGACGCAACTACGAGGCGGAGATCGCCGGCCGATCATTCGACGAGGTCCGCGAAGCGGCCCGCAAGACGTGGAACGATGCGCTGGGAAAGATCCGCATCGACGGAGGCACCGACACCCAGAAGCGGATCTTCTATACGTCGCTGTATCATACGATGATCGACCCCCGGATCTTCACCGACGTCGACGGCCGTTACATGGGCGGCGACCGGCAGATCCACCAGAGCGACGGAACCTTCACCAAACGGACGCTGTTCAGCGGCTGGGACGTATTCCGCAGTCAGATGCCGCTCCAGACGCTCATCAACCCCGACGTGGTGAACGATCTGCTGTGCTCGCTGACGTCGCTGGCCCGCGAGAGCGGCCGGCACTACTTCGAACGGTGGGAGCTGATGAATGCATACACGGGCTGCATGCTCGGGAATCCGGCCCTTTCGGTCCTTGCCGACGCCTACGCCAAGGGAATCCGCAATTACGACGCCGAAGAGGCATACCGTTACGCCTGCAACACCTCGCGACGTTTCGGAAACGACTCGCTCGGATATACCCCCTCGGATTACTGCATCTCCCACACTCTCGAATATGCCTATACCGACTGGTGCATCGCCCGTATGGCCGAGCAACTGGGCAAACCGGAGGATGCCGCACGGTACCGCCTCAAGTCCGAAGCCTGGCGCAACATCTTCGACCCGCAGAAAGGATGGTTCAGACCGCGCCGTGCCGACGGCTCCTGGGTCGAGTGGCCCGAAAACGCCCGGACCACGGAGTGGTACGGTTGCATCGAGTCAACACCCTATCAACAAGGCTGGTTCGTACCGCACGACATTGAAGGCATGGTGGAAGTCATGGGGGGACGTCAGGCCGTCATCGCCGATCTGGAGAATCTGTTCAACTCCACACCCGAAGATTTCCGCTGGAACAGCTATTACAACCATGCCAACGAACCCGTCCATCTGGTACCGTTCCTCTTCAACCGGCTGGGCTGTCCGTGGCTTACGCAATACTGGACACGCCAGATCTGCGACAAGGCCTACAACGACTCCGTGGAAGGGATCGTCGGCAATGAGGATGCCGGACAGATGTCCGCATGGTATGTCCTGGCAGCTGCGGGGATCCATCCGGTATGTCCCGGGAATCCCGAAATGGAGATCACAAGCCCGGTCTTCTCCCGCGTCGAGATCCAACTTGATCCCCGTTATGCCACGGGCCGGAGCTTTACGATCGTCGCACGCGACAACTCCCCACGGAACCGCTACATCCAGGAGGCCCGGCTGAACGGAAAACCCTACCACCGGAGCCATATCGATTTCCGGGAGATCACCAACGGCGGAATCCTCGAACTGCGGATGGGCCCCGCTCCCTGCAAGACCTGGGGCCTCGAATCCGCCCCGCAAACCCCGACAGAACAGGATACCAAAAGACTCTAACAACATGCATAACCTCCTAAAACAAAACATCATGAAAGATTTTTACCACAAAAGCCGACGGCTGCTTCGCCTCGTCTGTGCAATAGCGGGGCTGGGGCTACTGGCGTGCGACGAGAGTCCGAAGGACGAGAATGCGTCCTACCGGCCCGACCAGCCCATCGAACTCGAATCGTTCTATCCGAAGAGCGGTCCCATCGCCACGCAGGTCATCATCAAAGGCAAGAATTTCGGAACCCGGGCCGATGAAATCAACGTCTACTTCAACGAGAAGAAAGCGGCGGTGATCTCCTCTACCGGAGACCGGATGCTCGTTCTGGCCCCCAAACTCCCCGGTGAGGAGTGCGTCATCTCCGTCTCGATCGGCGACAACAAGGCCCAGTTCGAGGAGACCTTCGACTACATCATCCAGACCACGGTCTCGACACTGGTCGGCGGTACGCAGGGAGCCAGCATGCCCCAGGGCACCCAGTCGCTGAGCTCCACACAATTCGCCGATATCTCCGAAACCGGTCTGGCCATCGACGGCGACGACAACATCTTTGCCGTATTCAAGAACATGGAAGACGGTCAGTACCGTGTCTACATGATGAACGAAGAGGCCGGCAACATCAAGTCGATCGCCGATTTCGACGTCCTCGTCACCTCGATCCTCATCAGCTACGACTACATCTCCGGGAATGTCTATTGGGCACACGCCAATGTCGGATACAACGAATACGGTTATTTCGACAGCCGTTCGGACTTTGTCCAGGTATCGGAATCGGACGTCACCTACGACAAACCGCTCGGTTATACGGACGGCATGACCTCCTGGGGCGGACGCCAAAGCTTCGTCATGAACCCCGAAGACGGCAAGTTCTACTTCTATACCAACGAAGGGACCCACGCCCGCTTCGATCCCGCAACCGGGAAGGGCGAAAACCTCACAAGCAACATCTTCAAGGATGCCGCCGGCGATGTCCGCGGACTGGTCTTCGATCCGAGGGACCGCAACATCTGCTATTTCGCCGTCAAGGGACAGCACTGCATCTACAAGCATGACCGTACGGCAGGCACCTGCACGCTGTGGGCCGGACGCAAGAACACCGCCGGATACCTCGACGGAGCGCTCGACGAGGCACAGTTCAACGAACCCTGCCAGATGTGCGCCGACGACGAGTTCATCTACGTGGCCGACAGCAAGAACCACTGCATCCGGAAAATCACCCTCGCAACGGGATACGTCTCCACCCTCGCCGGAACGGCCAAAACCCCCGGGTATGCCAACGGTCCGGCCGATGCCTCCACGTTCAACACCCCGATCGGCATCGCCATCAACTCGGAAGGCATTCTCTACGTCAACGACAGCCAGAACTATGCAATCCGCCGCATAGCCACCGAATAAGCCCAATCCATTACCCAAACCATCGTACACATGAACCGATTCCTATTGATATGCGTTCTGCTGCTCTCTCTTGCGGGGCTGGCAAACGCGCAAACAAAATCCGAGACAATCACACTGCACGGAACGGTCGTCGACTCCAACAATACCCCCATCGTCGGAGCCACGGTCTACATCAAGGACCAACCCGGCGTCGGGACCCTGACCAATTCGGAAGGCAAATTCACCATTCCCATAGATCGGTACAAGACTCTGGTCGTTTCCTTCGTGGGATACGAAAGCTATGAACACGTCATCACCACGGAGAGTGATCTCAAGGTCACGTTGCAGGCCGGAAACGAACTCGAAGAGGTCGTGGTCGTGGGTCTGGGCACCCAGCGCAAGGTCAGCGTAACGGGAGCCGTGGCCGTTGTCGATACCAAAGCCATCGAAATGCCGGCCACGAACATCGTCAACACCCTGGGAGGTCGTGTCCCCGGCGTCATTTCGATCCAGTCGAGCGGCGAGCCCGGGCGCAACATCTCCGAATTCTGGGTCCGCGGTATCGGAACCTTCGGTGCGAACAGCAGTGCTCTGGTGCTCATCGACGGTCTGGAAGGGGATCTGAGCCAGATCGACCCGGCCGATGTCGAAAGCTTCTCCGTGCTGAAGGATGCCGCCGCAACGGCCGTATACGGCAGCCGCGGTGCCAACGGCGTGGTCCTCGTAACCACCAAACGCGGTCAGGAACAGAAACTCAACATCACCTTCCGCTCGAACTACACCATCTCCGAACTGCGTCGCCTGCCCAACTACCTGCGAGCCGAACAGTATGCCGAACTGGCCAACGAAGCCGCCGTGGCTTCCGGCATGAGCCCCATCTACAACGACACGCAGATGGAGATCATCCGCTACGGGCTGGATCCGGATCTCTATCCCGACGTCGACTGGCAGGATGCCATCCTCAATCCCGTCTCGTTCCAGCACACCCAGTACATCAGCGCTCAGGGCGGCGGAAGTATCGCCCGATACTTTGCCAGTCTGGGCATGTCGCAGGAGTCCTCGGCATACAAAAGCCTCAAGGACAGCAAATACAGCAAAGGAGTCGGATACGACACCTACAACTACCGTATCAACATCGACATCAATCTGACGAAGACCACACAGCTCTATCTCGGAGCTTCGGGATTCATGTCCGTGAACAAGCGCCCCAGCATGGGAAAGGCCTACAGCCGTCTGGACACCTCGCTGACCGACTGGATCTGGGACTCCCAGGCCAAGACCACGCCGCTGATGTACCCGCTGCGCTATTCGAGCGGCGAGCTCCCCTCGTCGGGAACCGACAGCGACATCCCGCCGCACGTGCTGCTCAACTACACCGGCAATACCACCGAAAACAAGAGTCGCAACCTGATCAACATCGGTCTGACCCAGGACCTGTCGATGATTACCGAAGGTCTGAGCATCAAGGCTACGGGGTCCTGGGACGCCCAGAGCCTCTTCGGTGAAAGCCGCTACTCGATGCCCAGCCTCTACTACGCCCGGGAACGGAACAACAACGGGGAACTCATCCTCTCGGAGCAGGTGACGGCCTCCTCCGTACAGTACAACTCCGAGGCCTGGACCTGGCGCAAGCTCTATTTCGACGGACAGGTCAATTACGACCGCGCCTTCGGGAACCACCGGATCGGAGGTCTGCTCTTCTACTACCTCGAAAGCACGATCGAATCGGGCGCCATGGACAGCATGAACGCCATCGCCAAACGCTATCAGAGCCTCTCGGGCCGCTTCACATACGGTTTCAAGGACACCTATTTCCTCGATCTGAACTTCGGTCTCAACGGCTCGGAAAACTTCAAGTCGGGACAACAGTACGGATTCTTCCCCGCAGTGGCCGCCGGTTGGGTTCCCACGCAATACGACTTCCTGAAGGATCTCGACTGGCTGAACTTCATGAAACTGCGTATTTCCTACGGTCTTGTGGGTAACGACCGCATCAGTGCACTGCGTTTCCCCTATCTGACGATCATCAGGGAGGACAACGCCACCACTACCTGGTGGGGCGGTACGGGTATCCTGACCGAAGACCGCGTCGGAGCCGACAACCTCATGTGGGAAAAGGCCAAGAAATTCGATGTCGGTATGGATCTGCACCTCTTCGACGACCGCTTCACCCTGACGATCGACTACTTCCGCGACCGTCGTGAAGGAATCTTCCAGCAGCGGGCCCAGATCCCCGACTATGTCGGCGTCATCACCATGCCCTACGGAAACGTCGGTAGCATGACCAGCTGGGGCGGTGACGGTAATTTCGAGTATTTCCAGCAGATGGGAAAGGATGCCCACCTCACCCTGCGCGGCAACTTCACCCTCTCGAAGAACAAGATCAACAACTGGGAAGAGGCCGATCAGCTCTATCCCTATCTGAGCAAAAACGGTTATGCGAACAACGTACAGCGCGGATTCATCGCCCTGGGACTCTTCAAGGATCAAGAGGACGTGGATCTGAGCCCCGCACAATTCGGGACCGTACGCCCCGGTGACATCAAGTACAAGGATGTGAACGGTGACGGCGTCATCACCGACGACGACCAGGTGCCTCTGTTCGCCTATGCCGGAGTCCCGCAGTTCATGTACGGATTCGGCGCCGAGGTACGCTACAAGAACTGGACACTCAACGTCATGTTCAAGGGTACGGGAAACAACTACTTCCTCTACGGCGGTCAGAGCGGCGAGTATTTCGACGGATACATGCCCTTCAACCAGGGTTACAAGGGAAACGTGCTCTCGCTCGCCTATGACCCCGCCAACCGTTGGACCGCAGCCGAATACTCCGGCAACAAGGCTACCGAAAACCCCAATGCCCGGTTCCCGCGGCTCTACTACGGCAACAACACCAACAACACGAAACCCTCGACCTTCTGGAAGGGAAATGCCCGCTATCTGCGGCTGCAGGAGCTGAGCCTGAACTACAACCTGAGAACTCCCGGACTGCGCAAGGCCCTCGGTCTGCAATCCATCGATTTCCAGATCATGTGCGAAAATCTCGCCGTATGGGATTCCGTGGACATCTTCGATCCGGAACAGGCCATGTACTCCGGACACTCGTATCCCATTCCGCGCCGCTGGTCGTTCCAGATCTATCTCAATTTCTAAGCCGGAAAAATTTTAAGCGCATACAACATGAAAAAAGCATTCTTCATATCCATTCTTCTGACAAGCAGCCTGTTCGCCTCCTGCGAGTTCCTGAACGTGGACGACTACTTCGAGGACACCTTCTCGGAGGACAAGATCTTCGACAGCCAATACAATATCGAACGCTATTTCAACGGCGCCGTGGCCCGGTTGCCCAAGGAGGGACGTATCTACTACTGGTGCAGCGTCCCCGGAGCCACCGGATCCGACGAGGCCGTCAGCTGCGGCACCTTCTTCAACGGATTCCTCGACGTTTCGTTCCCCGGCACCGAGCTCACCACGGGCAGGATCAGCTATACGAACATGTCCGGATGGGACTGGACCTTCAACGTGTGGCCCGAATGCTACAAGATCATCCGCAAGGTGAATACCATCCTGCCGCATATCGACGAAGTGCCCGACATGAACGCCTTCGACAAGATCTCGCTCCGGGCCCAGGCCCGTTTCCTGAGGGCCTACGCCTACTACTGGATTCTTCAGAACCAGGGTCCGGCCATTCTCCTCGGAGACCAGATCCTCGATACGAACGAAACACCCGACTACTATCTGGCCGACCGCAATACGTATGACGAATGCGTGGACTACATCTGCTCGGAACTCGAAGCCGCGGCCGAAGGTCTCGAAACCGAACAGCCCGTGGATCTTTTCGGCCGTCCGACAAAAGGTGCCGCCCTGGCGCTTGTCGCCCGGCTGCGGTTGCAGGCGGCCAGCCCGCTGTTCAACGGCGGAAGCGTCGCCAGACGTTACTTCGGGGACTTCAGACGCAAATCCGACGGCGCATACTACATCTCCCAGGAGTACGACGAGCGGAAATGGGCCGTGGCCGCGGCTGCTGCAAAGCGCGTCATCGACATGAACATCTATGAATTGCACACCGTGCCGGCCGATGAATACACGATGCCGCTGCCGGCCAACGTCCCTTCGGCGGACTTCCCCGCAGGAGCCGGCGGTATCGATCCCTTCCGCTCCTATTCCGAGATGTTCACCGGAGAGACGACGAACGTCCTCAACAAGGAGCTCATCTGGGGAACCACCGAAAATCTGACCGATCAGATGGATGTCATCTTCCCCATCGGTCTGGGCGGAACCAACGCCATCAGCATCCCGCAGCGCATCATCGACGCCTATCGCATGGCCGACGGCCGGGACATCGACAATGCCAGTGCCGAATACCCCTACGAAAACCGTCCCTACGACCCCACCTGCGTCACCACGGCCGACAAACAGATCTCGAAGGACTACGTCCTCAAGGGCGGCACCTACAAGGCCTATGACAACCGGGAGCCCCGTTTCTATGCCAGCATCGGATTCTCGGGAGCCTACTGGACCATGGAATCCACCACACAGCAGGATATGAAGCACAAGGTCGTGAAGTACCACAACGGTGCGGCCAACGGCAAAACCGCCACCCAGATGTACGGTGTGTACAATCTGACGGGATACACCTGCCGGAAGTATGTCCATCCGCGGGATGCACGCGCCGGATCGGGCAACCCCCGGATGATCACCAAGACCTTCCCGATCATCCGTTACGCCGAGATTCTGCTCTCGTACGCCGAGGCGCTCAACAACCTCACGACAACGCACGAAGTCGACGGCCAGAGCTATTCCCGGGATGTCAATGCCATGGCCGAGGCCTTCAATCAGGTGCGCTACCGCGCCGGACTGCCGGGTGCCGAACAGAGCGAACTCGCTTCCGCCGATGCGTTCAACGAGCTCATCCAACGGGAGCGGATGGTCGAATTCCTCCACGAAAACCGCCGTTACTACGATATCTGCCGCTGGGGAATCTTCGAGGAGCTCGAACGGGAACCCCTCACGGGTCTGAATGTCGATGCCGACGAGTGGGAGGGATTCTACGTCCCGACGCTCATCTCGCACCAGAGCATCCGCGAACGTTCGTTCAACTCCAAGTACATGTTCATGCCCCTGCATCGCGACGAACTGCGCAAAGTGCCGACCTTAGACCAGAATCCCGGTTGGGAAAAATAACCAAAAACTCGAACAGAACATGAAAACATCAAGCAAAATAACGGGATTCGCGACGCTGGCACTCTTCGCGGCGATGTCGCTGAGCTCCTGCGAACTCGAATACTTCCAGGAAGAGCTGTATCGGAAAGAGATATTTCTGGTCAGCGGCGAAAACAACATCGCCGGGCAGGAATTCGAATACGGTGGCGACGAAGGAATCCTGGCCATCTATGCCAGCGGAACCACTCCCGTCGACGAGGATGTCACCGTCAACCTCGCCCTCGATTACCAGGCTATCGGAGAGTACAACCAGCGCAATTTCGACACTCAGTTCGATGAGTATGCCATGGAGCTCCCGGCCGAAAACTACTCGATCGATCCCATGAGCGTCCAGATCAAGGCCGGCAACTGCGAAGCCCGCTGCCCGATCCACGTGAATGTCGACAATCTGCTTCCCGACGAGACCTACTTCATCCCGTTGCGCATCGCGTCGGTCTCCAACTACATGGCCTCGCTGACCAAGAACTATATCCTGTTCGAAATCTTCAGCAAGAACGATTACGCCACCACCAAGGAGGATACCTACTACACGATGACGGGAACCAGTCAGGACGGTTGGGTGATCGACAACATCTTCGGATCGGATGTCAAACGCCAGGCCATCAACTCCTCGAAACAGGTGCTGCCGCTGGACAAATACTCCATCCGCATGCTCCCGGCCGCCAAGGTGCTGGATGACAAGAACGAAATCCGCAAGGCCAGCATCCGCGTCACGGTACATCCCGATTCGTGGGTCAACGTGCCGGTCTATTCGGAGGGTGTGCTCACCGACGAGGTGCAGGTCATGCAGAAAGTGACCCTGGAGCCCTATCTCGACAGCAACGATGCCCTGTCGGTGATACCGTCGCCCGACAACGTTTGTTCGTACGACCCGCAGACCGAGACCTTCTATCTCTACTACTGCTACAAGTTATCCACCGAAACCGTCTGGCACGAAGTGCGTGAAACGATGACCCGCGCCCAGTATTAAACCTTCATACGTTCGACACATGAAAACCAACATCATAGCTTTAGCCATTTTCGCCATTTGCTCGGGGAGTCTGTCGGCCTGCAACGATTTCGAAAACCCCGAAGTGGCCTACGAAGAGTCGCAGGAAAATCCCGAGGTTCCCACGCCCCCGCAGATCGATCCGTCGTGGAATCTCGTGCTCATGGCCAACGAAGGGCAACAGAACGAACATGTCTTCGCCTACAAGGACAAGAAATACGATGCGCTGTTCACCCGCACGCTGGGGTGGAACGGCGGTGACGGCGTGTTGACCACCGCGCTGCCCGACGGAAACGTCTACTGGAGTTTCAACGACAGTTTCTACGGTGTGGTCGAGGGTGAAACCCGTACCCGCTTGAGCTGCAGCTTCCCGCGCAACAGCCTGATGATCCAAACCGGCGAGGATGATGACAGCGACCTGGTATGGCTTGCCGATTTCGTCCAGACGGACAATCCCGAGGCAGAACGCTACTACCATGCCCGTACTCATATCCGACACCCCCGGGCAACCCTCTCCGAGGCCGACATTGAACGCGGAGAGATCGACCAGGACTATGTCTATTGGGCCGGTGACGCCACCGTCTACGACGATCCTCAGCGCGGCAAGGTGCTGCAAATGCTCTGGACCGGCGTCAATCTCACGGGTGGAGACGGTTCGATGGTCAATTTCGACAGTTGCCTGAGGGAGTACAGCCTCGAGGGTACACCCGGCGACGGACAATACATGTCCGTGCTCACGACCGACTACGACTTCGGCGACAACGGATATGCGTTCGGATCCACGATGTTCGAGGACAAGGACGGACATGTCTATCTCTATACGACCCGTCAGGAAGGATTGATCAACCGCGTTCTGGTTGCCCGCACCGAGACCTACGATCTGAGAAGCCAATGGTCCTATTACGTCCGGGACATCAACGGTGAATATCAGTGGCAGACCGAACTCCCGACCGAAGAGGAGCTGCAACGCTCCCAGATCTGCAACTCTTCGGGCTCCATGCCGTGGATCTTCGAAAAGGACGGAACCTACTACATGGTCATGGAGAGCTTCCCCTTCGGACGCGGCATCTACATCTATCGCAGCGACAAACCCTATGGTCCGTTCGAGGATGAGAAGCTGTTGTTCTCCCTGCCCGAGACCCTCGACAAGATCGGGAATCCCTATCACCAGCGCTGGTACATGGTCAACCTGCATCCAGCACTCTCGCGGGACGGCGAACTCGTCTTCTCGACCAACAGCGACCCGAATAACTTCTGGGACAACTTCAACCGCGAAGGAAGCGCCGATTTCTACCGTCCCTACTTCTTCCGCGTGTATAACTGGGAGGCGGTCTACGACGACCCCGAAGAGTAAAGAAAACACCTTCGAATCCGGCTCCGGAGCTCTGCACAGACTCCGGAGCCGCGACGACGAAGTTTCCGACACCGAAAAACGACAAACTGCCGCCTGATGAAAAAACTGAGCCTGCTTGCACTGCTTCTCTGTATAACGTCCCTTCTCCCGGCTCGGGAACGGATTTCGCTCGACAGCCACAGCGGGAATATCGTCTGGGAGGTTCGACCTCTCGATGAAAAGAGTCCCCTGCCGTCGATTGAGGCGTTGGTTCCGGGGTGTGTCTTCGCGTCGTACGTCGCTGCGGGGCTCGAGGAGAACCCCGAATTCGGCGACAACGCCTATCGGGTGGACAAGAGCCTCTATGACACGGACTTTCTCTATACCGGGCGGTTCCGCACACCCCGCCTCGATTCGGGAAAACGTCTCTGGATCCATTTCGAAGGGGTGAACCGCAAGGCGGAGATCCAACTCAACGGAAAGAGGCTCGGCACACTCGACGGATTCATGCAACGGGGTTGCTTCGACATCACGGAATGCGTCAATCCCCAGGCCGAGAATCTCCTCACCGTGAAGGTCGAATGGGTGGGCTTTCCTGTCCCCAACTTCCGGAGTCCCACCTACATTTCAAGTGCCGGATGGGACTGGATGCCCTATGCTCCGGGGTTGCTGAGCGGCATCACCGACGATGTCTATCTCACCTCTTCGGGCAGCGTACGAATCAACGATCCGTGGATCCGCACGCAGGTGCCCGATCGTCGTCACGCAACCATCGAGATTCGGGCCGAGATCGAGAATCTGGACGAGACGCCCCGCACGGGAACGCTGCGCGGCACGATCGAACCCGGACACATCGCATTTGAGCATCAGATTCAGCTCGCACCCCGGGAGCGCAAAGAGATCCGGCTGACCCACCGCGAAATCGAGGCGCTGGCCGTGGAGGATCCGCAGCTCTGGTGGCCCAACGGGCTGGGAGATCCCGTACTGCACGACTGTCATCTGGACTTCGTGTGCGACGGTGCGACCTCCGACACCCGGGAGATCCGTTTCGGGATCCGTCAGTACGACTATGAGACGGTCAACGGGATCTTCCGCATCCGCATCAACGGAGAGCCCGTCTATGTCAAGGGCGGAAACTGGGGCATGAGCGAATGGCTGCTGCGGTGCCGCGGGTCGGAATACGACACCCGGGTAGCCCTGCACCGGCACATGAACTACAACATGATCCGCAACTGGATCGGATCCGTCACCGACGAGGAGTTTTACGATGCCTGCGACAAATACGGGATCATGGTTTGGGACGACTTCTGGCTGAACTCGCATCCCAATCTTCCACACGACCTGCGGGCATTCCAGGAGAATGCCATCGAGAAGATCAAGCGCCTGCGCAACCATGCCTGCATCGCCGTATGGTGCGGCGACAACGAGGGGGTACCACAAAAGCCTCTGGACGACTGGCTGCGCGGAGACGTGGCCTATTACGATGCCGGAGACCGGCACTACCAGTCCATCTCCAATGCGCAGGGGCTCTCGGGAAGCGGACCCTGGGCCAACTTCCATCCCGGCTGGTATTTCACCCCGCATCCGATGCCCTACGGGTACCGGGGAAAACCCGCCTGGGGCTTCCGGACCGAAATCGGGACCGCCGTGTTCACCACCTTCGAAAGTTTCCGCAAGTTCATGCCCGAGAAGTGCTGGTGGCCCCGCAACGACATGTGGGACAAACACTTCTTCGGAAAGCAGGCCGCCAATGCCGCTCCGGACAAATATTTCGAAACGGTGGAGCGGAACTACGGACCCTGCCACGGTATCGAAGAGTTCTGCCGCAAGGCCCAGTTGCTCAATCTGGAGGTCAACAAGGCCATGTACGAGGGCTGGCAGCACCACCTCTGGGACGATGCCACGGGAATCATGACCTGGATGAGCCAATCGGCCTATCCCTCGCTGGTCTGGCAGACCTACGACTACTATTTCGATCCGACGGGGGCCTATTGGGGCGTACGCAAGGCCTGTGAACATCTCCACATCCAGTGGAATCCGGCCGACAACTCGGTGAAGGCGATCAACACCACGCGGGAAGCGTTCGATGAGATGACCGCCACGGCCCGGGTTTACGATCTCGACGGGCGGCTCCTGCCCCAATATTCGCAGCAACTGCGCGTGCGCATCCCCGCCAACGACAGCCGTTATCTCTTCGAACTGGATTTCGCCGCCGGCAACCTGGCCCGGAACCGGCCCGTGACGGCCTCTTCGGTCAGCACGGATGCCGGAAGCCCGGAGGCCGTCACGGACGGCAACCTGGCGAGCCGCTGGGCCAGCGACTACTCCGACGACCAATGGATCTGCGTCGATCTGGAGGAGTCCCGTCGCTTCTCGGAGATCATACTCAAGTGGGAGGAGGCACATGCCGCCGCATACGCCATTCAGGTTTCGGACGATGGAATCTCGTGGCGCAACGTGTATGAGAATCTCCAGGCTCCGGGCGGCGTCGAGCATATCGAGTTACAACCCCTGACGGCCCGATACATCCGAGTGGCGGGACTGAAACGCGCCACAAACTGGGGATACTCCCTCTATGAACTGGAGGTCTACGACCGTCCGCAAGACGAACCGACGCTTTCTCCGGTCCACTTCATCCGGCTCGAACTCGCGGATCGAACCGGCAAAGTCCTCTCCGACAACTTCTACTGGCGCTCGACGAAGCAGGATGACTACACGGCCCTCAACACGCTCGCTCCGGCAAAAATCCGGGTCCGCTCCCAACTCAGCACCCGGGGATCGCGGAAGAGGATCCGGGCCGAGATCCGCAACGTCGGACATTCGGTGGCCTTTGCCATCCACGTGCAACCCTATCGGCTCAGCGACGCCGAACGCATCCTCCCCATGACGGCCGACGACAACTACTTCACCCTCTTCCAGGGTGAGAGTCGCGTCATCGAGATCGAATTCGACGGCAGCCTGCTGCCCGACGACCGGTACGAACTCCGGGTCGAAGCATACAACAGCCCGAAACCCTGAACAGAAACCTATCAAACCACACGCGACCATGAAAAAAATACTTCTCTGCGCCATTCTGATGTGCGGACTGCACGCCGGAATCCGTGCCCAACAGATCACTCCGTTCCAGGAGGGGGAACGTGCCGTATTCCTCGGCAACAGCATCACCGACGGGGGACACTACCACTCCTATGTCTGGCTCTACTACATGACCCGCTTCCCGTACATGCATCTGGAGGTCTTCAACGCCGGAATCGGCGGCGATACGGCCGCCGACATGTATAAACGTCTGGATGACGATGTCTTCAACCGGCAGCCCACGACCCTGCTCGTGACCTTCGGCATGAACGATACCGGCTATTTCGAATACAACGGTCCCGATGCCGAGGCCTTCGGCGAAAAAAAGTATCGGGAATGTCTGGAAAACTACCGTAAGATCGAGGCCCGGCTCAAGATGCTCAAGGACGTGCACATCGTCCTGATCGGAAGCTCGCCCTACGACGAAACGGCCGACATCAAGGACAACACCCCCTTCAAGGGAAAAAACAACGTCATGAAACGCGTGGTGGAGTTCCAGCGGGAGTCGGCCCGGGAGAACGGCTGGGAGTTCCTCGACTTCAACGATCCGATGATCGCGATCACGCTGCGTGAACAGGCGGTCGACCCGACCTTCACGCTCAGCGGCGGAGACCGTATACACCCCGAAAACGACGGACACATGGTCATGGCCTATCTCATTCTCAAGGCCCAGGGTTTTGCCGGCAAGGAGGTGGCCGGAATGGAGCTCGACGCCGCCAGAGGCACCGTGCTCCAGGCCCGGAACTGCACCATCGAGAACATGCAGCGTAACCGTCGGGAACTGAGTTTCGACTATCTGGCCGAGGCACTGCCCTATCCGCTCGACACGCTGCCCCGGGGATGGGGTGCCAAACGCCCGCAGGCCAATGCCGCACGTCTGGTTCCCTTCGTCGAGGAGATGAACCGCGAGATGCTCTGCGTCAAGGGGCTGAAGGGTAAGAACTATGCCCTCTATATCGACGAGGAAAAAATCGGGGAGTGGTCCGCCCGGGAGTTTGCGGAAGGAATCAATCTGGCAACCCTGGACAACACCCCCCAATACCAACAGGCCCTTCAGGTGATGTTCCTCAACGAATACCGCTGGGAGATCGAACGCCAGTTCCGGGATTTCGCCTGGATGGAGTTCGGATTCCTCCAGCCCCGCGGTCTGCTCAATGCCGACAACCGGAAGGCGGTCGAGGCCATCGATGCCGAAAAGGAGAAAAACGGCTGGGTCATGGGACATCGCGGCAACTATTCGCAGCTCATGCACGAAGCGGTGCGCAAGGCCCGAATCGGAGAGATGAAACATCTCATAGAGGAGATCTACAAGATCAACAAACCGCAGGTACATCGCATCACGCTGCGCCAACTCTGATTCCGGATCATGAAACGGAGGTTTTCGCTGTTCGTAGTGTTTCTTCTCGGGGGCATGCTGCCGCTTGAAGCCCGGGAGGTCGGCGTCGTGCGCCTTACGTGCGAAGGTCGTGAGAATCCGTTGGCCATCGACACCCGCTCGCCCCGATTCGGGTGGCAACTGCGCTCCACGATTCCGGGCGACCGGCAGTCCGGCTACCGGATCCGGATCGCCTCCGACAGCCTGCGCCTGGCAAACGGCGAAGCCGACGTCTGGGACTCCGGCGAACGGTTGTCGGATCGCTCGGTCATGGTCCCCTACGAAGGGGCTCCGCTGACCGACGGAGCGCAATACTGGTGGCAGGTGATACTCCGCAGCGAATCCTCCCGGCGAGCGGTTCCGTCACCGATTGCCCGTTTCGGAATCGGACTGACCGATCCGGCAAGCGTTGTGGGCCGTTTCATCGGACGTCACAACGCCGGCGCCACGGCAACCCTTCTGCGCAAGCGTTTCCGGCTGGACCGTCCCGAGGAGCAGGCTGTACTGCACGTCAATTCGCTGGGTTATCACGAAGTGTGGCTCAACGGCCGCAAGGTCGGCGACGCCTGCCTGGCCCCGGCCGTTTCACAACTCGACAAACGGTCGCTTTGGGTCACATACGACGTCTCGGACCTGTTGCATGAAGGGGTGAACGATCTGGTAATCTGGCTCGGACAGGGCTGGTACAAGCGTAACACCTTCGGGCGCTGGCAACCCGACGAACCCTACACCGAACCGCTCGTCCGGGCCCAGCTCGAGGCCGGCTCGGGACAAGAGCGCCACCATCTTTGCCATACGGATTCGACCTGGCGTTCGGCACTCAGCGGATATCGGGACACCGGATCCTGGAATGCACTCGATTTCGGAGGTGAAGAGGTCGATGCCCGGAAGAATCCCCGATCGATGAACACCGCCGATCTGGATGCCCTGGAGTGGGATGCGGTAATCGCCGTGGAGAAGCCCGGGCTCAAGGCAACCCCCCAGAGCGTGGAAAATGACCGCATCCAGGAGCGGCTGAAACCCCGTACGATCCGTCGGATCGGTGAGGATGCCTGGCAGCTGGATTTCGGAAAGGTCATCACGGGATGGCTCGCCATGTCCTTCGACTCGCTACCCGCCGGCTCGCGCATAGCCTTCGAATACAGCGACGAAGTGGATGACGAAGGGCGTCCGCTCGACCAGAAACAGCGCGATCTCTACATCGCCTGCGGGAGACCGGGCGAACGCTTCATCAACAAATTCAACCATCATGCCTTCCGGCATGTCATCGTGCGCGGCCTCTCCGGAGCCCCTTCGCCGGAGCAGGTGCTGGCTCTCGCCATACGGACCGATTATCGGGACGAATCGACGTTCGTCTGCTCGGACAACGAGCTGAACGCCATTCACGACATGATCAAACACACGCTCTCCTGTCTGGCCTACAACGGATACATGGTCGACTGTCCTCATCTCGAACGCTCGGGATACGGCGGCGACGGCAACTCCTCGACGGAGACGTTGCAGACCATGTACGGCGTCGCTCCGCTCTATCGCAACTGGGTACAGGCCTGGAGCGATGCCATGCGTCCGGGCGGCAGCCTTCCGCACGTGGCACCCAATGCCGGAGCCGGAGTCGGAGGCCCCTACTGGTGCGGATTCATCGTCATGGCGCCCTGGCAAACCTGGCTCAACTACGGCGACCGTACGCTGATCGACCGTCACTACCCCGCCCTGAAGGAGTGGATCTCCTATGTCGAACAACACGTCAAGGAGGGTTTGCTGCAACGATGGCCCGATACACCCTATCGGGACTGGTATCTGGGGGACTGGCTCGCACCGTGGGGTGTCGATACGGGAAACGAGGCCTCCGTCACGCTGGTCAACAACTGCTTCATCAGCGACTGCTACGACAAGATGGCCCGCATGGCGCGTCTTTGCGGTCGTGATGCCGACGCCGCACGCTTCGAGCAGCGGAAGGCCGCGCTCAACCGGACGATCCACACTCGCTTCTACAACCCCGAAACGGCCACCTATGCCACCGCCTCCCAACTCGACATGGTCTACCCGATGGTGGTGGGAGCCACCCCCGACTCCCTTCGCGGGAGGGTCACGGAGGCACTGCTCCGCAGAAGCCGCGAAGTGGAACACGACCACATCGGAGGAGGACTGGTCGGTGTTCCCCTGATCACCCGCTGGGCCATCGAATCCCGGCATCCGGAGTGGATCTACCGCATGCTCAAACAGCACGACTATCCCGGATATCTGCATATGATCGATCATGGCGCCACGGCGACCTGGGAATACTGGAGCGGAGAACGAAGCCGCGTACACAACTGCTACAACGGAATCGGAACGTGGTTCTATCAGGCTCTGGGAGGACTCCGCACCGAGAGCGAGAAACCAGGCTACCGTCACGTCCGCATCGATCCGCAGATTCCCGAAGGGGTGGAATGGTGCCGAATCACCAAAGAGACCCCCTACGGGCGAATCGAACTGTGCTGGGAACAACAGAACGGTCACCTGGAAATAGAGCTGTTCCTGCCGCCGGGTGTCGAAGCGTCGGCCATCGTGCCGGAAGGAACAACCTCCGGACGGTTGGATCGGAAGAAAATCGACCCCTCCAGCCGGGAGCTGTCGCTCGGCAGCGGACTCCACCGCATCGTTTACAACCGTTGAACCGAAACCCGCAACATCATGACGACGAGACATCCGATTTTAGAAGGCATTTGCCGACCCCGCGTCTTGTGGGGGATCATGCTGTCACTCCCCGGGATGCTGTTTCCGTCCACAGGAGCGGCACAGAAGGCGACACGGTCGCTCGTAGAGCTGGTCGACACCCGTCAGGGTACGGACTCCCACTTCGGGCTGAGCTTCGGAAACACCTACCCCACGACCGCCATGCCCTACGGCATGCACACCTGGTCGGCCCAGACCGGAGCCAACGGCGAAGGCTGGAAATACCAATACTTCGTCGACCGCATCCGCGGATTCCAACAGGCCCACCAATGCAGCCCCTGGATGAGCGACTATGCCGTCTACTCGCTCATGCCCGAGACCGGAGAACTGGTGCTCGATCAACAGGCCCGGGCGACGAAGTTCAGCCATGCGGATGAAATTGCCCATCCGCACTACTACAAAGTAACCCTGGAGAACGGAATCACCACGGAGATGGCTCCGACGACCCGGGGCGTACATCTCCGCTTCACCTATCCCGAAAATGCGGAGCCGGCCTATCTGGTACTTGACGGATATACGGGCAACAGCGCCGTATACATCGATCCGCAACGGCAGGAGATCTCGGGATGGGTGGACAATCACCGCTTCGTCAACAATCCCTCGACGTTCCGCAGTTGGTTCGTCATTCGGTTCGACACGCCTTTCGAGGAGTTCGGAACCTGGGAGAGTGTCAAAGGCTCGCAGTTCCCGGGACAAAAGCACGGTGAAGGCCCCGGGTACGGAGCCTACATCCGGTTCAAGTCCGGAAGCAGGGTCCAGGCCCGGGCCGCCTCGTCGTACATCGATCTGGAACAGGCCCGTACGACGCTTGCCCGGGAACTGGGTAAGGACGCCTCGCTCGAAATGACCAAAGCACGTGGCGAAGAGCGGTGGAACCGGCTTTTGGGCCGCATCCGCGTGAAGGGCGGCGAAGAGTCCGACATCCGGACCTTCTATTCGTGTCTGTTCCGCGCCAACCTCTTCTCCCGCAAGTTCTACGAACGCGATGCCGAGGGGAACCCCCGCTACTACAGCCCTTACGATGGGAAGGTCCACGAGGGATACATGTATACCGACAACGGATTCTGGGACACGTTCCGGGCCCAGTTCCCGTTGACGAACCTCCTGCATCCGACCATGCAGGGTCGGTACATGAACGCCCTGCTCGATGCCCAGGAACAGTGCGGATGGCTGCCCTCGTGGTCCGCACCGGGCGAAACCGGCGGCATGATCGGGAATCATGCCATCTCGCTGCTGACGGATGCCTGGGTCAAGGGCATCCGGACCTTCGATCCGAACCGGGCGTTGCGGGCCTATGCCAAGGAGTCGATGAACAAAGGCCCCTGGGGCGGCGCCAACGGACGTGCCGGCTGGAAGGAGTATTGGCAGCTGGGATACGTCACCTATCCGGAATCGATGGGATCGACCGCCCAAACCCTCGAATACGCCTATGACGATTTCTGCGCCTGGCAACTCGCCCGTCTGTGCGGGAACCGCTTCTACGAAGGGATCTTTGCCCGCACGATGTACAACTATCGCCAGGTCTTCGACCCCCAGAGCGGATTCATGCGCGGACGCCACCTCGACGGATCGTGGCTGACACCCTTCGACCCCTATGAGTGGGGCGGCCCCTACTGCGAAGGAAATGCCTGGCACTACAACTGGTCGGTATTCCACGACGTACAGGGACTCATCGATCTCTACGGAAGCGATTCGCTCTTTACGGCCAAGATCGACTCGGTCTTTGCGGCCCCGAACATCGTCCGGCCCGGAACCTATGGAGGCATGATCCATGAAATGAAGGAGATGCAACTGGCCGACATGGGACAGTACGCCCATGGCAATCAGCCGATCCAGCATCTGCCCTACCTGTACTGCTACGCCGGACAGCCGTGGAAAACCCAGTTCCGGGTCCGCCAGATCATGCGGCGGCTCTACAACCCGACCGAACGGGGATTCCCCGGAGACGAAGACCAGGGCGGCATGTCGTCGTGGTACGTACTCAGCGCGCTGGGGCTGTACAGCGTATGCCCCGGAACGGATCAGTATGTGCTCGGAAGTCCGCTTTTCCGGGAGATGACCCTGGAACTCGAAAACGGGCATCGGTTCGTCATCCGGGCCAAGGGGAACTCCCCCGAGCATGTCTACATCCGCACGGCCCGACTCAACGGCAAACCCCTCGACCGGAACTATATCACCTATGGGGAGATCTCCCGGGGCGGGATCCTCGAACTGGAGATGGACGACCGACCCAATTTCAAACGCGGAACCTCGAAATCCGCAGCACCCTTCTCCCTCTCCCTGCAAAAAGAGCGCCCCGACACCCCTTCGACACACCAAACAACAGACTGACACGACATGTACGTAAAAACATCACTTGCAACCCTTCTGCTGCTGCTCGCCTCAACGGACGGCGGATTCGCACAAACCGAAACCTCCCGCGAACTCACCTATGCCGAACGGGTCAATACACTCATCGGCACGCAGGGTGTGGGTCTGACATCGGGATATCTCTATCCCGGGGCCACATACCCCTTCGGCATGGTGCAATTCACGCCGACCTACTTCGCCAAACGCGGCGGATTCGTCATCAATCAGATGAGTGGCGGCGGGTGCAGCCACATGGGCAACTTCCCGACCTTCCCGATCCAAGGCCGGCTGGAGAGCTCGCCGGGGAACATCCTCGACTTCCGGGTCGGACTCTCCGCAGAACAGGGGCATGCCGGTTATTACGAAGCTCTGGTCCAGGAGGAGATCCGGGCCCAACTGACCGTCACCGAGCGTACGGGCATGGCCCGGTACACCTATCCGCAAGGGGCAAAATTCGGATCGGTCATCATCGGCGGGGGCATCGCGGCCAACGACATCGAACAGGCCGCCATCGTCATCACGGGCCCCAACCGTTGCGAAGGATATGCCGAAGGAGGAAACTTCTGCGGCATCCGCACCCCGTACAAGGTCTACTTCGTGGCCGAGTTCGACACCGAGGCCGCCGAAAGCGGAATCTGGAAGGAGCAGCAGCTCCACCCCGGAGCACGCTTTGCCGAAGGGCGCGAATCGGGCGTCTATTTCACCTTCGATCTGAGCAAGGGAAACACCGTGCACTATAAAATCGGGGTTTCGTACGTCTCGGTGGAGAATGCCCGGGAGAATCTTGCGGCGGAGAACGCCGGATGGGACTTCGACGAGGTGCGCGGCAAGGCCGAGGCCCGCTGGAACGACTATCTGGGACGCATCCAGGTCGAGGGACAGAATCCGGACCGTATCGAGCAATTCTACACCCACCTCTACCGGGCCCTGATCCATCCCAACGTATGCAGCGACGTGAACGGCGAATTCATGGGCGGAGACTTCCAGGTACACCGCAGCCGGAACAAGCGCTACACCTCCTTCAGCAACTGGGACACCTATCGGACACAGATCCAACTGCTGGCGATGCTGGCTCCGAATGTCGCGTCGGATATCGTCCTGTCGCACCGGCACTTTGCCGAAGAGTCCGGAGGCGCCCTGCCCCGCTGGGTGCTGGCCAACATCGAAACGGGTGTCATGCAGGGCGATCCCACGCCGATTCTGATCGCCAACGCCTGGGCCTTCGGAGCCCGCGACTACGATCCCTATCCGATCCTCGTGCTGATGCGCAACAACGCCGAAAAACCGGGGGCCCGGTCCCAGCTCATCGAAGAGCGTCCGGGACTCCAGCAATACCTCTCCAAAGGCTATTACAACGCTTCGGAACAGCTGGAGTACACCTCCTCGGATTTCGCTATCGGGCAATTCGCCCTCCACGCCTGCGGAGACGAATTCGGAAGTTGGAGATACTTCCATCAGGCCCGTTCGTGGAAGAATCTCTACAACCCCGAGACCGGATGGCTGCAATCGCGCAATCCCGACGGATCGTGGAAACCGCTCGATGCCGACTGGCGGGAATCGACCTACAAGAACTACTTCTGGATGGTGCCCTACAATCTGGGCGGTCTGATCCGGACCATCGGAGGCGCCCAAAAGGCCGAGCAGCGACTCGACGAATTTTTCGTCCGTCTCGACGCCGGATACACCGACACGTGGTTCGCATCCGGGAACGAACCCAGTTTCCATATCCCCTGGGTCTACAACTGGGTCGGAAGACCCGACAAATGCGCGGCAACCATCCGCCGCATTCTCGATGAACAGTACTCGAGCCGTCCCGACGGTCTGCCGGGAAACGACGATCTGGGAACCATGGGGGCCTGGTATGTCTTCGCCTGCACGGGGCTCTATCCGATGATTCCGGGCGTGGGCGGTTTCACGCTCAGCACCCCCGTTTTCGAAAAGATCCGGATCCAGCTCAAGGAGGGGGAGATCACGATCCTCGGAGGGTCGGAACAGAAACCCTACACCCGGGAGCTCAAGATCAACGGCGTGGAGCACGACCGTGCCTGGATCGATTGGGAGGCTCTCGAGAAGGGGGCACGGCTCGAATACACCACCTCGAAAAATCCATCCGGAAAATGGGCCACCCGACAGCTTCCCCCCTCTTTCGAATAATCGGCAACCTCCAATCTGCAAAAATCTACACCATGAAAAAAACACTCTTTCTGATCCTCATGCTGTTCGGTGCAACACTGCTGTACGGACAAACGCTCCGCTCGGGAGACGAACAGCTCGACAAGGCCTTCCGGCTGGCCGTCCGGACCGTCGACACCAATACGGTCGACAGCCTGCTCAAGGCCGGAGCCGGATATGGCGGAGAATGGACCCGGGACATCGCCATCAACTCCTGGAACGGCGTAAGCCTTCTGCGCCCGGAGATAGCCCGTTATTCGCTGTGGAGCGTAACAACGGACAACCGGGCCCGGATCGGTCACCAATATTGGGACAAGATTCTCTGGGTCGTCGCGGCATACAACCACTATCTGGTCACGGGAGACCGGGATTTTCTGCAGCAGGCCTACCGCTGCTCCCGCCAGACGATGACGGAGCTCGAAGAGGATGCCTTCGAACGTCACTACGGACTCTTCATGGGTCCTGCGGTCTTCCAGGACGGAATCGCCGGATATGACGAACCGATCTGCGACCCGGAGAATGAATCCACGTATGTCCTCGACCACAAGAATGCCTCGGCCATCAAGTGCCTGAGCACCAACTGCACCTACTACGCCGCATACCGGGCCCTGGCACAAATGTCCCGGCTTGAGAACGACGGACTGGCCTCCACCTTCGATCGAAAGGCTGAGGCCCTTCGCAAGTCGATCCGCAAGTATCTCTACGACAGGAAGGAGAACAAACTCTACTATCTGCTCGACCATCGGGGTGTCGTACACCCCTATCAGGAGGCCCTCGGAATCGCCTTTGCCGGGCTGGACGGCGTGGTCTCGACACCGGAGATGGCCCGGATCCTGAAAGGAATCCACACTTCAAAGTTCGGCATTCCGTGCGTCTATCCCTGCTTCCGCCGCTTCTCGGACGAACATCCCGGGCGTCACAATACCACGATTTGGCCCTTTGTCAACGCCTTCTATGCCGATGCCGCCTGCCGGGCCGGCAACCGGGAGATCTTCGAATTCGAGTTGAAGAACATCGCCCGTCTGGCCATCGAATACGGCCCCGACAACTTCCAGGAGGTCTACAACATGATCACCGGTGCTCCCGACGGCGGTTGGCAACGGGGCAAGAAATGGTGGTTGAATCCCGACCAGACCTGGTCGGCAACCGGTTATCTGAGACTCTTCCTGCTGGATGTCTTCGGCATGCGGTTCCAGGAGAACGGAGTCCTGTTCCAACCTGTCGGACTCTCCGGTCTGGAGCAGATTTCGCTGGAGGGAATCCCCTACCGCAAGGCGCTGCTCGACATCACGCTGAAGGGGTCCGGATCCCGGGTGGCAGCATGTTCGATCAACGGGCAACGTGTCGCCAAGGCCTTCGTCCCGGCCTCCGCCACCGGACGAATCCGGGTGGAGATCCTCCTGAAATAAATCGCCGATGGATCCGGAAACGGTTGTGGAGGTGCAGACCTTCCGCGACTTCCGGAATCTCCCCGGCTCCCACAACCGAACAAAATCTGAAAAAACGCTTCCATGAAACTTCAAACCACCCTTGTTTCCCTGCTGATGCTGGCCGCGGGCCACATCGCACCACTTGCGGCACAGCCTCGCCCGGCGGCCATCTTCACCGACAACATGGTGCTGCAACAACGCAGCACCTCGGCAATCTGGGGTGAGGCGGCCCCCGGACGGAAAGTAACCGTCACGCCCTCGTGGGATTCCCGGCATCCGCAGGAGACCCTCACCGATGAGTCGGGATACTGGCGCGTGGAACTGGCAACTCCGAAAGCCGGAGGGCCCTATACCCTCACGATCAGTGACGGTATGCCCGTCGTATTGAAAAACATTCTCATCGGAGAGGTCTGGCTCTGTTCCGGACAGTCGAACATGGAGATGCGAGTCGCCGACCGTGTACTCGGATATGAGGAGGAGATCGCTCAGGCCGGCTCCTACCCCGAAATCCGCCTGCTCCATATCGACAACACCGCAAGCCCGACCCCTCTCCGCGAAGCCTCCGTACGCTATGGAGGGTGGCAGGTCTGCTCCCCGGAGACGATCGCCGACTTCTCGGCTACGGCCTATTTCTTCGGCAAGGAGCTGCAACAACGGCTCAAGGTTCCTGTCGGCCTCATCGAAAGCTGCTGGGGAGGGACCGTTGCCGAAGCCTGGACCAGCCCCGAGGCCCTGTCCGAACTTCCCGCTTTCGCCACAAAACTGGAACGGCTGAAGCACCTCCCCACATCGCGCCAGGAGCGGCAACAGCTCTTCGAGGAGGAGATGACCCGTTGGAACGACTCACTGACCCGCATCGATTCCGGATACCGCGAGGGAATGCCGTTGTGGGCCAAACCCGGATACGAAACGGCTGAGTGGCAGCAGGTCCGTGTCCCGGGGTATCTTCCGGAGACGGGAAGTCGGGATTTCCGGGGATTCATCTGGCTGCGCCGCGACATCGAGATTCCCGAAGCCTGGGCCGGCAGCCCCCTCACGCTCTCGCTCGCCGCAATCGACGACAACGACTGCACCTATTTCAACGGGGTCGAGATCGGACATACCGAAGGATGGCTGACTCCCCGCAGATACACGATTCCGGACTCGCTCGTCAAGGCCGGTAAAGCGACCGTTGCCGTACGGGTGATGGATACGGGCGGGAACGGCGGCATCTACGGCGAAAGCCGGGACGTGGCGCTCGTAAAATCCGAATCCGAACGCCTCGATCTGAGCGGAGAGTGGTCGGCGAAGGTCTCCCTGCATCTCTCGGAGGCTCCCGAGATGCCGGTCAACACGGCATCGGAGGTCAACTACCCGGCCTTTCTCTACAACGCCATGATCCATCCGCTCATCGGGCACGCCATCCGCGGAGCCATCTGGTATCAGGGAGAGGCCAATGTGGATCGGGCCGAGGAGTATGCCGATCTGCTGCCGATCATGATCCGGGACTGGCGCCGGAGGTGGGGTTACGACTTTCCGTTCTATCTGGTCCAGCTGGCGAACTTCATGGCCGTGCAACAGGGGGCCGAAGAGTCCGAATGGGCCGAATTGCGGGAAGCGCAACTCAAGACCCTCCGCTTGCAGGGTACGGGAATGGCCGTAGCCATCGACATCGGCGAAGCGGCCGACATACACCCCAAAAACAAGCCCGAGGTGGGACGCCGGCTGGCCCTTCAGGCACTGGCCTCGACCTATGGGAAAAAAGTCGTCTGCTCGGGACCTGTCTACGAGGAGTATACGATCGAGGATGACAGAATCCGCATCCGCTTCTCCCACACGGAGCAAGGTCTGACCACCTCCGACGCCCAGTATCCGACGGGATTCTACATCGCCGGTGCGGACCGCCGATTCCACAAGGCCGAAGCCCGAATCGAAGGCAACACGGTCGTGGTCTTCTCTTCGGAGGTTCCCTACCCGGTAGCCGTACGGTACGGATGGGCCAACAACCCCGTTGTCAATCTCCGGAACGGCGTCGGATTGCCCGCCGGGCCTTTCCGTACGGACAGTTGGTCCCGGATCGAAAAGCACTGACACAAGAGCGGGCGATGGAATCCGTGTACATCGGACATACGAAAACGGAGATGCAAAGGCGCGAGAACGAACGGTTCCCCATCCCGACATCTCCCAGTCGTTTACCATCTCCCCTCACAACTCCAGAAACAAATGTGCTGAAAACCAACAATATATACATACAGAAACTCTCAAGTCCATATACTTTGGCTCCTAACAAACATGTAAAGCAGCAGGATAAAATCTATTTTTGTAATAGACCCGTATGCAAACCGTGCCTGACATTCGAAGGTCGCACATCTCTACACCCGACAGTAACCGCATAAAACCAACCTATATGAAACAAATCGCTATTTTTCTAATCACCGTCTGCACCATCGCCTTCCTCTCCGGATGCGAAGAGAAGCAGACACTACCCTACATTCCCGTTGAAGAGACTGACGAGGAGATTCCCCACGAAGGAGAGGATGTTGATCCCCTCACGGTAAATTATCAGTTGGACAAGGTCCTGCAATGCGATCCCGTAAACACGGATGGCACCGATATCACGAACAAACTCGATTTCTTCTCCTCGCCGGCCCGGATCAGCGTCAGCATCTCCCCGACCAAAACGCTCTTTACCTTCGAAAACGGTGAGTTGATCCCGTTCTACCCCTTTGCCGAAGAACTCCAGTCACCCGTAGAGTGCGAACTCGACACGGCGGTCGTCCCCAACGAACTGCGCCGCAAGGATACGGGAGAGGTGCTCGCCACCTTCGAGAACGACGGGTTCGTCATCTCATTCCATCTTGACAGCAAATCGCTGACCTACAAGTACAAGTTCAAAAGCATAAACTAAACCGGATACTCCATGAAAACGATAAATAAAAGAACGATCCTTCGTACCGCAGCCGCCGTGCTGCTGATGACCGCCGTGGTCGGATGCCTCTATTTCGACGGAATCAACCAACCGGAGGAGGCCGATGCCAATACGGTCATCGAATACGACGCACAACTCAGAATACAAACCCTTACGGAAGGAACGGGACGTCTGGTCTTCGCCATCCTCGCCCCCGTAGACTGGGACCTCGCATCGAATGCCACCTTGACACTGTCGACAAAAAACCTGACAGCCAAGAACCATCTCTACGAGAAAAATGGACAGACTCCTCCGTTTACGGAAGAGATTACGGGTGAGGTGCTGGAGTTGATGCCCGAAACCGAGAAAACACCGGCAACCGTTGAGAGCGACAAGCTTGTATCGGGTTTGCCCGAACAGGACAAGCCCTGGGCCGAGGCGCTGGAGTTGTGCTCGGAGGTCGGGATCGGTGGCAATGAAGGCTTGGAGAATGTTCCGGAGCTCAAATGGGTCGTATGGCGGTCAAAGACCATCTTTACCATCACGGACGATTCCGACAGCAACGATACGGACAATCCCGAAATCAACATCTATGCGACCGTTCATATTAAGCTGAAAACGGGTATGACCCCCAGTACCTTCTACATGGGTTACGCCTACACCTACGACCAGTGGGGATTCGTCACAAAAAATGCCCGCCATGCCGTCGAATTCAAGAAACTCACGGTCAACCCGAAGGCCATGCCTCCCATCATCAAGCCCTCCACGTTCCGTTACGGCGATATCTTTGCCGTGCAGTTCATCCCCTTCATGACCGGACTGGAGAATGCCCAGGATGTCTATCTCTGCGGAAAGGCCGTATACAACAGCGGGCAGGTCGCCGAAGTCACCGAACGGAGCGACAAGAACCGCATGGAGTACATCAGCGCACAACAACTCTTCGAACGCTACATCTATCCGAAAGAGTTTTTCGGACTCCCGGCCGATGCCGTTATCGAAGAGCTCCGCTTCTACTTCACCGACGCAACGGGTGAAATCGCCGTTCATAACAACGCGAGCGGAGGATACCTGCTGGAACAGGCGGCAGAATAGTCGGATGCACCGATGCGGAGTCAGGCTATCGGAGCAATCGTCAGACCGGTCCGGTGATCCGGAACGAATTTCAGGCGGAAGAGATCCATTGGGATCTCTTCCGCTTTTTGCGTCATAAGGACCCCGCCCGACAGAAACATCCCCGGGATCTCACCCTCCCCAAACTCCGATTCCGAAGCGAACCGGACGATTTCCTGCGAAAAATACGTATCTTTGGCACACCGGGATGTCCGGAAAGGTAAAAAAGTATCCGATGGAAGCGCTCACCGAATTTCTTGTCAACTGGGGCTATGGAGGCCTCTTTCTTTCGGCCTTCATTGCCGGGAGTGTGCTGCCGTTCAGTTCCGAGGCGGTGATGGTCGTGCTGGTCCGCATGGGCCTTGATCCCGTGGGATGCGTCGCCGCGGCAGCCCTGGGCAACACGCTCGGCGGAATGACCTGCTACGGGATCGGAACCCTCGGCCGAACGGAGTGGATCACCCGTCTGGGAGTCTCCACCCGCCAGTTGGCCCGGGCCCGGAAATTCCTGGCAGGGCGCGGAGCGCTGATGGCCTTCTTCGCCTTCCTGCCCACAATCGGCGAGGCCATTGCCATCGTTCTGGGACTCATGCGCAGCAATGTCTGGATCACCGCCGTCTCGATGCTCGCAGGAAAGACCCTGCGCTATATCCTCATTCTGGCCTCGTTCGAGGGAGTCGTGTCACTCTTCTGACGCTCCGGATCCAAAACGAGCCCAATCTGTTCCATCCTGCCAACCAACTCTGCCATGGAAATCCGCCTCACCAATACCCCGTCCCGCGAATTGCTGCTGCTGGCCGATGAATCCGAAGCATCGATTGCCGATTATCTGCCGCGCAGCCACTGCTACGCCGCTTTTACCGACGGACGAATCGTCGGGCAATACCTGTTGCTGCACACGCGACCCTTCACGGCCGAGGTGGTGAACATCGCCGTAATACCGGCCTGTCAGCGCCGCGGGATTGCAACCGCCTTGCTGCAACACGCCATCCGAACAGCCCGTGAAGCGGGGTTCCGGATCCTTGAAATCGGGACCGGAGACTCCGGAACGGGACAGATCGCCCTTTATGAACGTTGCGGATTCGTACGTTGCGGACTCGACATCGACTATTTTCGGAAGTTCTATCCCATTCCGATCTTCGAAAACGGACTGGAGTGCCGCCATATGGTGCGATTGCGCATGGACCTTTGAACGCCAAGCGACGAAGACGGAACGGCGGATCCTCGCCACAACGGGAATCGCACAAAACAGAATCCCGGGGCCCCAGAGCCCACGAAAAATCCGGCCCCGACAAGCGGGACCGGACCTCTCAACAATAATCTACTATACTATGACAAAACTTTTCCTGTAGGGTCACTCTCCGGACGACTCGACTCTCTGAAAAAGAGTCCGGATCCGGAAAAGCGGATTCTCACACCTCAGGCCTCCGTCGACGAAAGCGGGGCCGCCTGCGAATAGGCCCGCGTCGCAAGCTCCTTGTCCAGCATATAGAGACCGAACTTGTTCCCCTCGACAGCCTCACAGGCTGCGATCTTCTCGCGGGCATCCTCTTCCTCCTCAACCTGTTCGTTGACGAACCAGACGAGCATGTTCGACGAGGCATAATCCTTGTCTTCGGCGGCAATCGAGACCAGATTATTGATCATGGCCGTCACCACCTTCTCATGCTTGAGCGTATCCTGGAACATCTCCAGCGGCGAAGCCCACTCGGTACGTACGGCCTCGATCGGTCGCAGTTCAACCTTGCCTTCGCGCGAAAGCAGATAGTTCATGATGATCCGGGCATGATCCTGCTCCTCGCGGAACTGTACGTAGAACCAGTTCGCAACACCTTTCAGCCCCTTGGCCTCGGCATCCATCGACATCGACAGATAAAGATACGCCGACCACATCTCGGCATTGATCTGCGCATTGAGCGCCTCATGCAATTTCTGACTCAACATAGCGGTAACGTTTTAAGATGGTATTGTTTCTGTTTGTTGAAGCAAAGATAAATAGTATTCCGTTATTTTGGAAATAAATCCTATCGTATTATCTTATACCCCCATAAGCAGAAAACATATGCGGCATCCGACATGCAATTCGGATGCCGCATTTTTCGGCCGCAGCATGATTGCGCGATGCTCGGATCAATCGCCGATATCGAGCAGACGGAAACGGCTGTCGAATTCCAGGTCGAGTCCGTTGTCGAGTTCCACGTCATAACCCCGACGATCCCGATCGATGCAGACCACCTTGCGCCCGGCGAATCGCGACGAAACACCATCGACAATCTGCTTCGGAACAATTCCCGCCGGAACCGCACCATACTTGCAGTCTACCTCCTTCCAATCACCGTTCTTAAAGAATCCGACCGTCGAACCATCGACGAAAACAACCTTGTACTCCTTGTCGAAAAACTCCTCGTCAACCTTCGCATAGGAGATGTCCACCCCTTTGAAATAGGTTGCGATAAATTGTCGGGCCGCAGCGGGAAGCTCCTCGACGGTGATGATCCGATCGTTGTCCGCAAAGGCCGGAAGCGTCGAAAATGCGACGAAAAGTGATGCCAGAAGAATCGTGAACTTTTTCATAATCATTTGTTTTTATTCGTTTGTCATTATCGGTTCCGTGATTTCCACATGACAAAGGTGAGGAGCGAATCTGAAACAAATCTGAAAAAAGTCCTCATTCCGGAAAATTCACCGTAAAAAGATGGCGGCCGTCCCGGAAAGCATACTCGATCCGCAATCCGTAAAGACGGCACACGGCATCCACAATGGCAAGTCCGAGGCCTGTCGAACCCTTCTTTTTGGTTCCCTGATAGAACCGCTCGAAGATGTGTCCGGCATCCAAAGCGCCCGCTGCGGCATCGTTGTCAATCTCAAAACGGTGTGACGCGATCCGTACGCGAATCTCCCCTCCTTCGGCCCCGTGCACAAAGGCATTCTTTACCAGATTGCCCACCAGACTCCCCGCCAGCGAAGGGTTCATCCGCACGCGAAGCGTCCCCTGTTCCTGCACCGAAAAACGAATCCCCCGATAGGCATAGATCTCTTCCAGATCTTCGCCCGTCCGCCGGATCAGGGCGTTGAAATCCACCTCCTCGGTCTCGGGGAACTGTCCGTTATCGATCTTCGAGAGCAACAGCAGCGAGCGATTCAACCGCACGAGATAGTCCAGCGTGTGCTGCACCTTGGCGATCTCGCCCAACTGCTCCTCGCTCAGACCCCGCGGATCATCGACCAGCATCTCCAAGCGGTTGCGGCATACGGCCAACGGAGTCTGCATTTCGTGCGATGCGTTGCCGATGAACTGTTTCTGGCGCTCAAACAACGATTCGGCCCGTGCGGCATATCGTTCGGCAGCTTCGTTCAGGCGCCGGAACTCCGTCACGGAGGTCTCGATCTTCAGCGGCGGATTCCGGCTCCCCACGGTGTAGGCATCCAACCATCGCAACAGGGCATACAGCGGTCGCATCGTGCGGTAAAGCAACACCACCGTCACCAGCAAGACCGACAACAACAAACAAAGATACAGATAGAGAATGCCGTAAAAGATCGCTTCGAGAAGATCCTCCTTCTCGATGCTGGGTGACATGACCGTCAGTTCATACCAACGTTCCCCGGCACCACGAAAGGTCTTGCGAAGCACCCGGGCCGGCTCCCGGTCGTCCCGTTCCGGAATGAAGATCTCCTCGTCGCTGTAACGATCCTGAGAACGTCCCCGGGCCTGCTCGGCAGGGATCTCGCGCAGAATATATCCCGTATTATCGGTCGGCGCAGAGGTCGCCACCTCCCGGCCCGACAACACCCGCTTGACAATCACCTCGGCCCGAGACTCCAAAGCATCGTCCACCTCGTCGTTGACCTCGTCGATCAGCGTAAAGTAGAACAGGGCCGCCCACCCCGCCAGAAGCAGCGTGAGAACCCAGGAGAGATGCAACAGAATGCGATAGACCAGTTTCATGGCTGCACGAGCTTATAACCGAAACCGTAGACGGCACGGATCTCGATATCCGCACCCGCATCATGAAGCTTGCGCCGCAGATTCTTCATCTGCGCATATACGAAGTCGAAATTGTCCACCTGATCGATATGATCGCCCCAGACCCCCTCAGCCAGCGCCGTTTTGTCGACCGTGTGGTTGGGCCGCGCCATGAAGTAGTGCAGGATGTCGTACTCCTTGCGCAACAATTCGAGCGGACGTCCCGCCACCTCGACCCTGCGGCTGTCGGGCCACAGACGGACGTTGCCCGCCTCAAGGCATTCGTAACCGTCACGCTGGTGACGGCGCAGCACGCTCCGGATCCGGGCGCTGAGTTCGGCCAGATGGAAGGGTTTCGGAAGATAGTCGTCGGCACCGAGTTCCAGCCCCTCGATCTTGTCGTCGAGCGAATCCCGGGCCGAAATGATGATCACACCGGCCCGGCTGCGGCGGCGCTTCAACTCCTCCAACAGCCGCAGACCGCTGCCCCCGGGCAGCATGATATCCAACAGGATACAGTCATAGTCGTATGCGGCGAGTTTGTCCGAGGCCGATGCATAGTCGGCCGCCTGTTCGACGACATACTGTTCGCGTGTGAGGGTCCGCGCCATGATCTCCCGCAATGAGGGTTCGTCTTCAACAATCAATATTTTCATAGTTACTCCACATTTTCAACGTCAACGGCCGGGCCTGCACCTCGACCGACCCAGCTCCGAGAGCAAAGATAACGACCGAATCCGAAAGGAATCTGAAACAGGAGTTCAGTTTCCCCGGAAATCGCAACGCATCACATACTCTTCCTGACGTGTCTCCACGATCCGGAATCCGTGTCGCAGATAGAGCCGTACCGCAGGATTGGCCCGCTGTACGGAGAGCGATACGGCACCAAAGCCCCGCTCGCGCAACACATGCAGCAGAGACTTCAGCAACCGGGTGCCGATTCCCACCCCTCGATACGGAGGATAAAGCGCCATGGCAAGTTCGGGAATCCGTTCATCCACCCATCCGAACCCCCGTATCAGACGGCACCATGCCGCTCCGACCACCCGACCATCGGCCTCAGCCACCAGACAGCAATCTCCGGCATGCCGCCCGAAGGCCTCGACATAGGCAAACAGTTCGGGGACACGGATCACCTCCCGCGGCAGGCGATGCTCGGGATCGGGCTGCCAGATGGCTTCGTAGAGAAGATCCTCCAGCCTGAAGATTTCGGGGTCACGAATCGGGCGTATTTGCAGGTTCATCATTCAAAGATACGAATTTTCCACAGCCCGGCGTTCCGCCCCGACAAAAAAACGATGCTCTCCTTACGGAAAGCATCGCTCATTTATCGGAATTGCGGAGTTCAAGAATCTCCCCACCTTCTCATACATCAGGCCCGGGACGCATACTGTGGGGAGTCAACGCATCTCACCCCCTCTCATATCCGGGCCAAGGCGTATACGACAGGTGTCCATGCATCCTACCCCTCCACATATCCGGTCCGAGGCTCATGCGGCGGAAGTCCATGCATCTCACCCCCCCCCACATTCAGGCCCGGGGAGCATTCACGCTTTTGAACCGTCGTAGGCCCACTTCACGTAGATGGCACCCCAGGTATATCCACCTCCGAATGCTGCAAGGATCAGATTATCACCCTTTCGCAGGTCCTTTTCATAGTCGTAGAGGCAGGTCGGGATCGTGGCGGCCGTCGTATTGCCGTTACGGTCGATATTGATCATGCACTTGTCCTGGGTAATACCCATCCGACGGGCCGTGGCATCGATGATGCGCAGATTGGCCTGGTGAGGTACCAGGAAGCGAATATCATCTCCCGTGAGGTGATGGCGCTCCATCATCTCCACCGAAACATCGGACATTTTCGACACGGCAGCCTTGAAAACCGCATGTCCATCCCACATGATCGTATGCCAGTTGTTCTGTACCGTTTCGATCGATGCCGGATAACGCGATCCGCCGGCCTTCATATAGAGCTGCAACTCACCCGATCCATCGCTGTGGAGAATCGAATCGATCACTCCAAGTCCCTCCGTATTGGGCTCCAGCAGCACCGCAGCCGCCGCATCGCCGAAAAGCGGGCAGGTCGAACGGTCCGTATAGTCGACAATCGACGACATCTTGTCGGCTCCGACAACAATGACTCGCTTGCTCGTTCCGGCCTCGATGAATTTGGCACCCGTCGTCAAGGCGAAGAGGAAGCCGCTGCACGCTGCCGAAACATCGTATGCAAAGGCATTCTTACATCCCGCCTGGTCGGCAATCAGGTTGCCCGTCGAGGGGAAGAACATGTCGGGAGTCACCGTCGCACAGATCACCACGTCGATCGACATCGGATCCACACCCGTCTTATCAAGCAGATTCATGACGGCACGGGCTCCCATGTAGGAGGTACCGATACCCTCGCCTTTGAGAATGTGACGGGTCTTGATACCCGTATGCGACATGATCCACTCGTCGTTGGTGTCGACCATGTGGCTCAACTCGTCGTTCGTGAGAATATAATCCGGGAGGTATTGTCCGACACCCGTAATCGCTGCTGTTATCTTACCCATTAACTTAATCTTGCTTACTGATAAACATTAATTCTTAAACGCATGCTGCAGTTTCGACGTCAAGCCGGCCTTGATGACCTGTTCGGTCGAAAGAATCATGCTCCGGATGGCCTTCGGCGTCGAACAGCCGTGGCCGATGACAACCGGTGCATTGACCCCCAGAACGGGCGTGCCACCCACGTTTTCATAATTCATGGCATCCCAGAAGGCGTTGTGACCTCCCAGCGCCAGATTGATCCGATAGAGGCCCTCGGCCATCTTCAGAACCGTATTGCCGACAAAACCGTCACATACAATCACATCGGCAACCTTGCCCGAAAAGATGTGCGACCCTTCGACATTGCCCACAAAGTGGATCCGGGTGTCGGCCTTCAACAGTTCATAGGTTGCCTTGACCTGGGCATTGCCCTTGGTCTCCTCCTCTCCGATGTTGAGTACCGCCACGCGAGGTTTCTCAATGCCCAATACCGATTCGGCATAGATCGAGCCGATGAGTCCGTACTGGGCCAGCACTTCAGGTTTGCAGTCCACATTCAGTCCTACGTCCAACAACAGGGCCGGGCATCCCGTCACCGTGGGGACAAGGGATGAGATCGTGGGGCGAATGACCCCTTCGATCGGTTTGACGGCATACATCGATCCGACCATCATGGCGCCCGTCGAACCGGCACTGGCAAAGCCGTCAATGGCTCCTTTGGCCAGGTATCCGAAACCTACCGTGATACTCGAATCGACTTTCGACTGGAATGCCTTGGCCGGATGATCTCCCATTTCGATCACTTCGGTAGTGGGAACGAGGTCGAACCGCTCGGCAGGGCACCCCTCCGATGCCAATACGGAGCGGATCTGCCGTTCGTCGCCGAACAGGACGATCCGGCTGTCCGAGCCGATCGCGTCGAGCGCCATGACAGCTCCTTTGACAGCCGCTTCGGGAGCATAATCACCCCCCATGGCATCTACACCAATCTTTATCATACTCATGGAGTTGGTTGAAATCTTCGGAATCGCGCCGCGTATGCAACCTGCATGACCCGGCCGATCCCTTCATAAAGGGAGAAAGAGGCTTTCCGGCCTGGAACGCACTCTTTCAACACCGAAACTATTCGGCAGCTTTCTTCTCGATGGCGAGCTTGCCGCGATAGAATCCGCACTCCGGGCATACTCGGTGATAGAGCACCGAGGCACCACAGTTCGAGCACGTTACGACCGTCGGAACGGTTGCCTTGTAGTGAGTTCTACGTTTGTCGCGTCGCGTCGACGAGATTTTGTGTTTAGGATGTGCCATTTTACAACTGTATTATTATAAGTTCAACCTTTCGTATTCCGTTCATTTGCCGGATTGATCCGCTCCTGTCGGGTCGTTGTCCGACGTCGTGGCGCGTTCCCGGGCCTCTTCGGCCTCCATCCGCTCGCGCAGCGCCGCCAACTTGGCCCATTCACCTTCGTTGTGTTCATGTGCGGCCGCCTGTTCGATGGCTGCGAACTCCCTTTCGGAAACGATCCGGAAGCGTTCGAGCATCTCCGGATTGCAGGCTCCCTCGGGATGCACCCGCTGGTAGGGCAGCGCCAGAACAATACTTTCATAAATGTACTGCGTCAGATCCACCCGATCCTCCCCCGGCAGAAGCCAGATCACCTCACCATCGTATTCATGCGCCTCTTCGGAGAACTTCACCAACAACTCCCCGGCAAAATCGATGGGGATGCGGCAATCCTCCAGACAGCGATCGCATGCCACAACGACATATCCCGAGATCGAGATGCCGAGCGTCAACTGCGTCTCGGCACGATCGAGCTCCACCACCACATCACAGGCCCCGTCCTTGATCTCCGAGTTCTCGAACTCCTCGAACAACGACTTGTCCACGGTAAAACGGAACTCGTGACGCCCGTTTTTCAGCCCGCCGAAGACGATGGTATATCGCTGTGTTTCCTCCATTTGAACACTTTTAGTGCGCAAAGTTACGAAAAAATAAGACATTTGCAAAGAAAACTCAGAGTTTTAGTGCCCGGAGAGCGGCTCTCCGCCCCCGCGACGCGCCCGAGGATCGGAAATTTGCTTTTGCCGGAGCCTTGCACTATCTTTGCAGACATGAAGGAGGCAGGATTCAAAATCGAACTGAAAAGCCGCTACGACGAGTGGTGGCGTTATAATGCAGACCTGATGTGCGGATGTTTCGACGTCGACGACAACCGCATCGGATTCGTCTCGGCGGCATCGGACGTAGCTGACGTGGGCGCAAACCTCAAGGCCCGGCCGGCGGAGATTCCCGCCGTACGGAGCGTTACGCTCGAAACACCCCCCTGCGACCATCTGATGCTCTACGTCTACATCATTCCCCACACGCTGCCCGTAGGCAACGACATCGATTCGACACGTCCCTTCGAAGCCGAGATCCGCATCTCCTACGCCGGGCGTCTCCTGCGCACCGAAAAGCGCATGATCAACCAATGGTCGGGGGCCTCGATCGAAATGAAAGTCACCCACGCGGAGTAATCGCCGGTACAGCGTACCGCAACCAGATCCCGTCCCTCACTGCGGACCGCAGCATCGATACTTCCGCCTCGACCTCCCCGATCCGTTCAACCGTCCCCGACCCGAGCACCCGAACAAGTCCACAAATAAGCACGGAAAAGCCACGAAAAAAGGGAAGCCCTTTCGAGCTTCCCTCTCTTTTTTGAGGTGTCTTACGACTATTTGTTGTTGTAAGCAGCCATCTTGTCGATAAGCATCAGCACCTTGTTCGAGTAACCCCACTCGTTGTCGTACCATGCTACAACCTTTACGAAGGTGTCGGTCAGTGCGATACCGGCAGCCTTGTCGAAGATCGACGTATGGGGATCACCCAGGAAGTCCGACGATACGACAGCATCCTCGGTGTAACCCAGAATACCCTTCAGTTCGCCTTCCGAAGCCTCCTTCATGGCGGCGCAGATCTCGTCATACTTGGCCGGCTTTGCGAGGTTGACCGTCAGGTCGACAACCGATACGTCCAGCGTCGGAACACGCATCGACATACCCGTCAGTTTGCCGTTCAGCGAAGGAATCACCTTACCTACGGCCTTGGCAGCGCCCGTCGACGAGGGGATGATGTTGCCCGAAGCGGCACGTCCGCCACGCCAGTCCTTCATCGAGGGACCGTCTACGGTCTTCTGCGTTGCGGTGGTCGAGTGAACCGTCGTCATCAGACCGTCCGTAATACCGAACTTGTCGTTCAGCACCTTGGCGATCGGGGCGAGGCAGTTCGTGGTGCACGAAGCGTTCGAAACGATCTTCTGACCGGCATAGGTGTCGGTGTTCACGCCGCAGACGAACATCGGCGTAGCGTCCTTCGAAGGAGCCGACATAACCACATACTTGGCACCGGCTGCCAGGTGAGCCTGAGCCTTCTCCTCGGTCAGGAACAGACCCGTCGACTCTACGACGTACTCGGCACCTACCTCGTTCCACTTCAGGTTGGCGGGATCCTTCTCGGCGGTGACGCGGATAGCGTGGCCGTTGACGATCAGCTGGCTCTTCTCCATGTTGTAGTCGATCTCACCCTTGAACTGGCCGTGCATCGTGTCGTACTTCAGCATATAAGCCAGGTAGTCCACCGGGCAGAGGTCGTTGATACCTACGATCTCATACTTGTCAGTCTGCGTGCAGGCAGCACGGAAAACCATACGGCCGATACGACCGAAGCCGTTGATACCGATTTTAATAGTTGCCATAATGTTTTGAATTATTTGTTAATAAAACCTTGCGTTATTTTTTTCACAGCGCAAAAGTACATACTTTAAATATTAGAAGCTGTTTAAATTTATTTATAATTAGTTGTAAATCAGTAGGTTAATTGGGATATTTTTTGTAACTTTATGGTTATCAAGACATTAAAGTTATGCATAAGTACCCAACCAACCTGACTGATAA
>CALUKK010000111.1 GCA_944321205.1 uncultured Alistipes sp.
CCGTAGGTCTTCATGTAATAGATGAAGCGCGACGAGCACCCGATTCCCGAGATGAAGGTAAAGAGGTTGTGCGGGGTGTCGAGGGCATCCGCGATTTCGGGCAGCGCCCGCTGTACGGCATTCAGAATGGCATGGTCGCCGCAACCCGGACACCAGCGTACCTCCTGGTCGCTTTTGAAGTCCGCAGGGGTATATTTGTAGTCTGCCATGGCGTTATTTCAATAAGGAGTGGAATTTTTCTTTCAGTTCGACCACCGTAAAGGGCTGGCCTTCGCACTTGTTGTACTGTTCGTAGTGGAACTCCTGGAAGTTCTGGCGCAGGTAGTTGGCAAACTGACCTTCGTTGAGTTCGCAGACGACGATACGACGGAACCGTGAGAAGATTTCGCGGACTCCGTGTGGCAGGGGATTGATGTAGTTGAAGTGGCAGAGCGAAACCTTGTGACCTTCGCGGCGCATCTCGTCGACGGCATTCTGGAGGTGTCCGCGCGTACCGCCCCAACCGACGACGAGCAGATCGCCCTGGTCATCGCCCCAGACCTTCTGTGCGGGGATATCGTCTACGACCTTGGCGACTTTGGCGGCGCGGGTGTCGACCATTTTCTGGTGGTTTGCCGGGTCATGGGAGATGCTTCCCTTGACGGCATCCTTCTCCAGGCCGCCGACGCGGTGTTCAAGCCCCACCTTGCCGGGGAAGGCCCATCCGCGTGCGAGTTTTTCGTTGCGCACATAGGGCATGAATCCGCCTTCGGGGGCTACGTTGACGATCGGAGGGCAGATCTTCGGATAATTCTTCATCGAGGGGATTCGCCACGGTTCGGATCCGTTGGCGATGAATCCGTCGGAGAGCAGCACCACGGGGGTCATGTGCTCCATGGCCAGACGTCCGGCCTCGAAGGCGTAGTGGAAGCAGTCGCTGGGCGACGAGGCGGCCACGACGATCACGGGACACTCACCGTTCCGGCCGTAGAGAGCCTGAGCCAGGTCGCTCTGCTCGGTTTTGGTCGGCAGGCCCGTCGAGGGACCGCCACGCTGGACGTCGACCACCACAAGCGGCAGTTCGGCCATAACGGCCAGACCCAGCGCTTCGCTCTTGAGCGAGAGTCCCGGACCGGAAGTTGTCGTCACGGCGAAGTTTCCGGCAAAGGAGGCACCGATGGCCGTGCAGATGCCAGCGATTTCATCCTCGGCCTGTACGGTTTTTACACCCAGATCCTTGCGCTTGGCCAGCTCCTCGAGGATCACCGTAGCCGGGGTGATGGGGTACGATCCGCAGAAGAGCGGCAATCCGGCCTTTTCGGCTGCGGCGCAGAGACCCCATGCCGTAGCGACGTTTCCGTTGATGGATCGGTATGTTCCCTTTTCACGGGCGGCGGGGGCTACGGTGTAGTTGTTGGCGAACTGGTGCGTATTTGCCGCGTAGTTGTATCCGGCCTTGATGGCGAGTTTGTTGGCCTCGGCCACGGCGGGATTCTTCTTGGCGAATTTCGTATCGAGATAGCGCAGGGCATACTCCTCCGGGCGGTCGAACAACCAGAAGCAGATTCCCAGGGCGAACATGTTCTTGCACTTGACGACGGCCTTGTTGTCGAGTCCGGTCTGCTTGAGGGCTTCGCGGGTCATGGAGGTGATGTCGGGCATGACGACGTTGTATTCGTCAAGACCGAGTTCGGCGAGCGGATCGAGGGTCTTGAATCCGGCCTTTTTGAGGTGCTCTTCGGTGATCGAATCGCCGTCGATGATCACCGTAGCCTCGGGTTTCAGCCATTTTCGATTGGCTTTGAGAGCCGCGGGATTCATTGCCACGAGGACGTCGCAGTAGTCGCCGGGATTGAGTTCCCGGTGATCTCCGAAATGCACCTGGAAACCGGAGACTCCCGCCACGGTGCCTTGCGGCGCCCGGATTTCGGCCGGATAGTCGGGGAATGTGGAGGTTCCGTTTCCGAGCAGAGCCGAAGTGTCGGAAAAGAGCGTACCCGTGAGCTGCATTCCGTCGCCCGAATCCCCGGAGAATCGAATGACCACATCCTGCAACTCCCTCACTTTGGTTTGTTCCATGATTTTTGGTTTCAGATTAGTGTTTACAGTGAACAAGTTTTGACAAATATATAAAATAAATTGGCAAAATGCGCGTCCGTAAGCGGATTTTTAAGAACATTTGTTCGTTTTTACGGGGAGCCTTGACTATGATTGTCTTATGAATCGCGGGTTTTGAGAGGCTGATAGCGTTCGATTGTTAACGGATTCGGGAGATTTGCTTTTGAATCGGAAGAGGTGGGAGTTATTAAATTTTTTTGTGAACGACCCTGTGTTTGGAACCGTTTTTGAATTTGGCGACCGTCGTTTCGCAGATTCCGGGGATGAAAAAACAGCGCTCTTCCGCGGGGGAAAGAGCGCTGTCGATTCGCAGAATCGGATATCTCCGACTATTTGGGCTGCTTGCCGATGTAGGCGAGAATACCGCCGTCGACATAGAGGATGTGTCCGTTCACGAAGTCCGAGGCTTCGGAAGCGAGGAAGACGGCGGGACCCATCAGGTCTTCGGTCGTACCCCAGCGGGCTGCGGGGGTCTTGGCCACGATGAAGGCGTCGAACGGATGGCGCGAACCGTCCGGCTGACGCTCGCGTAGCGGAGCGGTCTGCGGGGTAGCGATGTAGCCCGGGCCGATACCGTTGCACTGGATGTTGTATTCGCCGTATTCGGAGGCGATGTTGCGGGTGAGCATCTTCAGACCGCCCTTTGCTGCGGCATAGGCCGAAACGGTCTCACGGCCGAGTTCGGACATCATCGAGCAGATGTTGATGATCTTGCCGTGTCCTTTTTTGATCATCGAGGGGATGACGGCCTTCGAGACGATGAACGGACCGTTGAGGTCGATGTCGATCACCTGGCGGAAGTCCTTGGCGCTCATTTCGACCATCGGGATTCGCTTGATGATGCCGGCGTTGTTGACCAGAATGTCAATGACGCCAACCTCCTTCTCGATCTGTGCGACCATGGCGTTGACCTGCTCCTCGTTCGTTACGTCGCAGACATAGCCTTTGGCTTCGACGCCCTCTGCCTTGTAGGAGGCGAGACCTTTGTCGACGAGTTCCTGTTTGATGTCATTGAAGACGATCTTGGCGCCCTGGCGGGCGAAGGCCGTAGCGATGGCGAAGCCGATTCCGTAAGAGGCACCCGTTACGAGTGCGACCTTACCTTCCAATGAAAAGTTTACCATGTTTGTACTGGGTATTAGATAGGTTAATTGGTTCTTACTTGTTATTGAGGGGTGTTCGGAGGGTATTTGCCCTCATGACTCCGCTCCGGTGTGTTTATCCGGTTGCTTGTTGTCCGGTTCGGATTCGTCCGGGGCCAAGTCCCTGTCAGAGTTACTCCAGGCTTTTCCGGATTTACTCCAGACTTCTTCCCGGACTCACTTGCTGTTTTCTAACGGCTTCCTTGCAGTTCCTTGCAGCATCCTTCTCTTCACCCCCCCCCGGATTGCGTTCCGGCTCCGGGGTTACTTCAGATCGGTGATTTTCGAGAAGTCCTGATCTCCGTAATCGAGGTTCTCACCGCCCATGCCCCAGATGAAGGTGTAGTTGTGCGTGGCAGCGGCGCTGTGGATCGACCATTCGGGAGAAAGAACGGCCTGATCACCCTTCATCCAGATATGGCGGGTTTCGTCGATCTCTCCCATGAGGTGGCAGACGGCGTGCTCTTCGGGAACTTCGAAATAGAAGTAGGCCTCCATGCGGCGGGAGTGTACGTGAGCCGGCATGGTATTCCAGACGCTTCCGGGGAGCAGCTCGGTCATACCCATCTGCAGCTGGCAGGTAGGCAGCACCTGGCTGACGATCATTTTGTTGATATTCCGGTCATTGGATCCTTCGAGCGAACCCATGTGCGCAACGACGGCATCAGCCTTGGTGACTTTTTTGTCGGGGTAGGAGCAGTGAGCTGTCGTGGAGTTGAAGTAGAACTTGGCGGGGTTCTTGGGGTCCTTGCTGGCGAACGTGACTTCGCGGTCGCCGCGGCCGAGGTAGAGGGCCTCCTTGTAGTCGAGGTCGAAGGTCGTATCGCCGGCCTTGACAACGCCGGGGCCTCCGACGTTAAAGATACCCATTTCGCGCCGCGTCAGGAAGTAGGGTGCCTTGAGCGGATCGATGGCCTCGAGTTTGAGGACCTCGTTGACGGGCATAGCCCCTCCGACGATCATGCGGTCGTACATCGAGTAGACCATGTTCACCTCATCGGCTGCGAAGACCTTTTCGATCAGGAAGTCGCGACGCAGGCGTGCCGTGTCGTAATGCTTGGCATCTTCGGGATGCGCAGCGTAGCGGATTTCGTAATTCGTTTTCATTGTCGGATGTTTTTTATTATAAAATACTATATGTCTCCTGTTGTCTGTCTCTTCCATTTCATGGGGCAGAGGATCGGCGGTTTCTTCTCTTTTCTCGCCTCTTTTTCTCTCTTTCCTCTCTTCTTCCTCTTCCTCTCCTCTCCTCTCCTCTGCATCTCCCGTCTCTCACACCTCCCGTCTCCTCTATTCACCCCCTCATCCCACCATACTTCTTCTCAGCCCGCACTCTTCTTGGTCTCCCTTCTCACCTTCTCCTTCTCCTTCTCATCTCCCTCACCCCCCCCCGCGGGAAAAATTGGCTGACCAATTTCGCGGCTCTGCAAAGATAGTAAAAAAAACGGAATTGATCGCGGCAAATGCGAAATTATTCGAAACACTCCAACCCCCCCCCTATCGAATGGAATTCATGCGAATGCTCGCCTTGACCAACGCAATGGCCCGAATGCGCGCAATCTCCACCTCTTTGTCTGCATGATGGGGATTCTGACTGACGAGCTTGACATAGCCCGGGCGGTCGGATTTCTGAATGTATTTTACGGTGATGTACTCCTCACCGTCGATGTCGATCGACAGCAGGTACATGTCGCCCCAGAAAATATCCTCGATATTCCTCAGCTGTTTGTAAAGCACAATGTCCCCGCTTTTGAGCAGCGGGTACATCGAGTCCCCGACAATATAGATCGCCCCGTCGCACTTCGGCAGATTGGGGATATGAATGTAATTGACGGGTTTTTGCTGTTGCTGGTCGGTGAAGAGCGGAACAAGTCCGGCCGTCCCCTCGATCGAATAGAGCGGCACACTCTGCAAGGGCAGCGAATTGTCGGTGCGGTGCATGTAAGCCGTCAGATCGGGCTCGGCATTGAACATGTTTCCCACTCCGGATTCGAGCCATTCGGGGTTGACATTAAATTCTTGAACAAGGATGTTGCGGTTGCGTGCCGAGAGCCCCGCCTTCCCGGTCTCGATCATCGAAAGGGCGGCTTTGCCGATTCCAAGCCTCTGAGCCAGTTGCTCTTGCGTCATTCCTAACTGTTTTCGTATCAATTTTACCCGTTCGTTCATGGCAGTCTATCAAAAAAAATTATATAAAATATTTGAACTTTCTTGTACAATATCCAATTTTTGAACTTATCTTTGTGCAACAAAGTTAAACAATTTATTTCAACTGCAAAAATAATTTGCAAAAAACCTTCATTTTCAATGATGTATTCGGTATCATCGGAACTTTACGAGGAGGTGGTCTCTCGACTGAAGGAGGCCATCGGCGGCGGAAGTTACTTTTCCGGGAGCATCCTGTTCGAATGGGAGGGGATCGAGTGCCGGTTGACGGCCACCCTGATCGTCTATCGCCGACAGGAACGCTATCCGGAAGGGGACCGGGAGAGGCTTTCGGATCTGGTTCCCGTCTGGTGGGAGTTCCACACGACGGGCCCGGGCGGAGAGTTTCTCAATGACTTCACGTTTTCCGAAGTACGGGCTCGGATCTGAAGACCCGTACGGCTCCGGCCGCCAGTCTCGGGCGCGGCGCCGCCCTCCGGAGCCTCAGCAATCATTCACCGGGACCGAAGACCCGCCCGTCGCGGCGCCGCCAGCACCGGGTCTTCCGCCTCCCGAAAAAATGTTCACATGGTCAAAAAAACCGAATCGATCTCTGCGGGGTTCTCTTCCGCAGAGATTTTTGTTCCCGAGATCGGGGAGTTGTCCTTTCCCGCGGCGGTCGATCCTCCGACGTTTACGGAATTTGCCCTGGGGGTCTATCCGTTTCTCGAGCTTCAAACCTTTCACCGGGTCTATTATCGGGTTCTGGAGGCCTTCGCGCGGGGCGAGGTGCGTCGTCTGATCGTGACGATGCCGCCACAGCACGGCAAGAGTGTGGGGGCCACGACGCTTCTTCCGGCCTACATGCTGGGTCTGGATCCCGATCTGCGGGTGGCGATCGCCTCCTATTCGGGGTCCCTGGCCTCGAAGTTCAACCGCCGGGTCCAGCGGATTCTGGATTCCCGCGAATACGGGGTCTATTTTCCGGCGACCTGCATCAAGCAGGGGACCAAACCGCCGGGTTATATCCGCACCTCGGAGGAGGTCGAGGTGATCGATCACCGGGGCGGGCTTCTGTCGGTCGGACGCGAGGGTTCGCTGACGGGCAATCGTGTCGACTGCTTTATTCTGGACGACCTGTACAAGGATGCCATGGAGGCCAACTCCCCGCTCGTACGGGCCAACTGTTGGGAGTGGTATACGTCGGTCGTGCGGACGCGTATGCACAACGCCTCGCGTGAGCTGATCGTCTTCACGCGCTGGCATGAGGAGGATCTGATCGGGACGCTTCTGCGGCTCGAGCCGGTCGAGGAGCTGCACAGCTGGTCGCAGCTCGAGCATCCGGCGGTGGAGGGATGGCTTCACCTGAACTTCGAGGCGTTGAAGGCGTCGCCGCCGACGGAGCTCGACCCGCGGCAGCCGGGCGAGGCGCTTTGGGAGTCGCAGCACGGCGTGACACTGCTGGCCGCCAAGCGACGGTTGGATCCCGTTCAGTTCGAAGCGATGTACCAGGGGCATCCGACCGTCCGCGAGGGGTTGCTCTACGGATTGAACTTCACGGAGTACGATGATCTGCCGCACGAGATTGTCCGCCGGGCCAACTATACCGATACGGCCGATACGGGTGATGACTATCTGTGTTCGATCTCCTATGCGGTGGATTCCGACGGGCTGATCTATGTGACGGATGCCGTCTATTCGCGGGCTCCGATGGAGGAGACCGAGCCGTTGGTGGGGGATCTGCTCATGCGCTCGGGGACGCGGCAGGCGCTCATCGAGAGCAACAACGGGGGGCGAGGTTTTGCCCGGGCCGTACAGGCGCTTGCACGTGACGTGCGGGTGGAGTGGTTTCACCAGAGCGGCAACAAGGAGGCCCGGATCCTCTCGAATGCCGCCACGGTGCTGCATCTGGTGCGGTGGCCGCGGGGTTGGAATCTTCGCTGGCCCGACCTCTATGCCCATTTGACGACCTACCGGCGCAAGTTCCGGGCCAACCGCTGGCACGATGCGGCGGACGTGGTGACGGGCATCGTCGAACACGAAGTCGTGGACCGCAGTCGCAAACGGCTGCGGGGTGTCCGCTTTGCGTAGAGCGTGTGCGCCGTGAGACCCGTTGGCGGGCGATTAGCGGCGGTGTTTCGGCGGTGTTTCGGCGATGTTTCGGCGATGTTGTGGTGGCGTTGCGGTGGTGTTGCGGCGGTGTTGTGGCGGCGTTGCGGCCGGGCCGGCCGTCGGCGGCTTCAGCGCGGGGCAATGAAAAACCCGGCTCTCGGAGGAAGGTCGGGCTTTTCGTATCGGTCGGGCTCCGGACTCCGGCGGGCCTACGGCCGCGGCACCGTGTAGGAGAGCACGAGCCGGGCCGGCTGGGCATTTTCGTGATCGACGATCACCAGCCGGCAGCGGGTGTTCAGTGCCATCTCCTGAATCGTGAAGAGGATGCGTGAATTGTCCGACTCGATGTCGGTCGAGGGGGACAGACTGACGCCCGAGTCGGTCGTAATGTCAAACGTGGGCAGATCCTTGCCAGCACCCGTGGAGTTGACGTATTCGACCGTTGAGAGCGTCTTGCCGTCCACGGCCGGAAACTCGATATAGGCTCCCTCCTTGCTGAAATAGAGGGCCTTGTTCGGCTCCGGGTAGTTTGTGTCGGGGTAGGAGTTCTGGTCGTGCCAATAGTATTTTCCGTAGTTCTCGGCATTGGCGTAGATGGCGAACAAGCGACCGTCGATAGTGAACTCCTGCCGCTCGGAAGGCGGGGTGTCCGATTTCTCGGGGAGGCTCGGGGTGGCGATGGCGGGTCCCAGCGTGAAGTCGACGGTGACCACCTCGGTTTCGGGCAGAGGCTCCGGCATGGCGCCCAGTTGACTGACGGTGACGGTCCGCACACCCTCGACCCCCGAGGCTGCAACCGTGATCTGTCCGAGTTGCCGGGCTTCGGAGTTGTCATTGGCCGCCGAGGCGCTGACGAGGATTGTGGCGTTGCCCGTTCCCTCGTTCGGGGAGAGGGTGAAGCCTTCACCGGTGGAGGTGGCAGTCCAGGCGGCTGTCGTGGTGACAGTGATCTGAGCGGAGGAGCCTGTCGTGGCCTCCAGCGTCAGGGTTTCGGGCGAGACCTCCAGCGAAGGGGTCGGATCGCCGTCGTTGTCGCCGTCCGAATTGCAGGCTGCGGCGAACAGGACGAAGAGCGCCGTCAGCAGCGAGGTCAGCGCCCTGCCGGCGAATTGGAACGATTTTCTGTTCATAAAGGTCGGATATTTCGTTTTTTTCAAAGATCTTCAAGCCGCGCGACGGGCGAGACGTCGAGCGAGGCGAACTCGCCGTTGCGGTAGTGGAAGTATCCGGCCATGGCGATCATGGCGGCGTTGTCGGTCGTGAACTTGAACTCCGGGAGGAAGGTTCTCCAGCCGCGTCGACGTCCGGCCTCCGTGATTCCGTTGCGCAGTCCGGAGTTTGCCGAGACCCCGCCACCCGCGGCGATGTCGCGGATCCCCGTCTCCTTCGAGGCGCGGATCAGCTTGTCGAGCAGGATCTCGACGATCGTGGCCTGGAGCGAAGCACAGAGATCGGCCTTGTTTTTCTCGATGAAATCGGGGTCGCCGGCCACGGCGTCGCGCAACGTGTAGAGGAACGAGGTCTTCAGTCCCGAGAAGGAGTAGTCGTATCCGTCGACATGGGGGTGAGCGAAGTGGAAGGCCTTGGGATTCCCCTCCTTGGCGAGCCGGTCGATCACGGGACCTCAGGGGTAGGGCAGCCCCATGACCTTAGCGCACTTGTCGAAGGCTTCGCCGGCCGCATCGTCGATCGTCGTTCCGATGATCTGCATTTCGAGCGGGGAGTCGACACGTACGATTTGCGTGTGGCCGCCGCTGACGAGCAGGCACAGGAACGGGAAGTCGGGATGGGGCAGCCGGCGGTCGGGGAGATCGATGAAGTGGGAGAGGATGTGCCCCTGGAGGTGGTTGACCTCGACCATCGGGATATTGCGGGCGATGGAGAGCTGCTTGGTGATGAAGACACCGCCGCGCAGCGAACCGACGAGTCCGGGCCCTCGCGTGAAGGCGATGGCGTCGATGTCCGAGGCCGAGAGTCCGGCCTCGCGCAGGGCGGTGTCCACCACGGGGATGATGTTCTGCTGATGGGCCCGGGAGGCCAGTTCGGGGATGACGCCGCCGTATTTCATGTGCACGGCCTGGGAGGCGATGACGTTCGAGAGCAGGACGTTGTTGCGCAGGACGGCCGCCGAGGTGTCGTCGCAGGAGGATTCGATGCCGAGAATTGTAATATCCATCGGGATTTTCGCTGTTATTTTTAACTTTTTCGCTAACTTTGCCCGTTATATACGGTGTTCCGATGCGCAAAGGTATAAAAATATTGGGAATGGTGTTCTCGGCGGCGGTCTTGTTGCTGATAATTCTTCCCTTGGGGCTGTCGCTGCTGCTGGACATCCGCTCGGTTCAGAACTTCGTGGTGGACCGGCTTGCGGAGCTTGTTTCGCGGCATCTGGAGACCACCGTATCGATCGATCGGGTGGATATCGGGCTGTTTTCGAGGATCCGTATCGACGGTTTCTATGTCGAGGACTACCAGCGCGACACGCTGCTGTACGTGGGACATCTGAATGCCTATGTGACGGGATTCGGGCTCTTGGGCGGGGGCGTCGAGCTGCGCCGCGGGGAGATTGCCGATGCCAAGCTCTATCTGCGGCAAACGCCCTCGGGGGAGATGAACATCAAGCAGATCGTCGAACGCATATCGGATCCGGATCGCGAGCGGACGGGAAATTTCCGGCTGACGCTTCGCAAGGCCTCGATCGACGGCATGGATCTCTGCCTGGAGCGTCTGGACCGTCGCGATCCGCCCTTCGGGATCGACTTTTCGCACATGCACCTTTACGACATGCGGGCCTTCGTCGAGGACCTCACCATCGACGGACAGGCGATCTATACGACGATCGAACGCCTGGCGGCCCGCGAGCGGAGCGGATTCGAACTCGAACGACTTTCGGGCCGTTTCTACATGACGCAGGGGTGTCTGGGGTTCGAGGATGCGGAGATTCTCACGCGGCAGTCGGATCTGCGGATTCCGTATGTTTCGCTGGTTGGCAATACGTGGGACGACTACAAGGATTTCGTCGGGGAGGTCCGCCTCGATGCGGCCGTTCGCCGCTCGACGATCTCGAGTGACGACATCGCGTGGTTCGCCCCCTCGTTGCGCGACTGGCATGTGATCTTCACGGATGCGGATCTGGAGTTCACGGGAACGGTCGACGACTTCACGGGCCGGATCCGCAGCCTGACACTCGACGATGCCACGAAACTGTCGGCCGATCTGGCCGTGCGGGGGCTTCCGGAGATCCGTTCGACGCATTTCGACGTGACGCTTTCGCGGTTGCAGACGACGGCGGCGGCTCTCGACCGTCTTTCGAATGCGATTGCGGGACGCGGCCTTCCGGAGCAGGTGGTCTCCGTGGCGGAGCATTCCGGGCGGCTTGATCTTACGGGGCGCTTTACGGGTCTTCTTTCCGCTTTCGACATGCGCCTGGGCGCCTCGACAGGGGTCGGCGCCGTGACGTGTGAGATGGCAATGTCTCCGCTGCAACGGGGGCTGAGTTCGATCCGGGGACGGGTCGAGACCCGGGAGTTCAAATTGGGCAAACTTCTCGATCGGGTGGATCTGCTGGGCGAGGCGACCCTGACGGCGCGTGTGGACGGCATGATCGGCCGGGGTCTGGCCGACGCCCATATCGTGGGCAATGTCTCGCGGCTGGGTTTCAACGACTATGTCTACGATTCGCTGCGTCTGGACGGCCGTCTTCGCAACCGGGAGTTCGACGGACTGATCACGGCCCGGGACCCGAATCTGGATTTCAATTTCTTCGGCAAGGTCGATCTGAACGACTCGGTGCCGGGTTATGACTTCACGCTGGATCTGAACCGTGCCGATCTGGCGGCTCTCCATATCAATCGCCGGGATTCGATCTCTCAGCTTTCGGCCTTTGTGGAGGCCAACGCCAGCGGGCGGTCGCTCGACGATCTGAACGGCTCGATCCGTATCACGGATGCTCTCTACCGATACAACGACAAGGAGGTCGCAGCCTCCCAGATCCGGGTTCGGGGCGAGAATTCGGCCGCGAGCAAGTTCGTGGAGCTTCGTTCGGACTTTGCCGATGCGACGTTCCGTTCGAAGACCAGCTACCGGACAGTTTTCGAATATCTGCGGCGGAGTGCGTGGCGCTATCTTCCGATTCTGGGACGAGGGGAGTCGGGAGCCGACACGGTGATCCGCAAGACGGCCGTTGCGAACGATTTTTCGCTTCTGTCGGTCAATATCCGCAACTTCAATCCCATTGCCGATGCCGTTGCCGCGGGGCTTCAGATCGCCGACGGTTCGTCGATGCAGTTGCTGTTCAATCCGGCGAGCGATCAGCTTTCGCTCAAGGCTTCGGCGGAGTATGTCGAACGGCGGCGGATGCTTGCCACGCGGCTTTCGGTCAATGCCTCGAACCGGGGGGATTCGCTGGCCGTCTACGCCTCTGCGGAGGATCTCTATGCGGGGATTCTGCATCTGCCGCGACTCTCGCTTACGGGCGGCGCCAAACAGGGCCGCGTACAACTTTCGGCGGGCTTTACCGATACGGTGCGTCAGGCTTCGGGGCTTTTGGGGTTCCGGGCGGGGGTGGCCGACGAAAACGGACCCAATGGCCGTGAGGTCGAACTTCATATTCAGCCCTCCCACATCACACGCGGTGCGAAGACGTGGCAGATTTTTGCGCATCGGATTCTGCTTGATACGGCGCAGGTCCGGATCGAGCGTTTTTTCGTGATGAACGACGAACAGGAGCTGCTGCTCGACGGCATCGCTTCGCGCAGCCGGAATGATTCGCTGACGCTGACGCTGCGGAATTTCGACCTGGGGCCCTTTACGCAGATCGCCGAGCGCATGGGCTACTATATCGAGGGGCGGACGAACGGATCCGCAACGATGAAGTCGGTCTTCGAAGGGGCGGAGGTGACGGCGGATATTCAACTGGACAGTGTGGAGGTGAACGACATTGCGGCCCCGCCGATGCGGCTGACCTCGCAATGGGACTTTGCCCGCAACCGGGCCGGGGTGACCGTCACCAACCGCGAGAAACTCGATACGTTGATCCGGGGCTTCTACGCGCCGACGCGTCATCGCTACTATGCCCGGATGGATGTCGACAGCCTCGACATGGGATTGCTGGATCCGCTGCTGTCCGGGGTCATCTCCTCGACCGAGGGTCTTGCCTCGGCGGATCTGGTGCTCCAGGGCACGGGGCGTGCGGCGGATCTGGGGGGCGAGATCCGCGTGCGGGACCTGCGCACGACGGTCGACTACACGCAGGTCGGCTATTCGATGCCCGAGGCGGTTCTGACGGTGAAGAACAACCGTTTCCGAGCGGAGAACGTTCCGGTCTTCGATCCGCAGGGGAACCGTGGACGCTTCGATTTCGATCTGAATCTGCAACACCTTTCGAACATCTCCTACGATGTCCGCGTATCACCGCAGCGGATGCTCGTTCTCAATACGACGAGTGAAGACAACGACCTCTTCCACGGCCGGGTCTATGCCACGGGTCTGGCCCGCATTACGGGGGACAAGGGTTCTGTGGAGATGGAGATTGCGGCCTCGACGGACGAGAATTCGACGTTTGTGATGCCGTTGTCGAGCCGATCGAATATTTCGAGTGCGGATTTCGTGGTTTTCGTACAGCCCCGGAAGATCGATTCGCTGGATGATGTGGCGCGACGCAAACTCTCGTTCGAACGGCGTCGGCGTCAGGAGTTCAACGCGGGCAGCCGCATGAACATCGACATGTCGCTGGACGTTCGGCCCAACGTGGAGGTCGAGCTCGATGTGGCGGGCAATACGGTCCGGGGTCGGGGCGCCGGAGCGCTGAATCTTCAGATCAACCCCCGGGACAACGTCTTCATGATCAACGGAGACTATACGATTTCGGAGGGAACCTTCCTGCTGTCGTTGCAGCAGATCATCAACAAACGCTTCACGATCGAGAGCGGCTCTTCGATCCAGTGGACCGGCTCCCCGATGAACGCGCAGCTGGATATCGATGCGGTCTACAAGGTCAAGGCGTCGTTGCAGCCGTTGTTGCAGGGGACGTCGGAGAATCTGGGCGGGGATCGATCGGTTCCTGTGGAGTGTGTGATTCACCTGGGGGATCAGTTGTCGAATCCGAGCATTCTGTTCGATGTCCGGCTGCCGGGGTCGGATCCCGAGACGGCGGCGGTGGTTGCCAGTGCGCTCTCGACGCCCGAGACGGTCGACACGCAGTTTCTGTACCTGTTGTTGTTCAACAGTTTCATGTCGGAGGCCACGACGCAGTCGTCGTCGAATATCGGCAGTTCGGTTTCGGCGGCCACGGGGATGGAGTTTGTCTCGAATCTGGTGAGCAACTGGCTGTCGTCGTCGGACTACAACGTGGTGATCCGCTACCGTCCGAAGTCGGAGCTGACGAGCGACGAGGTGGACTTCGGTCTGTCGAAGAGTCTGATCAACAACCGTCTCTTCGTGGAGGTCGAGGGCAACTACCTGATCGACAACAAGCAGGCCGTGAACAACAATACGATGTCGAATTTCATGGGAGAGGCCTATATCACCTATCTGATCGACCGGGCGGGGACCCTCAAGCTGAAGGCCTTCACCCAGACGATCGATCGGTTCGACGAGAACCAGGGATTGCAGGAGACCGGTATGGGGGTCTATTTCAAGGAGGATTTCGACAATCTTCGGGACCTTCGGGACCGGATCCGGGACCGATTCACGAACAAGCGGCGCAAGGCGCGCCGGGAGGCGCGTCGGGAGGCGCGTGCGGCGGCACGCGAGGCGTCGGATCCGGAGGATCGGGACGAAACGCTTTCGGATGTTCCTTCGCAGGAGGCCGACATTGAGGAAGACAACTTATAAATAAAATAAAACACCAAATTTACACAAAACGCTATGACAACATTTATGCAGGCCGCCGAAGCGGTGGTCGTAAGTGAGGAGACCCGGATGGGCTTGTGGACGCTGTTTACCAAGGGAGGCTGGTTGATGTGGCCTTTGCTGGCCTTGGGAGGGGTCACGATCTTCATCTTCGTGGAGCGCTTTCTGGCCATCCGCAAGGCCTCGGTGCTGGACATGAACTTCATGAACCGGATCCGCGATTACATATCGGACGGCAAGATAGCGACGGCCGTGAATCTGTGCAAGAAGACCGACACACCCATCGCGCGGATGATCGAAAAGGGTATCGAACGGATCGGGCGACCGATGAGCGACGTACAGACGGCCATCGAGAATGTGGCGAATCTGGAGGTTTCGAAGCTTGAAAACGGGCTGCCGTTTCTGGCGACGATAGCCGGAGGTGCGCCGATGCTGGGCTTCCTGGGTACGGTTCTCGGCATGGTGCAGACCTTCATGGACATGTCGGCGGCGGGCGGCACGGTCGATCTGGCGTTGTTGGCCAGCGGCATGTATGTGGCCATGGTGACGACCGTGGGAGGTCTGATTGTCGGCATTCCGGCCTATTTCGGCTACAACTACCTGGTGGCGCGTATCGAGAAGCTGGTGTTCCAGATGGAGGCCAACTCGATCGCCTTCATGGACATTCTGAATCAACCCGTTCAAAAATAGCGTGCCATGGCAATCAAACACGGTTCGAAAGTCGATAAATCGTTCTCGGCCTCGTCGATGACCGACCTGATGTTTCTGCTGCTGCTGTTTCTGCTGATCGCCACGACGCTGATCAACCCCAATGCTCTGAAGCTGATGTTGCCGAAGAGCTCGAATCAGCTGAAGGACAAGGCGATGACGACGGTTTCGGTGCAGGATGCGGGCTCCGGTCGCTACCGTTATTACGTGGAGCTTCAGGAGGTGGGATCGATCGAGGGCGTGGAGCGAGCGCTCAAGTCGCGCCTCGAGGGACAGAAGGATGCTACCGTTTCGCTGCATTGCGACAAGACGGTGGCCGTTGACGAGGTTGTCAAGGTGATGAACATCGCCAAGGACAACAACTACAAGTTGATATTGGCAACGACGCCGCGTTAGGGCGTATCGTTGCGCGAGCGAGATAACAAGAGACGTATGTATTACTATGATCCCGAAAACAAAACCCCGCGACGGTGGGCGATCGTGGCGGCCGTGGCCTACGGGTTGTTGCTCGTAGGGTCGTTCGCGCTTGTGACGTTCGACTTCACGCCGGCGCTGGAGAAGCCCGGGGATACGATTCTGGTGGACTTCACGGAACCGCCGGAGGATCCGCCCCGGCCCCGGGTGCAGGTAGCCTCGGAGCCTCGCGTGCATGAGGAGGCGGCAGTGGAGGAGCAGGTGGCGCAGGCTGCGGGCAAGGACGAGGTGACACAGACTCCGAATCCGAAGGCCCTTTTCAAGATGAACAAGGGGGGCTCGGATGAACCCGACAATGCGGGGAATCCGCGGGCTCCGGAGGGTGAGGACAAGGCTTCGGGAACGGGTCCGGGTCTGAATCCCGACGGTCTGGATCAGTTGGACAAGGGTCTTCAGGGTCGCGGACTGGTTGGTTCGCTTCCCCGTCCGGCCTATCCGGGCGGGAAGAGCGGCAAGGTGGTGATCCGGGTGACGGTAGACGCCGGGGGCCGGGTCACGGGAGCCTCGTATGAGCCGAAGGGTTCCACGACGGATGCCGCGGAGTTGATTGCGGCGGCGCGCCAGGCGGCGCTCAAGGCGCGTTTCACGGAGAGCCGCGCCGCGGTGCAGGGCGGTACGATCACCTATGTATTCAAACTCAATTAGAACCAAGACCGATGAAAAGGATGCTGCTGTTTCTGATCGGGATTCTGTTTATGACGGGTCCCGGTGATGCGGAGGCCTCGAAGCCCGTACAACCCGCCTCGGGGGAGCGTGGGGCCCATCTTCGCCTGGAGGAGACGACGTGGAATTTCGGCGATGTACCGCGCCGTGGCGGCGATCTGGCCCACGAGTTCCGCTTCGTGAACGACGGCGACCGGCCGTTGGTGCTGGTCCGTGTCATCACGTCGTGTTCGTGCATCAAGGCCTCCTATTCGAAACGGCCGGTGGCTCCGGCCGATTCGGGCGTGATCCGTATTGTCTACGAACCGCACAAGAGTGAACCCGGAGCCTTCAACAAGGTGATCCAGATCTACTCCAATTCGGTTGACGGGCGGGATATCCTGACCGTGCAGGGGAACTCGCTTGACGAGGAGGAGGTCCGGGAACACCGGGCGACGTTACCGAAAACGAAAAATCGATAAATCCATTCTACTTATGACACTGCTCTTCACCAATGCAACGATATTGCCGATGAGGGACTCGGACGCCGTGCCGCGAACCTTCACGGGCTGGGTGGGTATCGAGGGCAACCGTCTGACGCTGGTCAGCGACTCGCGCGAGGATGCCGATGCCTTCCGTGCCGCACACCGGGCCGATCTTCGCGAGATCGACTGCCGCGGGAAACTCGTCATGCCGGGGCTGATCAACACCCACTGCCACGCGGGCATGACCCTCCAGCGCAGCTATGCCGACGACATCACGCTCATGGAGTGGCTCAACGACTATATCTGGCCCTTCGAGTCGCGTCAGACTCCCGACGAGGTGGCTTTGGGCATGACGCTGGGTATCGTTGAGATGCTGTTGGGGGGTGTGACGTCGTTCGTCGACATGTACTATTTCGAGGATCGTTGCGTGGAGGTGGCCGAACGGCTGGGTATCCGCGCCGTGCTGGGATGCAACTATTTCGATTCGAATATCGAGGAGGTCTTCCCGCAGGTGGAGCGGGCCGTCGGGCGGGCGTCGACGGGGAGCGGGCGCGTGCGGATTGCCGTGGCGCCCCATTCGCCCTATACGGTTTCTCCGGAGAATCTCATGCGGGGCAAGGCGCTAGCCGAACGTCTGGATCTCGGATTGATGACCCACATTGCCGAGACGCGGGACGAGATCCGTATCGTTCGGGAACGCTTCGGACGAACCCCGGTCGAACACCTCGATGCTCTGGGGCTGCTCGGTCCCCGTACGATCGGGGCGCATTGCGTGCATGTCACGGACTCCGACATTGCGACGCTTGTGGCACGGGGAGTGACCGTGTCGCACAACCCGCAGAGCAACATGAAGATCTCGAGCGGCGTGGCTCCGATCCAAAAGATGCTGCAGGCGGGAGCCTGCGTGACGGTAGCTACGGACGGTACCTGTTCGAACAACGATCTGGACCTTTGGGAGGAGCTTCGCACCGCGAGCTTCCTGCAGAAATCCGCCACGGGCGACCCGACCGTTCTTCCGGCCTGGGAGGCGCTGCGCATGGCTACGGCCAACGGTGCCCGGGCCATGGGGTATGCCGAGGGGGAGTTGGGCGTGCTGCGTGAGGGGGCGCTTGCCGATCTGATCGTCGTGGATCTCCAGAAACCGCACCTGCAGCCGATCCACGATGTGGTTTCGAATCTGGTCTATTGCGGCAAGGCTTCGGATGTCGAGACGGTTGTGGTCGACGGGCGGATCGTTGTCGAGAACCGCCGCATCGCCGGGATCGATCTTCCGGAGCTCTACGCGCGGGTTGCCGGAGCCGTGCGCCGCATCACGACGGCCGACTGATCGTGGGCCCGGGATGATGCGCCGTATCACGACGGCCGACTGATCGCGGTTGTACGGAAGGCTCCGGCATCGGATTTGCAATGGCAGACAGCGTCTGAACATATTTTAGTGTTATGGAATACGAGGTAACATTCGGCGGGCGGCCCGTGAAGCTGGCAGGTCGCCATTGCGAAGTGGGGGAGAAGGCCCCGTCATTTACGCTGGTGGATGGAGCTCTGCAGCCGGTCTGCTCGGACCGTTTCTGCGGCAAGATCCGCATTTACAGCATCTTTCCGTCGGTTGACACGTCGGTCTGCTCGCTTCAGAATATCCGTTTCAACCGTGAGGCCTCGAAACTGGGCGACGAGGTGGTCGTGATTTCGATCTCGGTGGATCTTCCCTTTGCACAGAAACGGTTCTGTGCGGCCGAGGGGATCGACCGGGTACACGTCCTCTCGGACTACCGGGATCTGGATTTCGGCATGAAGTACGGATTCGTCATGGAGGGGCTTCGGCTGCTGGCCCGCGGAGTGGTGGTTGTCGACCGCAACGACACGGTGCGTTATGTGGAGTATGTTCCCGAGGTGTCGCACGAACCCGACTACGAGGTGGCGCTGGCCGTGGTCCGTACGCTGGTCCGCGCATAGAATGTTCGGGTGAGGCCCCGCGTTCCGGACATCGTGTTTCCCGGGTCGTGGGGCGAATTTCATTACCTGGAAGAACGTATCGAGCTGAAAAAGGCGGCGATCCACCCATGGATCGCCGCCTTTTTCGCGGATATGGCAGAAGTCGGAACGGATATCAAGACGGTCAAAGCGTTGCGGATTTTGCGACTGCTTTGTTCTTGCCGTAGCTGCCGTAGCGAGCGGTCTAACCCCCCCCCTCCTCCGGTCCGCTACCGCTTGCGCAGATAGACCGTTGCGGTGCGCGAGGTGTTGTAGATGCGGATGCGGGGGTACTCCTTGCCGTCGTCACCCGTGATGTTGAACGAAAAGTGCTCCGAGTCCATCGACTGCCGCTCCGGTCCGCCGAAGCGGGCCTCGTCGGTCGAGAGGATCGGCACATACTTGCCCGGCCCCTGCACCGGTAGTTCGTAGTCGGGGATCGAGGCCGCGGGGTGCCAGTTGAAGACGAACAGCAGCCGTCCGTGCGAGAAGACCATGGTCTTGTTCCGTTCGTCCATGAGCAGATTCCACGGGTAGCCGTCCTCGAGGACGCGGTATTTCTTCACCAGACGGATCATCGCCCGGTCGAAGTCCCCCAGCCACGAGTAGCGCAGCAGCCGGTTGCGCGCGAGCGACCACTGCCGCCGGGCATGGGCGTAGCTCCAGCCGTTTCCTTCGCGCGGGAAGTCGATCCACTCGGGGTGTCCGAATTCGTTTCCCATGAAGTTGAGATAGGCCTGTCCGCCGGTTGAGATGGTCATCAGCCGGATCATCTTGTGCAGTGCCATGCCGCGGTCGATGATGAGGTTCTGCGAGGCGCGGTCCATGTGGAAGTACATCTCCTTGTCCATCAGCCGGAAGGCGATGGTCTTGTCGCCGACGAGCGCCTGGTCGTGCGACTCGGCGTAGG
>CALUKK010000112.1 GCA_944321205.1 uncultured Alistipes sp.
CGAGTCGTACTGTGAGTGCGTTACCATGATAACGGTTGTCCCTTCGCGGTTCAGCTCCGTGAGCAACTCCATCACCTCGCGGCCGTTCTTCGAGTCGAGGTTTCCGGTGGGCTCGTCGGCGAGGATCAGCTTCGGGTTGGCCACCACGGCGCGGGCGATGGCCACGCGCTGCTGCTGACCTCCGGAGAGCTGCTGCGGGAAGTGTTCGGCGCGATGCGAGATGTTCATGCGGGCGAGGATCTCGTTGACGCGGCGCTTGCGCTCCGAGGCCTTCACGCCCAGGTAGATCAGCGGCAGTTCGACGTTCTCGAAGACATTCAGTTCGTCGATGAGGTTGAACGACTGGAAGACGAAGCCGATGTTTCCCTTGCGGAAGCGCGTGCGCTCCTTTTCGCGCAGCGTGGCCACCTCACGGCCGAGGAGCTGGTAGCTTCCCGAGGTGGGGTTGTCCAGCAGCCCCAGGATATTGAGCAGCGTTGACTTGCCGCAGCCCGAGGGGCCCATGATGGCGACGAATTCGCCCTCGTTCACGTCGAACGATACGCCGTTCAGGGCGATGGTTTCGATCTCTTCGGTTCGGAAAATCTTGCGGAGATTTTCCACTTTCAACATAGCCATAACAGATATTTTATGATTTGACAAATTCGTTTCCCGGTAGGGATTATTCGGATTTTACGGAGTTGGCGGGATTTTCGTTGGCCGTGCGCCATGAGCAGAAGGTCACCGTGGCAGCCGTCACGACCAGAACGGCGGCGAGCGCTGCGATGGGGATCCACACCGTAAAGGGGGCGCGGTATGCGAACGCGGCCATCCAACGATGGATGATCCAGAGACTGAGCGGCGCAGCAATGACGAAGCAGATGACAACCATCCAGAGGTAGCGGCGGTTGAAGAGGCGGAGCACCTCGGCGGTGGTGGCGCCCATGACCTTGCGCACGGCCACTTCGCGGCGGCGGTACTGCGTCTCGAACAGCACGATGCCGAAGACCCCCATCAGGGCGATGACCACGGCCAGCACCGTGAAGAGTCCGACGATCGTGGCCAGCCGCCGCTCCTTGGCGTACTGTTCACCCAACTCCTCTTCAAAGGTGCGGATCCGGATCTCGCCCGGAGTCAGGTGCGGGTCCGTTTGGGCAATGCATTTCCGCAGGAAGTCGGCCACACCCTCAACGTCGGCATCGGGGCGGTAGCGCAAAAAGAGTACCTGCGAGGCACGGCCTCCGTTTTCGCGCGACATCTCCTCGGGGATGACATAGAAGACGAAGGGTACGACGCCGTATTGCATCGGCCGGAAATTGAAGTCGGCACAGATCCCCACGAGTGGATCGGAGTCGGAGAATCCGCCTACTTCGTCATTGAGTTCGAAGTCGTATTCACGACGGGCCGTTTCGTTGCAGATCAGCACGCCGCTCTCCTTGAGTTCGTCCGATTCGAGAAAATCGCGGCCGTCCGTAATGGGAATACGCATCATGCGAAGGAAGTTCCACCGTACGATATAGGCCTGTACACGGATTGGTCTGTCTTTGTATCGACGCCCCCAGGACATGCGGTTGACGCTTACCAAACGGCCTTCGGCACCCGAGACATCGACTACACGCGGATCGGTCAGCAGTCTGTCACGCAGGGCGTCGTAGTCAAGAGCCGCCTTTTCGGAGAGTCGTACGGTCATCAGATTGCGGCGGTCGAAGCCCATATGCTGCCGCAACATGAAGTTGTGTTGCCGGAGGATAAATCCCGAGGCGATGATCAGGCCCAGCGAGATGGAGAGCTGGACGCCGAGCAGCAACGTGCGCAGCAGTCTGCCGCCGGGAGTTCCCGCAAAGGGGCCCTTGACGACCAAGGCCGGCGGGAACGAGGTGATGTACCACGCCGGATAGAGACTGGCCACGAGGGCCAAGGCCACCGCCACGGCAAGCAGAATGCCGATGACCGGAAGGTTCTGCGCCAGGTTGAGCGGTGCGGAGATGTAGCTGGCCAGAACGGTTTCCTGGATGGCGAAGGAGAGGTACCACGCCAGCAGCAGGGCGATGAGAACCAGTCCCATGGCCTCGAAGATGAAACTGAAGCGCAGTGAGGCATTCGGGGCGCCGAAGATCTTGAAGGTATTGACCGTGCGGATACGGACGGGCACCAGCGCGAAAAAGAAGTTGACGAAGTTGATGAAGGCCAGTGCGATGACCAGCAGTGCGATGCCCAGCAGCGAGCAGGTCGTAACGAGCGACCCCTGTACGCACGGAACGCGGCTGTCTGTTTCGAAATAGATGTCGCGGACGCAAGATAAACGTACGGGATCAGTGTCGAGGAGGCCATTCGTGTTCACCGCGCCGGGATTCATCTCCAGAAAGGATTTTGTCCACGCGTCGGCTACCGCGCCGGGGTTCGTACCAGGTTGGAGCCGGACAAAGTAATTATAGCTCCATTCCGAGGGATCGTCAAGCGACAGGTCACCCAGATCCATGGCCATCTGACATCCGGCGAGCAGCGAGTTTTGCGGGAAATCCTCGAAGACGGCCACTATCTCGCGGGCATTCTCGGCCGAAGGCTGGTCGGTGTTACTCCAGATCATGTCGCCGATGCCGACACCCAACCGTTTGGCCGCGCTGCGCGAGATGATGACGCTTCGTGCGCGTTTGAGGTCATGGACATCCCCCGCCACAGGCTTGAAGACGAAGACGTCGAGCAGCGACAGCGAGATGGAACCCGCATGGATATTGAAACGGTCATATCCCATCTTCGCGGCATTCTCGCGCAGTACGACGATGGAGCCGAAACCACCCTGTATACAGCCGCCGGCTTCGATGGCGGAGGTTGATGCAATCACTCTTTCAGACAGAGGACGATTGATCCATGCCTGCCAACGGCCCGGAGTATACCCGTCGGCAGTCTCGATCAGATAGATGCGCTCCGAGTCCTGGATCGTGCGGTTGTAGGTCATCTCCCAGTGCACCTGCACCAGAATGATATAGCAGGCCGTGAAAGCGAGGGTCAGACCGATGATGTTGAGCAGCGACGAGGCCTTGTATCGTCGCAGCGTGGTAAGGAAGTTTTGCAAGGCTATTTTCATGGCAAACGGGATCAATCAGTTTTTGAGCGATTCGACCGGGTCGGCATCGGCGGCGCGGCGACTCTGCCACACCACGGAGAGCAGAGCCACGACGGCCGCAAAGAGACCCGCGGCGAGGAAAATCCACGGTGTGAGAGCGATGCGCACGCTGTACTCCTCCAACCAGCGCCGGAG
>CALUKK010000113.1 GCA_944321205.1 uncultured Alistipes sp.
TCGGACTGCATCTTGGCCAGGAAGTGGCGTTCGATCTTGGCGTAGAGCGAGAATTCGACCATCTTGGGGTCGATCATCACGAATTTCAACTGTGCGGGGTGCTTGCGATAGAGCAGCGAGGTGATGATAGCATTCAACCCTACGGATTTGCCCTGTCCCGTGGCACCGGCCACCAGCAGGTGGGGCATCTTCGTCAGATCGAAGACGTAGTTTTCGTTCTGGATCGTGCGGCCGATGACCACCGGCAGCTCGGCCTTCGACTCCTGGAAGCGCAGCGACCGGATCGCCGAATACATCGAAACGATCTGCTTGTGACGGTTCGGGACCTCGATACCGATCGTTCCACGGCCCGGAATCGGGGCTATGATACGGATTCCCGATTCGGCCTTGAGGCTCTGGGCTATGTCGTTCTGCAACCCCTGGATCTTCGAGATCTTGACCCCCTGAGCCTGCACGATCTCGTAGAGCGTCACCGTAGGACCCACCGTGGCCTTGATCCGCTGGATCGGGATGCCGAAATATTTCAGCGTCTCCTCGATCCGGGTTTTGTTTTCGTAAATTTCCTCGTCGGAGACCTCCACATCCGAGATATAATCCTCCAGCAGCGTAACGGGAGGTTTGTGATAATTCATGAGGTCCTTCAGCGGATCGTAGCTCTCCGTGGGAATCGATTTTTCGTCGACGAGTTTCGCCTCGCGGGCCTCGACCGTCACCACGACCCCCTCCGTTTCGGAGTTCGGGGTCCCGGATTCCGAAGGTCGGTCGGACGTCGGCTCCGCCGAGGCCAGATCCACCAGTTCGAGTGTCTCCCGCGGCTCCGGGCTCGGGTTGTTCTCCTTCTGCGGAGTTCCGGCATCCGGGGCCGGCGTATCGGGTCGGTCATCGCCCACCGTGATCTCGATGAACGGTTCGTCGGAGTCCTCCGTTGTCTTTCCGGGAGTTGCGGCACCTTCCGGCTGCGTACGCCGAGGCTGCGGGCGTTCCAGTTCAACCAGACCGCCACGCCCCATCACCACACGCCCCTGAGAGTGCGACAGATCCACCTCCGTAAACTCCTCATCCGTCGTATCTTCCGCATGCGCATCCGCAACCGACGGCTCGATCGGCCGGCCATCGGGCGTCAGCTCCACAAACGGGCTCTCCTCCGTATCCGGACGTCGGGATTCGTTTCGCAACGGCGGTACGACCGATCGATCCTCACCCCGCCGCGCAACGGGATCTTCGCCCTCCGGCCGCACGGTGCGATGTATCTCCCGCTCCGGCATATTCTCTGCGGAGCGTTCTGCCGTAGAACGCTCCGTCCCGGACTCCAGACCCGAAGCCAAGTTGTTCCTCCGCTCGGAATAGCCGGTCTGGGCTCTTTGCTCTCCGGAGGTCCGGGGCGCCTCCGCGGCGGAGACTTCGGGTCTTCGGGCGGTTTGCGGCTGTGCAGCGGGGATATCGCCGCTCCTTTCGACATCCTCCCCCTCCTTCACGTCGAACGACTCGTCAGACTCCTCCGGACGGGCGTGCACCACCTTGCTGCGAACCGTATCGACGATTCGCTCGCTCTGATCCACCAGCACGTTCCCTGCCCGATTTACCTTGTTGATGAAGTTGCGGTTGATGAAGACCCCCGTCAGGATCCAGCCGCCGACGAGCAGGATCAACGTTCCCAGCGAGCCGATGGCACCGGGCAACAGTCCGATGGCTCCGCCCTCATCGATCGGATGACGGCTGGCCAGCAGATTCCCGAACGCTCCGCCCCATCCGGTGCTCGAACACAGACTCCACCGTGCATCGAAAAGATAGCCCAGTGTGAGTGACCCGAGAATCATGATGAAGAAGAGCGAAAGTATCGACTGGTTGAAGCGGATCGGCTGCTGCCGGATGATCCGTATTCCGATGAGAATCAGCATCACGGGAATCAGAATCCCGAAGACGCCGAACGAGCCGTCCACCAGCAGGCGTCCCAGACGGGCTCCGAGGGGGCCGCAGGGATTCTCGATCTCCGCACCGAGCAATTCACGATCTTCAGCCGTTTTCTGCAGCACACTCTGATCCTCGGCCCAGCTGAAAAAGGAGAAAAAAACCGCCGCGGCCGCGAAGATGCCTACGCACAGAAGCAACAGCCCCGCAATCCAGCGGGCGCTGTCCCGATTCGAGCGTTGCACGTTCTGCCGCGCATTGGATGATGTATTTCGGGATGCCATTTGACAGTTGAATCTTACGTCTGAACGATCGAGCGAAGATACGAAAATTTTCCGACATTCGGGGTTTTGCAGCCGCGAAATGCCGCGAAATGCCGCGAAAAGAGGGATCTTCCACCGTGCCGGCCCTTACAGGGATTCCAAGGCCTTCCTTTCGAGGCGCCGGCGGTAGGCTTCATCCGCAAAGGTGAGGAATCCGAAGGTCGGACGATGCGCCGCAGAGGCACGCAGCCCGTCCCGATCAAGCAACTGTTCGACACGTCGAGCCACGGCAGGCGACGGATCGACGATCGTCACCCCACGACCCTCGACCACCCGTTGCAGGACAGGCAGCAGAAAGGGATAGTGCGTACAACCCAGCACGATCTGGTCGGCACCCCGCGCCAGCATCGGCTCCACGGCAGCCCGCACACAGGCTTCGGCTTCGGGCGTCGCCTCGCGATCGGCCTCGACCAGTTCGACAAAACCCCGCCCCGGAACGGTCAGCACCTCGATACCCTCGCCGTAGCGTGCCGCCGTGTGGCGGAACAGATCGCCATCCAGACTCCGCTCCGTGGCCAGTACTCCCACCACGCGGCTGCGCGTGGCCAGACACGCCGGCTTCACGGCCGGTTCCATGCCGACGATCGGCAGGGCGGCATATTTTTCCCGCAAGAAGTCGATCGCCGCGGCCGTTGCCGTATTGCAGGCCACGACGATGAGCTTGCAACCCTCGCCCACCAACCGTCCGACAGCCTCGTCGGCCAGCCGACGGATCTCCTCCCGGGGGCGCGAACCGTAAGGACAGTTCTTGCCGTCACCCAGATAGAGAAGCGATTCTTCGGGCATGCGCCGCCGGATCTCGCGCCAGACGGTCAAGCCGCCCAGTCCCGAGTCATAGACACCTATGGGAGCATCGTTCATGTCGTTAGGGTTTTCGATCCAGAATCCGTTCCAGGATCTCGTCGTCCGAAAGAGCATCACAGTCGATGATCAGTTTCGCCCGGGCGTAGAAGGGCTCCCGGGCCGCCATGTCCTCCCGCATGAAGGCCACGAGCTCCTCATCGTTCAGACCCCGGAGCCGCGGACGCTTCTGCCGCCCGTAGGGGCTCAGACGCCCGGCGATATTTTCAGCCGAACGGCGCAGATAGACCGTTCCGCCCACGGCATTCATGCGCTCCATGTTGTCTTCCCAGACGGGAAGACCGCCACCTGTGGAGATCACCGCGGACTCCTGTTCGGCCATGGCCTGCTCCAGGGCCTCACGCTCCATCTCCCGGAAACGTCGTTCCCCCTCGTAACGGAAAAGATCCGACACGGAGGCACCCTCCCGCCTCTCGACCAACGCATCGGTATCGATCAGCGGAACCCCCAGCCGTCGGGCCAGCCGACGTCCCAGAGTGCTCTTGCCGCAACCCATGTATCCGACCAGAAACAACAGTCCCATCGTCAGAAAAGATTGAGCTGTTCGGGATCGATCGTCTGGTCGGCATCTCCACGGGGGCGTTCGATCTCAAACTCCACGCCGCCGTTCGAACCCGTGGGAGGCAGCCCCGCATCCGAGACGATTGTCCCTGCCGTATCGCTCTTCGAGGCCGTTCCGTGCGAAGCATCGACCGCCTCGGGACCCGGCGTCCCGGCAGTCGCTGCCGTCTCCGGGGATTCCTCCTCCGCAAGCTCCTCCTCCGCAGGCTCCGGCTCGGGAGGGAGTTCCGGCTCAAGCATCCGCAGCGTATCCACTTCGTAGGTGGTCAGCCGTTTGCCCTTGGCCCGGTGACTCTTCACCCCGACGAATTCGTCGACATCCACCAGATCCGCCGGACGCGACGCATGCGCCCCCTTGTCGGTGATCTCCAGCTTCGCCCCGGAGCGTTCGGTCACGCAGACGAAGCGGTCCTCCGGATCGAGAAACTCCTGCATCTTGTCCGACTGTTCGGCCGTGAAACGCTTCAGGTAGTAATACTGCTGCCCCTGGTCGTAGTAGCAGACGCTGTAAACCCGGTCGGGCGAGTAGCGCCCCACAAAGGTCGTATCGTCGGGGAAATGCTGCCCAAGGTCATAGCCCGTAATATAATACTGGTTCTTCGCGGTCCAGACAATCAGTTTGTCGTCCCCCTTGAACTCGCCCAGCAGACGTCCCCGACCGTCGGCATTCAGCCGCCGCACATCCTCGTCGTACCAGATGTCCTGGCCGCCCAGCGTCGAGGCGCCGCGCTCCTTCAGCACGATCTTGTGGATGCCGTACCGCGAGAAGAGGTTGCCCTGGCTCTGGCGCCCCTTGATCGCAAGGGTCGAGAAATCCAGATCGACGATCACCTTCTTCAGACGCGGACGCGGCTTGAAGTAAACCTTCAGAACCTCGGCCTCACCGTTCGGATTCACAGACATATAGAGAATTTCGCTCTTCGGCGTTCCCTTCGTGATGTTGTACTCCTTGTCACGCGTGATGCCCTTGATGGCGCAGCGTTTCATCATGATCGGGCCGTTCTTGCCGTCGCGGTAGAGCACGTTGTAGATCGTCCGTTCGTCGTTGCGCTTGAAGATGCCGATGTAGTAGATCCCCTTGTCGAAGAAGGCCTTCTCGCTCACCTTCGTAATGACATAACGTCCATCCTTCGTGAAGACGATCACGTCGTCGATGTCCGAGCAGTCGCAGACAAACTCCGCATCCTTCATCGTCTTGCCGATGCCGAAGAACCCTTCGGCCCGGTCGACGTAAAGTTTGGCATTCGTCACGGCCACCTTCGTCGCCTCGATCGAATCGAATTCACGCAGCTCCGTGCGCCGTTCACGCCCCTTGCCGTATTTGTCGCGGATGCGTTCGTACCACGCCACCGCATAATCCGTCAGGTGATCCAGATTGTACTGCGTCGACTTGATGTCCTCCTCGATCTGGCGGATCTCGTTGTCGGCCTTCTCCGAATCGTAACGCGAAATGCGGATGAACTTCAACTCCGTCAGGCGCTGCACATCTTCAAGTGTCACTTCACGTCGCAGCTGTTTCTTGAAGGGTTCCAGCCCCTTGTCGACGGCTGCATAGGCCTCTTCGCGGGTCTTGCATCCCTCGATCAGCTGGTAGAGTTTATTTTCGATGAAGATCCGTTCGAGCGACGCCGCATGCCACGCCTCGTTCAGTTCGCCGAGGCGGATCCGAAGCTCCTCGCCCAGCAGCGAGCGCGTATGGTCGGCCGAACGGCGAAGAATCTCCGACACGCCCAGGAAATGCGGCTTGTCATCCCAGATGACGCAGGCGTTCGGCGCAATCGACACCTCGCAGTCCGTAAAGGCGTAGAGGGCGTCGATCGTCTTGTCCGACGACTCGTCCGGAGCCACCTGGATGATGATCTCCACCTTGTCGGCCGTATTGTCGTCCACCTTGCGGATCTTGATCTTCCCCTTTTCGTTGGCCTTGATGATCGAATCCTTGATCGATTCGGTGGTCGTCGTATAGGGAATTTCGGTGATGGCAAGCGTCCGTTTGTCGATCTTCGAGATCTTGGCCCGAACCTTCACCGTACCACCCCGCAGACCGTCGTTATAGCGGCTCACGTCGGCCATACCGCCCGTCGGAAAGTCCGGGTAGAGTTGGAATTCCCGTCCCTGAAGGTGGGCGATCGAGGCGTTGATCAGTTCGTTGAAGTTGTGAGGCAGGATCTTCGACGCCAGACCCACGGCGATGCCGTCCGAGCCCTGCGCCAGCAGCAGCGGGAACTTGACCGGCAGCGTCACCGGCTCCTCCTTGCGGCCGTCGTACGAGAGCATCCACTCCGTGGTCTTCTTGTTGAAGACCACCTCCAGCGCGAATTTCGACAGCCGCGCCTCGATATATCGGCCCGCGGCCGCCTCGTCGCCCGTGAGAATGTTGCCCCAGTTACCCTGGCAGTCGATCAACAGGTCCTTCTGTCCCAGCTGCACCAGCGCATCCTTGATCGAGGCGTCGCCGTGCGGGTGGTACTGCATGGTCTGGCCCACGAGGTTGGCCACCT
>CALUKK010000114.1 GCA_944321205.1 uncultured Alistipes sp.
AGTGTCGACGCTGCGCGAAAAGGAGCGCACGCGCTTCCGCAAGGGCAACATCGGCTTCGTCTTCCAGTCGTTCAACCTCATCGACGAACTGAACGTCTTCGAGAATGTCGAACTGCCGCTGATCTACCTGCGGGTGAAGGCCTCGGAGCGTAAACGCCGCGTCAACGAAATCCTCGCCCGCATGAACATCTCCCACCGTGCGGAACACTTTCCGCAGCAGCTCTCCGGAGGTCAGCAGCAGCGCGTGGCCATTGCCCGCGCCGTGGTGTCGAACCCGAAACTGATCCTGGCCGACGAGCCAACCGGAAACCTGGACTCAAAGAACGGCCGTGAGGTGATGGATCTCCTCTCGGAGCTGAACCGCGAAGGTACGACGGTCATTATGGTGACCCACTCGCACTACGACTCGACCTTCGCCCATCGTGTGCTGCACCTCTTCGACGGCGAGTTGGTCAAGGACCTCACCAACCGGATGTAATCACGCTCTTGCTCCGGCCGACGCTCATCGGAATCGCCCCGTTCGAGTAGCGGTAGGCGTCGAAGAGAGTGTCCTATAATCGTAGAAGAGCGCGGTTCGAGGTCGAAGGTGCCCTGGATGGCTGCCGTCTGGAAGAATCCGTTCACCTCGAGGTCGAGGGCGGGTCTGCAGCTCTTCGGGAACAAGGCCCGTCACGAATAAAGCCATCGATGAAACAAGCAGCAAAAAAAGTGATATGAATCCGGTTGCTCCGTGCGGGACTGAACTTGCCGTCCCGCATCGTGCTGCATGACCAGCCGAAGAAATAGGAACGTCGTTATCGTTCCTGCTCTTTATACTTTATATATACTCCGGCTTCTGCATTCCAATTATATCGCGTGGATAAGATTCACTCATGGATTCGAACTTATTCAGTACGCACGAAACGAACACAAATTTGAAACGTAAGATTGGGCTGACAAATATCAGACAAACGGCGACTCAAACGTGTGCCCCGAGAGAAACGCGGTCAAAGAGCCGGGAAAACGTCGATGATTATCCGCATAACCGTCAATCAGGACATCAGCCTTTTCTGTACCAGACTGGGAATCGACACAAAAATGTGGAGTGCCTTTTTGGAAGGAGGTGTCCCATCCACCTCGGACGGTTCATTCGGCTCCCGATCCGGCGCGGCCTACGGCGTCTGCACGATCAAAGATCCGGCGACAATTGCACTCGCGGGGAAAGCATCTCCCGGCACCCGAAAAATACCTGAAATACGGGATTGTTTCTCGCTTCCGCGGATCGTACTTTTGTCCCGGATCCGAAAAATCGGTCCGCGGACCCTCTCCATTCACGGATAGCGATATTTTTTTATCGGTCCAAAAGTAATATTTGATCATAAAATTTCATATATTTGCGGGAACCACCTAAAAGCTTCACGAATTTTACAGAGCGAGCCTGGTCTTGCCCTGTAAATTATGTATCCTGTCTGACACCTTGCTTCGTCATAATCATTGCTCTTATAAATAAAAACAACGCTGAATGAAGAAACTTTACCTCGCAATTTTTCTCTCCTGGATGCTGCTCCTGTTGCCGGGTAAGGATGTGTGGGCCCAGGAAAAACCCGCCAAACAACACTATGAGTTGAGCGGGAACGTCACCGACAACCACGGCCAGCCCCTTCCGGGTGCCACCGTGCGAATCAAGGGAACCATGCAGGGTACCGTCACCGACACCGAAGGCCACTATATCCTGAACGGCGAATGGGCCATGGGTGACATCGTGCTCTTCACCTTCATCGGCATGAAGGAGGTTGCGGTCAAATACACCGGTCAGAAAACCCAGGATGCCGCCATGGAGCAGGAGACCACCAACGTGAACGAAGTGGTCGTAGTCGCCCGCCGCAACATCAACGAACTCGACATCCGCGCCAAATCGGGAGTCGTGCAGCGCGTCGACATGGGGCGTCTGAACGACAAGCCGATGATCGACATGTCGCTGGCTCTGCAGGGCGCCGTCCCGGGTCTGATCGTCACCAACACCGGCGACCTGGGGTCGAAACCCCAGATCCGCCTGCGCGGCAACTCCTCGTTCCGAGCCGGTGACACGGCAAACGAACCCCTCTACGTCATGGACGGACAGGTGATCTCGTCGGATGCCTTCCTGACGCTCAACCCCGCCGACATCGAAGAGATCAAGGTTCTGAAGGATGCCGTGGCCTGCGCCCTCTACGGTGTGAAGGCCGCCAACGGCGTCATCGAAATCACCTCCCAACGCGGGAACCCCGACGGTGTGCTCAGGGTCAACTACGACTTCAGCATCGGCGTCACGATGCGAGGCCGCCGCGGCGTGGAGATGATGCAGAGCGACGAAAAACTCGAACTCGAACGCCTGCTGCAAAACTCCTCCACACCCGGATACCGTTACAGCGCCGACTACTACCGAAAATACTATCCGAACGATCCCGGTCTGAACGACATGATCGCCCAGGGATCGCGGATCCTCGATTCGCTGCGGGGAATCAACACAGACTGGTTCCGCGAACTGATCCGCCCGAACATCTACCAGCGGCACAACCTCAGCATCCGCGGTGGCGACGAGGTGACCTCCTACTTCATCTCGGCCAACTACTCGCAGCAGGGCGGACGTGTCCCGGGCAACGACGTACAGCGCATCTCCACACGCATGAGCCTCGATCAGCGGCTCGGGCGCTGGGGTTACCTTTCGCTGGCCAGCGATGCCGGCTACTCGGTGACCAACACCCCCAACGGCAGCTCCTTCTCGCCGACGGATCTGGTCTATCAGCTGAACCCCTACGAGACGAAAACCGGCACGCTGGTCTCCTTCTCGAATGAATCCTCGGAGTACACCTACAACGACCTGCTGAGCCAGTATCAGAGCAAGTCGACTGACAAGCATGCCGGCGTAAGCGGATCGCTCAACCTCCATCCCGTCGAGGGACTGGACATCGACGGCGTGGCGGGAGTCGACTTCGTGCTCGACGAGGGTCTCTCGCTCACCCCCTCGACCTCGATCGAGGAACGCAAGTCGGGTGCCGCCATCAACGAACGCGGACGTCTGACCAAACACAAGAACGTCACCACAAACGTCTCGTCAAACATCCGTCTGACCTACAACCGCGTCTTCGCCGAGCGGCACGACCTGACCGTCGGCGGAAACATGGACTATTACCTGACCGATCAGGACAATGTCTCGATCACGGGATACGGCGTCGGTACGCAGATGTCGCCGGCAGCCATCAACCAGTCGATCACCGGCAACCGCAAGCCTTCGGTTGGTTCGCTCAAGGAGAAGAGCGCCCAGTTGGGATTCGGTCTGGTGATGGGCTACACCTTCGACGGGACCTACGACCTGTTCGCCACCTACAAGGCCGACGCCTCGTCGATCCTGCCGGCCGACAAACGCTGGAATGCCGCCTGGGCCGTCGGTGTGGGATGGACCCCGACCCGCTACGGATTCCTGCGCGACAGCCGTGTCATCACGTCGCTCAACCTGAAGGCCTCGTACGGCAAGATGGCCAATCTGGCCGGGGTCTCCTCGTCGTCGGCCATCGGCACCTTCTCCTACTCGACGGACTTCTACGGCGATGCCCGCCTGCTGGAGCTGCTGGCCTTCTACAACACCGATCTGCGCCCCGAGCAGACCACATCGATCGATGCCGGATTTTCGCTCGAGCTGTTCAAGCGCGTGACGCTGGGCGTGAACCTCTACCGCCGCGAGACGAGCGACGCCCTGCTGTCGGTGCCCATTCCCCTCTCGAACGGCTTCTCGACCATGCTGCGCAACATCGGTGTGCTGCGCAACGAGGGTTATGAGCTCACCGCCTCGGTGAAGGCCGTCGACCGGGATCCGTGGCGGCTCTGGCTGCGCGGTTCGCTGGCCTACAACCGCAACAAGGTCGTCGACCTCTACTATGCCGACCGCATCTACGCCAGTGCCGAATCGATCGTCCCCGACTACGAGGTCGGCAAGGCCTACGACATGCTCTACGGTCTGGAGTCGCTGGGCATCGACCCCATTTCGGGTCTGCCGGTCTTCCGCGGCGCCGACGGCCGTGAGATCCCCGCCACCGAGACCCCCGCAAAGGAGAACATCGTGGCGCTGGGTCACAGCACCCCACCCTACAGCGGCTCGGTCAACGTGAGCCTCTCATACCGCAGCGTCGATCTGGACATGGACTTCTACTACGTCTTCGGCGGCGTGAGACCCTACAACTACACCTACGTCCGCGACACGGACGATGCCAACAAGAACGCCATCCGCGGCCAGGTCGAGAACATGTGGTTCAAACGCGGCGACGAAGGCAAGATCTACCATTCGCCCTTCTTCAGTTCGTCGGCCATCGCCTCGTTGAACTACCCCAACACGATGACCGTGGGCAAGAGCGACTACTTCAAGATGTCGATGCTCTCGCTGCGATACCGGATCTCGTCGGCGTGGCTCGAGCGCAACTGCGGCGGTGTGATCAAGTATGCCAGCGTAGCCTTCCAGGCCTCGAACCTCTTCATGATCACCCCCTACAAGGAGTCGGACCCCGAAACCGGTTCGCTTGCCGGCACGATGCAGCCCGTACTGACCTTTAACCTCAGTCTTACCTTCTGACGATGACGACCATGCGAAAAATCTTCCGATATGCATTCACGGGATTGCTTGCGGTGCTGGGCGGCACGGCCTGCACGCTGGACATCCCTTACGAAAACCAGCTCTCCGACCCCTCGGCCATCACCTCCGTGACAACGGCCCGCGAACTGCTGGCATCGGCCTATGACCGGCTGCCCAACCCCGAGTTCGAACTCTCGGTGCTGAGCGACGACTTCGAGACGACTTCGCTCATCTCGCGCAACAGCGACCTGGGCAACCTCTACAAGTGGCAGACGCAGCCCATGACGAATCTGGCCCTCTCGCTCTGGCAGGGATACTACGAGTCGATCGCCATCGCCAATGCCGTCCTCGAACGCACGACGGCAATCACGCCGCAGAACGAAAGCGAGCAGGCCGATCTGGCGGCCGTCAATGCCGAGGCCAAGGCTCTGAAAGCCTACTGCTATTTCGATCTGCTGCGCCTCTTCGCCCCGGATATCTCCGAGGGTGGCAACCGTGACGGCGTGATCCTCAAGGAGCAGTTCGAACTGGGATTCCTTCCGCGTTCGAGCGTCGACGACTGCGTGTCGCATATCCGCACGCTGCTGACCGAGGCCGTCGCCACGGAAAACAGCCCCGAGACGGTCTACTGGCTCTCGCAACAGGGCGTACGCTGTCTGCTGGCCGAAGTGGAGCTCTACGCCGGACAATACGACAAGGCGGCCGAGTGGGCCCGGCTCGTGCTGGAGACGGCCGGCGGTTACGACCTCTTCTCGGAGGCGAACTACCTCCGGCTGTGGAGTGGCGACGCCGGTCCCGAGAGCCTCTTCTCGCGCCACACGACCACGTCGTTCTACCTCGACCTGCGATACGACACCGAGAAGGGCGACTTCCTGGAGGTGGCCCAGAAACTGGCGGAGAGCTACGATGCGGACGATCTGCGCGGCATCGAAAGCATCTATCCGAAGGAGTTCCCGGGTGAGACCGTCGGCCAGACCATAACGATGCGCTGTCTGGGCAAGTACAACCGCATGAACTGGGATGCTACCGAGATCTCGTGCATCCACAAGCTGCGCACCGTGACGGCCTGTTTCGTGCTGGCCGAGGCCTGCTGCCTCTCGGGTGACGGCGACGCGGAGGCCCGCACGGTAATGAACGAATACCTCACACGGCGCAAGGCCCAGCCGCTGGACGAGTCGCTCACGGGCGACGACCTGCTGCAGGCCATCCTTGCCGAGAAGCAGAAGGAGTTCGTCGGCGAGGGCGAGCGGTGGTTCGACCTGAAGCACTACCGCAAGGGGGTGCTCGCCGACTGGACCCAGGAGAACGGCGGCCGACGCATCGATGCCTCGGATTACCGCTGGACACTGCCCATCCCGCAGGAGGAGTACTTCTACAACGAGAACGTCACCCAGAACGAGGGGTGGCCCAAGATCGAAAACTGATCCGGAAGGGCAACCATACCGGACAAAATAGTTGAATATTCACCTTTAAAAACAACGTAAAATGAAACACTTATTTTTCTGGGGGGGGGTATTGCTGACGGCAGCCGTCGCCATGACCTCCTGCAACGAAGAGAAAGCCACCGGTTACTCCGGTACGAATAAGATCTATCTGACGGCGGCCGAAAACAACGCCGTCATCACGGAGTCGGTCACCACGCCGCTCGAAGTCGAGGTAACTCTTACGTCATCGGTCGAGACGGCCACGACGCTGAACTTCCGTCTGGAGGACGACACGCAGGAGCTGCTCCATCTGGAGGGCAACCCCGTGACGATCGCCGCCGGTGAGAAGAGTGCCACCCTTCAGGTCGTATCGAACGCGAAGAACCTGCTGATCGAGAGCACCTATATCACCCTTGGCATCGATGCCGCACAGGTACCCGAAGGCATGGAACTTGCAGAGGCATTGCGTATCCGCGTCAACCCCGACCCCGCCGTGCCCGAACTGACCGAAAAGCAGAAGGCGCTGCTCGCAGGCTACCAGGAGAAATACGGCGTCGATCTCACGGCTTTCCTCGGCGTGATGAAGTGCACCACGACCCTCAACATCCCGGGTGGCGGTATGACTAACGACTTCGCAACCCCCGATACCCGCAAAATCACCGGACAGACAGTCATTACGCTCAGCGAGGAGTCGACGGCCGACATGCCCGTACTGAAGATGACCGACAACCCGATGGGTCTGACCGAATATCTCTACTGGGTCTTCCGGCAGAACACCATCGACGACGACGAATGGTGGAACAGCACGGATGAGGAAAATGCCTCGCCGAGCAATCAATATCTGATGAAGACCATCGACTGGACTCCGACCAGCAACGAAACCTTCAACGTCACGCTCGACGGCATCAAGTGCCTGAATGTCTCCGCTTCGGGTGCCGATCTCGACATCCTCGGCGAAGCGAAAGCCTACGAAGGGACCGATTATGAGACCGTTTATTCACCCGTCGTCCCGTTTGAGTATACGTTCTCGGCCTGGACCCGCCAGAAGAAACTGCTCGATGCAGGAAATGCAGAAATGATGGAGGCCTATATCCAGGGAGGCACAGCCGAACCCAGCAACTATCTCTTCTCGTACAGCGTCGACGAGGACGGCTACGGAAACGGCAACTGGCTCGAGAGCAAGGGCCATATCGACTTCAAGGAGGGTAAGATGACCTTCCAGTTCGTCATGGACCACTACTACGCCTACGACTACACGGTCGTGAACGTCACCTACAAGAAATAAGAACACCGTTAACCCCGAACCTTTATGGGCGGACGTATTCAGAAAATTATCCGGAACTCGGCTGTCAGCTTGCTGGCGGCCCTGTTTCCGCTTATGTTACAGGCTCAGTCGGACACGCTGAAACTGGCCCCCGGAACCTGCGAGGGTGTACTGCCAAACGGCTTGCACTACATCCTGCGGCAGAATCCCGTGCCGGAATCTCGCATCGAATTCCGCCTCGTCTGGCGGATCGGCTCGGTCCAGGAGCTTGATCGGGAGAAGGGTTGTGCGCATTTTCTGGAACACGTCGCCTTCGGCGGTTCGCGCCACTTCCCCGACAAGTCCCTGCAGGGCTATCTCGAGACGCTGGGCATGAAATATGGGGTGGACATCAACGCCTTCACCGGGCAGGACCGCACGATCTATCTCTTTGCCGTACCGACCGATCTTGATCGCCCCGGAGTCATCGACAGCGCCCTGCTCATCCTGCGCGACTGGATGGACGGGCTGGAGATCAACCCCAAACGGGTCAAGACCGAACGCGGAATCATCCTCGAAGAGCTGCGCGGATATGATGTCGGGGACGACTTCTATGCCCTGAAGATCGGCGAGGGTATCTATGCCCGCCGCATGCCCCTCGGAACATCGGATGACATCCGGCGGATTACGCCGGCAACGCTCGCCTCCTACTACCGCAGATGGTATGCGCCGTCGCTGGCAACGATCGTGGCTGTCGGCGACCTCGACCCCGCACAGATGGAGCGCCGCATCCGCGAGGCCTTTGCCTCGCTGCCGCCGCGAAAAGTGCGCGGATACCGTCGCTACCCGCTGACCTACGACCCCGGGACCCGGGTGGCAGAGGTGCGCGACTCGCTCTACGGCAAGTCGCAGCTCGAGGTGATGATCCCCCACCCGGGGATCACCGTCCGCACGCTGGACGACGCCGTGGCCAAGGCTCGCGGAGAGTTGCTCGTCGAGGCCGTTGCCCAGCGCATGCGCGGACGAGGTATCCGCACGTCGGTCTCCGACGAGTGGTATCTGAGCGAGACAAACCACTTCACGGTGACCACCGAAGGCCGCAGCCGCAAAGAGCTGCTCGACAATCTGGCCGCACTCTCCTCGGCACTGCACGACCTGGCCGAAAAGGGCTGGAACGAGGAGGAACTCGCCGACATCCGCACGCGCCGCTGCAACCGGCTGGCCCGCTACGAGGTCGATGCTCCGCAGAGTTCCGCGGCATGGTGCGACGACTTTGCCGACTATGTGATCTCGGGCGACCGTCCGATCCGCGACACGGTGCTCTACCGACAGCTGCTGGACTCCGTGGCGGCAACGCCCGGAACTCTGCTGCAGAAGCTGTTGCACGACCGGCTCGTGCGTTACGACTCGGTGGCGCGTGTCGCCTGCCGCAGCCACTCCGATCTGGGACCGGCCCTGCGAGCTACGGAGGTCGACAGTGCCTGGCACCGGGGAGCCGTGACGCCCTGCGAGCCATTCCTTTATGAGCCGCGCGAAGAGGTGGTGGCCCGCAAGGTCGACACTCCGAGCTGTCTGGCCTGCCACAGGGAATGCGACCCCGCAACGATCGTCTCCACACGCGAATACCCGACAATCAAGGTCCGCGAGGCCCGGCTTGCAAACGGCATGCGCCTCGTCATGCGTCCTACCCCCGGCGGCGGACAGGTGTTATTCACGCTCTTTGCCCCCTACGGCACCTCCGCGATCCCGGATGAAAACTATCCCCTGCTCGAAGGTACGGCCGGATACATGGAGATGGGCGGCATCGCAAAGGTCGACGGAGAACAACTCTCCGAATACCTCTACCGCAACGATATCGCCCTGGCCATCACCATGGAGAACCATTGGCACGGATTCATGGGCATGGTGCCCGAGGATGGGGTTGAGCCCTTCTTCAATCTGGTACGCGAGAAGATCTTCGATCCGGAGCTCAAATACGACGAATTCGAGGAGCTGCGCCGTGAAATGGGCGAAGAGGAGGAGGATGAGTCGATCCTGAGCCGCATGCTGCAACGCGCCTCCGACCGTCAGCTCGCGGCCCGGATGAACGAGTTAACCGGCGCCACCGTGCCGCGTCCCGCAACGACACTCTCGCAGCGGGAGATTGCACAAAGGCTTGATCTGGATTCGATCGCCGACTTCTACCACCGGCTCTACACCCCGACCCAGGGAAGTTGCGCCGTGGTCACCGGCGACTTCGATCCCGACACGCTGCTCTGCCGTTTCGCCGCTGCGTTCGGGTCGATCCCGGCTTCGGGCCACGGCCCCGAATTCGGCTACAAGACCGGAACCATTCCCGACCACCGGATCATCGAGCGGTTCGACAACGAGAACGAAACCCAGACACTCTTCGATTGCCTCTACCTGGGGTATTACGAGCCGTCACTGCGCAGTACACTGAAGCTCAAACTGATGCGCGATATTCTACGCAACCGGCTGATCTCGATTCTCCGGGAGCAGGAGTCACTGGTCTATTCGCCCTTCATTTCGCTCTTCTACGAGGGAATTCCCGCCGGCACGTTCTGCTTCGACATCAACGCTTCGGCCGACAACCGAAACATGGAGGCCATCGGTTCGCTGTTGCAGACGATCATCACCGATCTGCAGAAACGCCCGATCAGCGCACAGGAGCTCGAGAACCTCAAACGCTCGTTCCGGATCGCCAAACGCGAAACGCTGACCGACGATGCCGCTTCGGACTGGCGCAACATTCTGGTCAACCTGCTCAAGAACGGAGAGCAACTTGAAGATTTCGACAAGTACGATCTGGTACTCGATTCGATCAGCCCCGAAGAGCTGCAGAGAGCCTTTGCCGAATGGATCGATCCGCGGAAGTATGTTCTGTTGTATATGAGTAAAGAAAGTTTGAAAGATGACACGTCCAATAATCGTTAGGCTGTTGTGCAGCCTGTTGCTGCTGGCACCGCTTTGTACGGCCTCCGGTCATACGCTGCGCTCCGGAGCCGGCACGGACTCCCCCCGAAAGGAAAAGACGGGTGATACCCGGAAAGCCAAAGGCGAACTGCCGGCCTATGTCCTCTACGACAACACGGGCCACGAAATCACCTTCGGCGAACTGATCGACCGGATCACCGAGAGCGAGGTGGTCTTCGTCGGTGAAATTCACAACTGTCCGATCACCCACTGGCTCGAACTGATGATCGCCCAGGCGCTCTACGAACACCACGGCAAGCATCTGGTCATGGGGGCCGAGATGCTCGAAAGCGATACGCAGCTGATTCTCGACGAATACATGCAGCGACTCATTTCACCCGAACGTTTCGGCGCCGAGGGCCGGCTCTGGGACAACTACGAAACGGATTACCACCCGATCGTCTTCTTCGCCAAGGAGAACCACATTCCGTTCGTAGCCACAAACGTCCCCCGTCGTTACGCAAACAGCGTCAACAACCACGGTCTCGGAATCCTCGATTCGTTGTCCGAAGAGGCCAAACGGTACATCGCACCTCTGCCCATTCCCTTCGAGTATGACGAAGAGCAGAGTCAGGCAACGTTCGGCATGATGGCCATGCTCGGACACGGCGGCGATACGCGGCGACTGGCCGAAGCACAGGCCGTAAAGGATGCAACGATGGGTTGGTTCATCGCCCGCAACCTGAAGGAGGGTGACCGGTTCCTCCACTTCAACGGCAATTTCCACTCCGACTTCCACGGCGGCATCATCCCCTATCTGGAACGGTATCGCCCAGGTACGCGGGTGGTCACGATCGCCTCGGTACGGCAGTCGGAGATCAATCGCCTTGACAAAGAGCAGATGGGCCGTGCGGACTTCTACATCTGCGTCCCCGAAGAGATGACCAATACCTATTGATCCGGAACAATGAGCGGCGAATTGCCTTTCCTGCAAAAGGCGGAGAGGGTTTTCGGCTCATTCGAATGTGCTTCCATGGCAATTCCGGTTTTCAGGCCAACCCGTTGAACGGGTTGGCCTGATTTTTCTCTCAAGCCTTCGATTCAACCTTTGCAACAAGGTTTGCTCATCCATATTCTATGGGCAAAATCATCTCCCGTCCAAACTCCGCTCATCTTTTTTATTGCAGCTCAATTAAAAATGGGCTATATTTGCTGACGACCTCAGCATACCGACCCGGATGATCAAGTTCCCTAAGCCCGGTCCGACTTAACGACAACCCGATGAAGACCTTGAAGCGACAATTTCCGTGTACGAACCTAAAAAGCATTTTGCTTGCTGCAGCGATTGTATGGTTGCCCGTTTGTCTGACTGCCCAGCAAAAATCATCCTCTGTGGTCGGAATGGTCTGGAGTGCATTACATGATTCCGAGTTTCTCTTCAAAGTAAACATCAACGGGGTCGTTGTCGAAGCCGTCACCCCGGTCGATACATTATTCACAACTACGGCTAACGGACTCTTCCAATTCAAGAAAATAACCCCTGGCCGAATTACGCTGCGCTTTTCCCACCTCGCCTACCAGGAGGTCGTAAAGGATATCGTGGTCAAACCGGGTGAAACAACCGAGCTGGAGATACAAATGCTGGAGGCGCCCCAGGAGATCGAAACGGTAACGGTGAAGGGGCAGATCCCCGTGCTTACGGTCAAGGGTGACACGCTCGTCTATAATGCCGCCGCAGTCCAGACCTTCGAAAACGACGAAACAATAAAGATCCTGGAACAACTTCCGGGTGTAAGCGCCTCGGAAGAAAGTGTCAGCGTCATGGGCAAGGAGATCTCCCGAACCTATGTGGACGGAAAACTGATCTTCGGCCGTAATCCGATGGCGGCCCTGCAAAACCTGCTGGCTGACGACGTGCTGAAAATCCGCGTCTACGACGAATACGAGGATGATAATCCCCGACATAAACGATTCTTGGGCGACGAGAAACGTCGTGTACTCGACATCGAGACCAAAAGCAAGTTGATTCAGGCCGCTACGGGACACTTCCTGGCCAGCTATGGCGCGGATATGAATCAGGGCGGACGCGACAACAACAACCGCTACGGTATCGGGACTACCGCCAACTTCTTCTCGGAAAGCCTCTTGCTGTCGGCCAATGCTTTCTTCAACAACATCAATCGAAAGTCGAACCGCATCTCGGATATCATCGCCGTCAAAAGCCCGAAAAACAGCTACGACCGGACTACGTATGTCAATGCCGGAATAGAAAGATCCTGGGACAGCAAAGTCTCGGAATACAGCCGGACTACCTTACAGGCCTCCTATACCTATGGCAATGATTATACGCGATCCGAAAATGCCTCTGAACAGATTTATTTCCCCGCTGCGGACTACTCCTCACGATCGTATGCCGATACCTCGCGGAACATAACCTCGGCACGCTATCATGCGGCAAATATCTCCTTTTCACACCCCTCGGGACCGCGTTTCACGCATGACATGCGCTTCGAGGACAACGCCTCCGACAACTACCGATCCTATGCCAGCGAAATGGATGGCGGATCCCCCGTCGGCGGGCAAACCCGCAATCGGAACAAACAATCCAAATATGATCTCCATGAAAGACTCGTGTTATTCCCCATGAATTTTTATATCCAAGGGGAGTTCGATCTTTCAAACAATGATGGCTCCGGATTCCGGTTGGACTCGTTGACCTCGACGGCTACGCAAAGAATCCTCCAATCCTCCTCGGATGGCCTGAGCCGAAAAGTCTCCGCACAGATTTCAAAATCGATCATGCTCTCCGACGACTTGACAAACAAACTGGAACTGGGATATTCCTTCGTCTGGGAGAAGAGCCGGAAAAAGACAATCGCGCTGGATCTGGCGGAGGCCGGACGTGCCGTGATCGACTCCACGAATACCTGCAACTTCACCAACAACTTCAACACGCACAAGGCTTTCATCGGTTGGGGCTATTATATCCCCAAACTGAAAGGCAACCTAATGATCAGATCCACCTTTGTTTCAACAGGGATCAATCGGGATGAACGTTTCCCGGACATCGTCCCCTACGACAAACGGTTCAATGCCTTTTTACCGAGCATTGTATTCACCTCCATGCGAATGGCCAAACAATGGTCCATCCAATATTACACGAGCGTGCAACTCCCTTCCATCGAACAACTCCGGCCCCGGCTCGACGATACGAATCCCTATATGCTTGTGGCCGGGAACCAACGCCTCAAACAGAGTTATACCCATCAACTGATCGGTCAATATTTCATCCTGTTCGGCAAGGCGAACAATAACCTTATGGTTGCTCTCAACGTCAGGAAGACCGACAACATGATCGCCTACAAACGCACCTTCTTCGCCGAGGCTACCGACCTCCCCGAATGGAACTACACCGCCCCGACACAAAGCACCCTGACCACGTATGAAAATATAAACGGTCGGTGGATCGCCAGTGCGGACATCAAATGGATCCGTCCGCTCAACTTCCTCAAATCCCAACTCACCGTAAATACCATTTTCAACTACGACGATACTCCCTCGTTCGTGGGAGACCTACTCAACCGGGCCAAGAGCTATGCTCCGGAACTGAAACTGGACCTCCGTGCGAATGTCTCGCGCTCGTTCCGCTTCTCGGTGGGAACCCGAACCTCGTACATCTACTCGGAGAACAACATCGGTCAGGACGACAAATATTTCCAACAGGGGGTGTCGGCAAACACGGAACTTAACATTTTCAAACGTTTCTACCTGAACGTGACCTACAGCCTCTCCTACTACAAACGTTTTGAGGGCAACAGTTACGATCTGAACAATCAGATCCTGAACGTCGCGATCGGCTGCAAGATACTCAAACGGCGGGGCGACATCAGCTTTACGGCCTATGATATCCTGAACCGCAACTCCGGATACAAAACAGCCATGTATTCCGACTACATCCAGAACTCCTGGACCCGCTCCTTCGGACGATATTTCACCTTCAACATCGCCTATCGGTTCAACAGGACAAAACCCGGGGTCTCCAACAGCCACATCAAGGACGGCAGCATGGAAAAAATGGGCTAACCAGGAATCTTGTCGTTCGACTTTACAGGAGAGTCCCTCCCCGCAGACAAATCCCGATCCGTGTCATGGACAAGGCCGTATTGCCGGATTCATGACAAAAGTCCCCGGAGTGCATCCGGAATAGTTACCCAGACGAATCGTCTCCGTAAATATCGGGGCGTGAAGATCCGATCTTGCTTGTTACCGGCATTTTACTGGGCAATATCGACCTGCACCGTGGCCCGCACATCCGATACCGATGCCGCGGCATGGACCAGATAGCGACCCGCGCAGACCCGCCACCGGCCCGCATCCTCATCATAGATGGCAAGATCCGAATCCGGAATCGACAGCCGCACGACGCAACTCTCTCCCGGAGCCAGCGGATCCGTCTTGGCAAAGGCCTTGAGCTCCTTTTTCGGACGGTCCTCCACGGTGGAGGGGGTCGAAACATAGATCTGGACAACCTCCCGGCCCGGATATCTCCCCGCATTGCGGACCGCAAGATGCACGTCAAGGCCCTCGTCGGTACGCTCCACCCCCAGGTCCGAGTATGCAAACTCCGTATAGCTCAGACCATATCCGAATGGATACAACACTCTCACACCCCGCGTATCGAAATGCCGGTAGCCCACATAGATATCCTCTTCGTAGCGAACAGCCCGGTCCGTACCGGCCGAAAGCGGAAAATTCGAGGCCGACGGATAGTCCTCATACCGGACCGCCCACGTAAATGGCAATTTGCCCGACGGGGTGCACGCTCCCGACAAAACATCCGAAACGGCGTTGCCGGCCTCCTGACCCGGAAGCCATACGTGCAAGACGGCATCGAAAAAGTCGGGCTCGGACCAGTCAAACTCCACAATGCCGCCCATGTTGAGCAGAAGTACGGCCCGCTTCCCCGCAGAATGCGCCGCATGCAGGATCAGCGACAGATTCGACCGTTCGGTCGCCGTGAGGTAATAGTCCCCGGCCCGGAGTTGCCGATCCCCGCCTTCTCCCGCCATCCGGCTCAACACGACAATGGCAAGGTCGTTGCCCGAAAGGGCCCGCGACACCTCTTCCTCCGTCAACGGCATCTCTCCGATCTCGGGAATCGCCCAAAAGGTCGCGGCCTCATTCCGGGATTTCTGCCGCGCGATATAGGAGGTATAACGTTCCGCCAGCTGCCGATCAACCGTGAAGCCCGCATTGCCCAAACCCTCGTCGATATGGACCGTATACTGACGATTGACGTTTCCACTGCCCGTCCCGCCCACAAAGGTGTCATAGCCGGCATTGCCGAACAGGGCAATCCGAAGTCCCGGAGCCAAAGGCAGCGTCGCATCACGATTCTCAAGAAGAACCATGCCGTCGGCCGCCTGACGCCGGCTCAGCGCCCCATGGCTCCGTAGATCCGGAGCATTCGTACAGGCATAACCCCGGAACGACGGGGTCTTTTCGATCATCTTCAGTATGCGGGAGACATTCCGATCGAGAAGTTCCTCGGGGAGACTTCCGTTCCGCAACCCTTCGAGGATCTCGTCGTACTGCCGCTGTGTGCCCGGCATCAGCAGATCGTTGCCCGCAGCCTGTTGGCGGGCTCCGTTCTCCTCGGCCCACCAGTCCGTCATCACAACCCCCTCAAAGCCCCATTCACCCCGCAGTATGTCGCTCAGCAGCCGCGTATTCTCCGAGGCCAGAACGCCGTTGATCTTGTTGTACGACGACATGATCGTCCAGGGTGAGGCCTTGCGAACCACCCGTTCGAAACCCCGAAGATAGATCTCCCGCAGGGCCCGTTCGCTCAACTGAACGTCGATACCGTTGCGTAGCGTCTCCTGGTTATTGACCGCAAAGTGCTTCAGGGAAACCCCAACACCCCGCGACTGAACCCCTTTCGTATAGGCCGCAGCCATCTCCCCGGCAAGAAGAGGATCCTCCGAATAGTATTCGAAATTCCGCCCGCATAGCGGATTGCGATGGATATTCAGCGCCGGAGCCAGCAGAATGTCAACACCATATTCCAACACCTCCTCACCGATGGCCGCAGCCATCCGCTCCACGGAGTGCACATCCCAACTGGCCGCCAGCGACGTCCCGGTGGGAAAGGCCGTACAATAAAAGGTCCGGGTCGTACCGTCCCGCCGGGGCGAGATGCGAAGACCCGCCGGACCGTCCGCATAGATGACCGAGGGGATATGCAGCGAGTCGATGCTGTAACCGTCTGCCGCGGCACCCTTGATCCGCCCCTGGGAGATCTCTTCGATGGCCGCGTGGGAGTGTCGCGCGGGCATGCCCGGAGCCTCCTCGGGAGGATTGGCCTCCCCGCGGCGTGTCCCCATTACGATATTCACCTTCTGTTCCAGAGTCAGGCTCGACAACAACTCCTCCATCGGCCGGCCATCGTAGGTCTCACCGGCCGGACCCCCGCACGACATCAGACAGGCGGCGCCAAATGTCAAAAATCGAATCTCCATCAGATTATTCCGTTTTCTCTTCATATATACACAGACTGTATGACAGATTTCACAATATCACGTAGGAGCGGGCCGCTATCGTCCGCCCCAGGTAGTCGTAGTCCCGATCCGAGAAGTTCACCACGATCGAACGCCCGGATGAAAAATCCGATCGCTGGATGCGGCCGTCCGGCGTCACGAACCGGTGGTCGGTCATCTCATCGTATGCGATCTGCCTCAACCACGGGCACACCTGACGATAACTCCGGATAAACGTATTCTCGAACGACTCCCAACGCGGAAGATCCATACTCCACAACGGCGCCGAGCCATAGAGCATGTTGTAGAGATCCTTTTTCCACCAAAGTTCCGGATAGTGGTGGTTGGCATCCTCCCACCGCCAGGAGGTCACGACCGCATCATGATAGACCAACTCGTAGAGCGGAACGCGCAACGCCTCGTTGATACAGTATCTGTAATAGGTCGGACCCGCCGTCCGCGTCCCTACCTGGATGGAGGGCCGGGAGTTGTTTTTCCAGTCTCCGTAGTAATAGATGGTGCCCTTCTCGTCGATCTCAGAACCCCACCACGGCCATTGAAGCGTCATCATCCCATGCACGAAGACCGAATGCGGAACCGCAAAGTCCGCACCCCACTCGCCGCCCAGATAGAGGCCATAATCCTCCTCCAGCAGCCGGTAATTCGCCAGAATGGCCCGGGCATATCCCTCTCTGGAGACCGGATGCCGGCGATTGTAGCATTCGTACAGCCCGTTGGCCTGATAAACATCCAGGAAAAGAGCCTCATGATGATATTCCGCCATCTTCCGGTCCATCTTGGATCGGATCTCCGGCTGCATGGCCGCCGGACAGGCATAGGTCCCGAACTGGTTCGAATAGGTCGACCCGTCTGCCTTCCGTGCGGCAAGAGCCTCGTAACGACCCGGATAGACGCAATGTTTGTGTCGCAGTGGCCCGTCGAACGGATAGAGATCATTGACCTCCGTATCCCGTTTATGCAGGTCGGTGAAGAGTTCATACCCTCCCGTGGCGTATCCCAGTCGCTTCAGACTGTCGTCATAACCCACGACCGGATAGGGAAGATGGTTCGCATCCCACAGAAACAGGGCCCGATCGATACCCCGCTCTTTCATCCGTCGGGCTACGGAGACGTCTCGCCCCGTATCCCAGACATAGACGTGAGGGGCCCCGAGCATCTTGTCCAGAGCCGGGAAGCGCTTCCGGCGCTCCCGCAGCGGTTGAATCTCCCGTTTGGCCCAGATGTAGTCCCGGTACCGCTTGCTCTGGGCCACATAACCGCCCTTGTCGAAAAAGTGCCAGACCAGACGCCGCGCATATCCGAAATGTCCCAGCGTGGACATCCAGACCGGACGGAAACTCACAAGACTGTCCCCGGGTTGCCGGAACGGTTCGAGTCGCGCGTCGAAGGGCGTATCGACGATCGCCATGTAACCCGACTCCCGATCGGCGGAAAGCATCCCCATCCACGACATGCTGAGGCCGCCGCCGCAAAAATAGCTGATTCCGCTTCCGAAAGCGTACGTCCGGTCCGAAACCGGAAGCATGAGACCCTCGCCGTCGGTCAGGAGCAGATACGCCCCGGCGTCCTTCGTGGAAAAGGGTGCCGGATAGAGCAACTCGCTCATCTCCGTATCGGCGTCGGCGGAGAGGTCGACGGCGACGGACGACCCCTCCAGGGTCATCTCCAGACGGACCGGATAACCCGCATCGAGCGTCGCACACAACCGGTCGTCATCGGCTGTGACCGCCGATACACCCATCGCCGAATCCGCGGCCGATTGACTCCAGACTACGTCGCATCGTTTGTCACGGACCTCGAGCAGAGCCGTCCGGTCATCAAACGAAATCCGGAGATACGCATTTTCAAGGGTCCAGACCCGCGCCTGTGCGCCCAGACCGTGGATGATCAGGATCATCAGAAGGATTGCAAACTTCTTTTTCATGTCGAATTCATTTAAGTCGGTGGTCAGATCCCGGCTCATGGACGCTCTTTCAGACGATAATAGCAGTACAGAGGCCAGGTATGCGGATGTGAACAATAGCCTTGAAATCCATGCCGATAATTGTCGATCGGAATCCAGAAGGCATAAAGCCCCGGACGGTACAGCGTCGAATTGACCTCGTCGGCGGCCGTCCAGTGTCCGACCCAATAGTCCGGATAGACCTCCGAGAACCGGGAAAACGAAAACTTGCCCAGCAGACGCCAGGCCTCCGCCCGGTCAAAAGTCGCCACGCCCAGCAGAAGAGGATACTCCAGCGAATACCAGATGCCCCCATCCTCGCCTTGCGGCTTGTCGTCCCACAAGGGATATTCGCGGGTCCGGACTCCAACGGGCTCCGGATCCGAAATCCTCTGCCGGACATAGTCGTAGATCTCCCGCTTGCGGGAGACCGGCAGCGACGCAATCTGCAAAAGATAGCCCTGGGGTTCCAGACACACGTTCTCCAATCCGAAACGCAGATGCGCGTCCAGGTAGGCCCGGGCGCTGAACTTCCGGGTACCGAGGTCCTCGAAATAGGCCCGGTGAAGCCGATCCACATAGGACTGCATCGCCGCAATGAACGCCCCGACATCCTCACGCCCGGAGCGCCGTATCTGTTCGATGAAACCCGGCAGAACGGCCAGAGCCATCGCACTGTTCAGATGCGATTCCGCCGTCCAGGAGTATTTGTTCGGAGAGTAGGCCTGCAGAAAACTGTCCGACCAGTCCGAATTGTGCAACTTGACAAGTCCGTTGGGGCCCAGACCGATCTCGTCCCGCAGGTAGACGAAATGCCGCTCCAACAGGTTCAAAACCCGCTCCTTGCGACCGTACTCCGCAGGATATAGCTCCACGGACTCGTCCAGAAAGGCGTAATCCCCCGTAATACGCAGGTATTCCGCAACCGACTGCATCATGTAGAGCTGCTGATCGCTCTCCTTGTAGATGATCGGCGGCGTGTAACCGTATCCCAGATTCCCGCGCTTGATCTCCCCGTCCGCATCCGTGTGTTTCAGAACATAACGAAGCGCCGATTTCGCCAGTTGCGGATGGGTATAGCATGCCGGAAGCATCGCCTGAAGATGATCCCGGTTGGCGATGTTGTCCCCGTAATGGTAGGAGTAGACCGAACCCTGCGGAATGAAGGTCTCCCCAAAGTATTCGCTGTATTTGGCCGAGGCCTCGACAACATGCGCATTCCAGAGCATCTCCCGCCGGAGCGTATCGTTGCGTTCGTCGGAAAAGTCGGGAAGAACCCTCCGCCAATGCTCCGCAAAGAGTCCGTCCGGCCGGCTCCGAAGCTCGACGCCCTCCAGCAACGCGTCACAAACCGAGCGGGCCGTCGCGTACTGCTCGCCGTCGAGAAGCCCCCAGACCAGGTGGAAGGTCTTCGATGACCCCGGTGCCAGCTTCACGGCATAACGGGCCTGCAACAGATTGTCCGAAATATCGGTCTCGATACTCCCCGCAGGATCGTGCCCCGGAATCGTCAGAAAAAGATCCGAGGGATCCACCTCATAGGGGGAACGCTCCTCCGGTGTCGGCATGACCAGAAAAAGACGGCGCGAAACCGAAACGTCGGCGATGACCGACCTGCCATCCGCCTCACGCCTCAACTCGACCGGATAAGAGACCGGACGCAGCGCCGGAGCCAACATCTGGATCTGCATGGGTTCGTATCGAACCCGAAGTCCCTCTCTGTAAATGACCGTCCGCGCAACGGGTCCGTCGTTGCGGAGCGTCACCGTAACCAGATAGGCCGGGACTCCGCCGTTGACCGACTCGGAGGGACGGACCGACACCACCCGTTCACAATGCATCGATCCGGGAAGTGCATACGAATAACGCGCATAACCGATACCGAACTCCCGCGTCGTTCGGGACGGATCCGCCGCAAGAGACCTCACGCCGACAAGATCCAGGTGCTCGGCATCCCCCGAGCCGGAGAGTTCGATCGAGGCCTCATAATTCCCGTAATCGGGACGCGTCGCACTGGCGTTGACCCGTGCCCAGGCCCGTTGTGCCGTCAGAATCTGACACAGTCCGCTCACATGGACAAAAAGACCCATGCGGTAGTTGCCCAACAGAAAATAGGGATCCTCGGGCAGGTTGGAATCCCCGCCCCGATCGTCGAGAACCTCCACAGGCAGTTGTCCCGTATATGCATACACCGGAAAGCCGCTGGAGGAACAGCGCCACTCTCCCGGCTGTGCCACGGCGGCCGTAACCGCCATGCATCCGATCAAAAGAGCCAGACGTTTCATCTTCCGACATGAATTACCAATACCGACTCGGGGCCCAGGGTGAGCTCTCCTCCGCGGAACGAACCTTCGCCAAAACGATAAATCTCCGTGGATCGTTTCATCGCATCGAGGCCCTTCACGCGGAGCTGCACGGGATCTCCCGACTTGTTCATGCAAACCAGCACCCGATCCTGGCCGTGGGATAGCGTCCGCATCAGCACGCCCGGACAATGCGTCGCAAAACTTACGGCACTCCGATCACGGGCAAGTTCCTCCAGAAGAAGGCTCGACAACGGTCCATAATCCCCGCTTTGCCAGGCCCCCAGAGCCACCGCCGAGGGCAACCAAACCACCTTGCCACGACCATATGCATGGACGTGCATCGGTTCGTCGGAAGCCTCGAACGTGCCTTGCCACAAGTGGCAGGGCAGCGCAAGACCGCCGGTCTCCACCCGGAAAAGATCCTGCCGGAGCACATACTCCGAAAGACTCGCACCCAGCAGGTCCGCATAGTCGGACTCCGCCCCCAGGGCCAACTGCACGTATTCGTCGAAATAGAGGCTCAGACCCTCGATGAAAAGGGTCCCGCCGCACGAGACAAAGTGCTCCAGCGATTGTCGGAAACTTGCCGGAATGCAGAATTGCCCGGAGAGGACAAGCGAACATCCCGAATAGTCGTCCCGCGTAAAATCATACTCCGAGGCCTCCTTCAGTCCGACGTTCAGACCGCACTCCGTCAAGGCCCGGAAACAGGAGAGCGCCGACTTCATGACGGCCCCCTCGCGACGCCCCGCATAACGATCCTCCGCAACGGCAAAGTGTTGCTCGGCCCACAGCGACTCCCGGAAATACAAGACATCGACACCCGAAGGAACCTCCTTCAGACCGGCAAGCAGATCGGCATGGGCGGCAATGGCGCGGGCAACCCCGCCTGCAGCCTCCAGACGGGCCGTAGGCCGGTCCTGAAAATCCAACATCGCCCACTCGCCCGCTTCAAGTCCCGAATGGCGGGGATTGAGCATCCAAAAGATCGCACCCTTGCCCTCCGTGCCCAGCACGACCCACAACCATTGCGCAATCTCGGCCGGGGTCGGACAGAGCGCTGCCATGCCGCTGTATGTATTGTTTCCGCCCTGAAGCTCCGTCATCAGCCATGGAAGCGATCCGCTGCCCGAACGGATCATCTCCGAATTCGCCAGCATGGCCAGGGCATAATCCTCCCGATCGAAATAACCGAAATGCCACGCGGCATGGGCCGATCCGCCCAGACTCGTCAGAAAACTCCGCCACCGCGGAAAATCATATTGGGCACAGTTGCTGAAGATCGCATGGGTATTCACATGAATGTCGTGTTGCGTATCCTGCCGGCGGATCCGCCGGGATATCCACTCCAGAAATTCCGAATTCAGATCCTTCAGAAAAGCGCAATCATCCAGCGTCACCAGCACGGGATAACCCTTCGGAGACAAATCGGGCTGCGGATTGCACTCCTCCCAGGCCGCTCTGGCCGCCGCAACGTACGGCGTCTGCGGCAGCTCCCCGATCCCCGGTTCATTGATCAGAACCCACCCCTTGAGAGCCGGATGATCCTTGAAATGCGACACCACGGCATCCACATAACAACCGAATGACTCCAGCTGTTGCCGGTCGTTGGGAAACTTCCACCCGCCGATATCCGTTCTGTCGGTTCTCGGGAAAAACGTCCCGTAAACCTTCACGCCATATTTCGCCGCCGCATCGAACGCCCGGTCGAAAAGCCCGAAATCCCACCGTTCCCCGGTATGCATGTACGACTCGAACATCCGGATCCGACATACCGTCATCCCCTGATCGGCCATCGTCCGGAACCATCCGTCAACCTGCTCGGCCCGCTGCCCGGGTTCGATGAAGACCTGGGCCCCGATAAAGGGCACATCCCCGGAAGAGACGGGCTGACCCGACACTCCCACGAGCGCAGACAAAAAAAGTAGTACACAAACCAATCGTTTCATAATATCCGTCATTAATCCGAATGCAACATCCTGAACCGGAATCAGTGATCCCCGGAATACTCGAAGGCCCCCAGATCCCATTGATCCGATCCCCGGCTCTTCCCCGAAAAATCCGTTTCGAACAACAATTCCGTACTGCCCGGCCGCAGAACCGGCTCCGCACGTCCGATCGCCGGAGATGAGGCCTGCAACTCAAAATCATACGAAGACCCATCCACAAACAGCGGATCCTGACCGACAAGATCCGAAGCGGTCAGATTTTCCAGCGTGAAATGGTTCCCTTCGCTCGAATAACTCGCCTTAAAGTCATAATACAGGTTGTGATCTATGACATGCGGCGCGGCCACGTTGTGCCAGATGGAAAACCGGCTGTTCCCCGTTTTGTTGTAGAATATGTTGTTGCGGATCACCAGATTCCGGTTCTCCGCATTCGTGCTGTAATTTCCGATGTCTCCGCCGAAGCCGCCCGTGCGATTGTTGTTGTAGAACGTGTTGTTGACAAGGTAGACATCCGTGTATTTCCCGTTCATGATGTTCTGAAAGACAAATCCCGAAAGCCGGCTGTTGACAATCACATTGTTATAAAAATAGACGTGGTGGGCATAGCCGCCCAGCTCCCCCGCGATCGCAAAGCCCCCCGTGTCGATCGCCCGGTTACAGAAAACCCGGATGTTGCTGGACTCCCCGCTGCCCGCATCCACATAAATCGCCAGAGGCACAATGTCATGGATATAGTTGTACGAAATCTCGCCGTTGCAGGAGCCTCCCTTGGCGTCGATGCCCTCGCCTCCGGCATTCCCGTCCACGGTCGATCCCCAGACCTCATTGCCGCTTATTTTGAAGTCATTCGTTCTCGAAACGGTAATACACTCCTGACTGCCCCAGCCGTGCGAATCCCGCTCGTTCTCCTGACAGGCCTTCTTGATATGGTTATTCGTGATCGTTATGTGATCCGCATAGGCCACATATATGCCCGATGCCCGCGTATTGTCCGTCGAACACTCCGTAATCTCGATATACGCGCAATCATTCACACTGAACCCGAACCACCGCGAATTGATTACTTGGAGACCTTCGATCTTGATGTGCCGCGCATTATCGATCTTGAAAACACTGGCAAACTGCTCGGAGACGCCATCGTGCCCGTCATCGATCACCACACGCCCCTTCTCCCGGGCCACGAACAGCGTCGGTGACTCCTCCGTCCCGCTGCAACGCGGTCCGAGGACCACCTGTTCATGATACGTGCCGCTCAGGATGACCACGGTATCACCGCCCGTTATCGCATCTGCAGCCTTCTGGATCGTCCGCCACGGGGTCGTCTCGTTCCGGGCCTCCCCGGCCGAACGCGCGTCACTCCCCTGCGGTGAAACGTAATAGGTGC
>CALUKK010000115.1 GCA_944321205.1 uncultured Alistipes sp.
GGTGCCCGCGGACGTGCAGGACAAACTGCTCAAGGCATACACCGACACCGACGAGGATTGATCCCCGGCGGAATAAGACCCTCGCGGAGGGCGGACGGCCATCAGGCGGTCCGCCCTCCGCCGTTCCGGAGCTTGCCGCACACGAAAAAGACTCCGCCAAGCCGATACAGGGGAGGAGCCGGAAGGAGCCGGAAGGGAAGGGGAGGAAGAGGAAGGAGCCGGAAGGAGCCGGAAGGAGCCGGAAGGGAAGGAAGGAGAGAAAGGAGAGAAAAGAGAGAAAAGAGTGTTAACGGGCAGGGCAGCCTCCCCGGGGAATCCGTCCACAAAATAAGAGGTTCTGAACAAAAAAAACGGCACCAACCGAATCGATACAGGAGATTTGGCGCCCGTTTTCGACAAACGGACGTTAAATTAATGTTAACAATCCGTTGCAAACCCGTTTCATGGCGAAAAATCAAGTACATTTGTTCACAAATTGCACTGAAACCAAACATGAGCGAAATCTACACCTTCATCGTCGGTATTCTGGGAATTCTCGCTGTTTCTGGTCTTTTCGTCGGCGTGACCAACGACGCCGTCAACTTTCTGAACTCCGCCATCGGATCCAAAGCCGCACCCATGCGGATCATTCTCGCCGTGGCGTCCCTCGGCATCATCGTCGGGGTCGTCACCTCGAGCGGCATGATGGAGGTCGCACGCAGCGGCATGTTCAACCCCGGACTCTTCACCTTCCACGAGGTCATGATGCTCTATCTGGGCGTCATGTTCGCAAATGTCATCCTGCTCGACCTCTACAACTCCTGGGGACTCCCGACCTCGACGACCGTCTCGCTGATATTCTGCCTGCTCGGATCCGCCATCGCCGTGTCGATCTACAAGATCTCCAACGACCCCACGCAGGGAATCGTCTCCCTCGGACAATACATCAACACCTCGCGGGCCATGGGTATCGTCTCGGCCATCCTCCTCTCGGTGGTCATCGCCTTCACCTGCGGAACCATCATCATGTATATCTCCCGGGTCATCTTTTCATTCCGATATACGGCCCTTTTCCACCGATACGGATCGCTCTGGTGCGGAGCCTCCCTTACGGCAATCGTCTACTTCGCCGTCTTCAAGGGGCTCAAGTCAATCCTCGACGGACACGCCTTCATCGAATGGATCGACACCCATCTGCTGCTGGCCATCTTCCTCTGCTGGATCGTCTGCTCGCTGGCCCTCTTCTTCATCCAGCGACTCAAAATCAACATCCTCCGGATCACCATCCTCTCGGGAACCTTCGCCCTGGCTCTGGCCTTCGCGGGAAACGACCTGGTGAATTTCATCGGTGTCCCCGTGGCCGGCTTCGACGCATACTCCATCGCCCGCCATTCGGGAGATGCCTCCATGCTCATGGAGCCCCTCAACGAAAATGTCCCGGCCAACTTCCTGATCCTCCTCTCCGCGGGAGCCATCATGATCCTGACGCTCTGGACCTCGAAAAAAGCCATGCACGTCACCGAAACCGAACTCTCGCTCTCGGCCCAGGGCGACGAGGGTCAGGAACAGTACGGATCCTCGCTCTTCTCAAGAACAATCGTCCGGGCGGCCATCAACATCAACGCCGGAGTCGAAAGAATCATCCCCCAGAGACTCCGCAAGGCCATCTCACGACGCTTCGAATACGAGGATGTCGAACACAGCGGAGCCCCCTACGACATGATCCGCGCAACGGTAAACCTCACCACCTCGGCGCTGCTCATCGCCATGGCCACCTCGCTCAAGTTACCCCTCTCGACCACCTACGTCTGCTTCATGGTGGCCATGGGTTCGTCGCTCGCAGACCGCGCCTGGGGCCGTGAAAGTGCCGTGTACCGGATCTCGGGCGTCATGACCGTCGTTGCCGGATGGTTCATCACCGCCTTGGGCGGATTCTTCATCGCGCTGGTTGTCGGATTCGCCCTCATTTACGGCGGAATCCCCGCCTTCATCGTCATCACCCTTCTTTGCGGATGGATGCTCATACACAGCAATTTCCTCAAAAAGGACAAAACCAATGCCACCGAAAGGCAGCAGATCAAGACCAACGAGGATATCATCACCGACCTGCGCAACGAAGTCTGCTCGACGATGGAGTCCGCCACAAGAATCTACGACCGGACACTTATCGCCGTATTCAAGGAGAACCGCAAGGTCCTGCGTGACATGGTCAAGGAGTCGAACGACCTCTTCTACCACTCGCGCGAACGTAAATACTCCCTGCTCCCCACCCTCAAGAAACTCCAGGGCGAGGATGTCAATACGGCCCACTACTACGTACAGGTTGTCGACTACCTCAACGAAATGACCAAAGCCCTGATGCACATCACCCGCCCGGCCTTCGAACACATCGACAACAACCACGAGGGCATGTCGATGGATCAGACCCGCGACCTGATGTCGATCAACGACGACGTGGAGTCGATCTACCGCCGCATCAATCAGATGCTGCGCGAGGGTGATTTCTCGGAGATCGAGACCGTTCTGACGATGCGCGACCAACTCTTCGAATCGATCGCCGAGGCCATCAAGTCCGAATTGACCCGAATCAACGAGGCCAAATCCAACACAAAAGCCTCGATGCTCTATCTGACGATCCTTACCGAGACCAAGAACATGGTACTCCAGTCGCGCAACCTGCTCAAGTCGCAGCAATATTTCCTCCGCCATCTCTCCGGACCCGGACCCAAAAACTGGATCAAATAGAAGAACGTCGCAAAGAATACCCCGCAAAAAAACGAAAGTATGGATATCGCAAAAGCAAAACGACGCGAAAACATCGCCGAATATATCCTCTATCTCTGGCAACTGGAGGATCTGCTGCGGGCTTTGCAATTCAGTCCCGAAGCCATCTATTCGACACTGATTGCTCCGCGAAAGGATATCGTCGAAGAGCAGAAATCCGTCTTTCTGATGTGGTATCTCGATCTGGCGACCCTGCTCCAGCAGGAGGGAAAGGAGGAGAAGGGTCACCTCGAACATACGCTTCATCTGATTCAGGATCTGCACGATCTGCATCTGCAATTGCTGAAACTCCCCGTCGGAGAGCATTATCGCAGAACGTACGCCCGTCTCGAAGCCGAATTGCCCCGGCTGAGGGCCGTAATCGGCAATCCCGGAATGAGCGACACCGAACTCTGTTTCCGGGCCTTGTACGCCGCCATGCTCTATCGGATCAAGGGCGAAGGGAACAAATCCGCCGTGACCGATACCCTGGAGTTCATCTCGCCGGTGATTGCCGAGCTGGCCGACATGTACGGCAAGGTCGAGCGGGGTGAGATCGACCTCTACAAGAACGATCCCGAGGCGACGAAGGGGTAATTCCGGATAAAGAGAGTACCAACACGAAAACGGATCGGCCGTCGGGTCGATCCGTTTTCGTGGGTGGGTGAAGAGCCGTGGTGGCGCCTTTTTCGGAGGCTTTGTCTCCGAAAGAGGCGGTCAGGCAATCTCCAGACCCATGATATAGTCGTTCATGTAGAAGCCCTCGCCGATCGGGAAATCCTCCTCGCGCAGACGACGCATCCCCATGTGCTCGTAAAAGTGCAGGGCTCGGTTGTGGCGGTTGACGTTCAGTTCCATGAGGCTGGGGCCGGAGCCATTCCGCCGGACATGCTCCACGGCCTGTTCAAAGAGGAGGCGTCCCACCCCGTGGCCCTGAGCCTGCGGCAGGACGTAGATCTTCTGCAAATGAAAGAGGTGTTCGTCCTGACGTTCGACCGAGACGTAGCCGCACGGACGGCCGTCGAGCAGCGCCAGGTAGAAGCAATGGCCGTCGCGGAACTGCGTGCGAAGACTCTCCTCGGAGTACATCCACTCCATCATGTAGTCCAGTTGGGCGGGTGTCAGGATCTCACGGTAGGTCGCCGGGAAGGCCACGTCGGCAACCTGGCGGATCAGCGGAATGTCGGCCTCCGTGGCCGGGCGCAGGACAACACGCCGAGTCTGCAGCCAGGCATCACGCGTCAACAGCAGAATATCACCCGCATGGTGCGAACCGTCCGCACAGCCGGACAGTTCCGGATCGGTACGCACGTAACGGAATCCGCACTTATCCATCACGCGTCGCGAGGCGTCGTTCCCGACAAAACAACTTCCCCAAAGGGCCGTCAGACCCAACTCCTCGAAGGCATGGCGGATCAACTCCGCCAGGGCCTCCGGAATCAAACCCCGGCCCCACCAGGGAACTCCGAGCCAATAACCGACCTCGGCCTCGGAGGTTTCAATCGGGAAATGGCTCGACCCCGCAAAGAGCAGCCCCACGCACCCCACGGCACGTCCTGTCTCCCGCAGCACCACAGCATAGGTCTCCGGAGCCGAGAAGATCGTCCGGATCACCTCGCCACTCTCCGCGACGCTGCGATGGGGCGGCCATCCCGCCGCCGGACCAACGCGTGGATCCCGAGCCACAGCATAGAGATCCTCCGCATCCTCCGCCCGCCACGGACGGAGGATCAATCGTTTTGTGGTTAAACACTTCATCGTTCCGCTCCTCTTCTATCCAACGAAAGAAGGCCGACTCGATTAAAGTCGGCCTTAAATCTTTCTCACCGGAAACCTATGCGTACTTGAACGTCGACTCGTCCGATACGGTCAGCTTCTTGCGTCCCTTTGCACGACGCGCAGCCAGCACCTTGCGTCCATTGGCCGTAGCCATGCGGGCACGGAATCCGTGCTTGTTGATACGCTTGCGACGCGAAGGCTGGTAAGTTCTCTTCATTGCCATAGCTATCTGTTTTTTATTGTTTCAGACATTTTTACAGATTGCAAAAGTACAACAAAAAAACGATCCGCAAAAATTTTTCACGAAAATATTTCACCTCCCCGGGTAAAAACCCCCTTTTTCGATTATCTTTGTAGTAAATCCGCGGGCTCCGGATCCCCCGACCTCTACCGTCGCCGTGTCCGAAGCCCGTGGCGTCAAAACCCCGTTAACACACTTCCGAAATGGCTATCTTCAAGGTCGAAGGAGGTCACCGCCTCCACGGTTCGATAACCCCGCAGGGCGCCAAAAACGAAGCCCTCGAGATCCTTTGCGCCACGCTCCTCACTCCCGAACGCGTCGTCGTGAGGAACATTCCGCGCATTCTCGACGTCATGCAGCTCATCGAACTGTTGCGACGCATGGGCGTCGTCGTCGAACAGCTCGCCGACGATACCTACGCTTTCCAGGCCCGCGATATCGACTTCGAATACCTCAAATCCGACGATTACAGACAACGATGCACCCGCCTGCGCGGTTCGGTCATGCTCATAGGTCCGATGCTCGCACGCTTCGGCGTCGGATACATCCCCAAACCCGGAGGCGACAAGATCGGCCGCCGCAGGCTCGACACCCACTTCATCGGATTCCAGAAGCTCGGCGCCCGGTTCAACTTCGACATCGCCGACGAATTCTTCATGGTCGAGGGCCGCGAGCTCAAAGGCACCTACATGCTCCTCGACGAGGCGTCGGTCACCGGTACGGCCAATATCGTCATGGCCGCCGTCCTGGCCCACGGCACCACTACCATCTACAATGCCGCCTGCGAACCCTACGTCCAGCAACTCTGCCGCATGCTCAACCGCATGGGCGCCCGGATCTCCGGAATCGCGTCGAATCTGCTGACCATCGAAGGCGTCGAGGCTCTCGGCGGTACGGAACACACCCTGCTGCCCGACATGATCGAGGTCGGCAGTTTCATCGGCATGGCCGCCATGAACCGCTCGGAGCTGATCATCCGAAACGTCTCCTACGACAATCTCGGAATCATCCCCGCCCAGTTCGCCCGCATGGGCATTCAGTTCGAACAGCGCGGAGATGACATCTACATCCCCCAGCAGGGCCATTACAGCATCGAGACCTTCCTCGACGGCTCGATCATGACCATCGCCGATGCTCCGTGGCCGGGTCTGACTCCCGACCTGCTGTCGATCTTCCTCGTCGTCGCCACTCAGGCCAAAGGGGCCGTGCTGATCCATCAGAAGATGTTCGAAAGCCGCCTGTTCTTCGTCGACAAGCTGATCGACATGGGCGCTCAGATCATCCTCTGCGACCCCCACCGCGCAACGGTCATCGGCCACGACCACCGCATCAACCTGCGGGCCACGCGCATGACCTCGCCCGACATCCGCGCCGGCGTCGCCCTGCTGATCGCCGCCATGTCCGCCGACGGAGTCTCCACCATCCAGAACATCGACCAGATCGACCGCGGATACAAGGACATCGACGTGCGGCTCAACGCCCTCGGAGCCCGGATCACCCGTCTGGACGAGTGCGAAATCCGCAAATAACAGTTTCAAAAACAACGACCACAACGGCCGGCCGGCTCCGCTTCAGAGGCCCCCGGCCGAAAAACGCTTCAAACCCTTCCAGTTTTTATGTTTCTCGAAAATGCCAGCCGCAAGGGCTGGATCGAAGTGGTCTGCGGATCGATGTTCTCCGGAAAAACCGAGGAGCTGATCCGACGACTGAAAAGGGCCCAGTTCGCCCATCAACGTGTCGAAATCTTCAAACCGCGCATCGACGTCCGGTACTCCGAGGAGCAGGTCGTTTCGCATGATGCCAATGCCATCCGCTCCACGCCCGTGGAGTCGCCGCAGAATATCCTCCTGATGACCTCCGATGTCGATGTCGTGGGAATTGACGAAGCCCAGTTCTTCGACGACAGCATCGTGGAGGTTTGCCGGCAGCTGGCCGACAGCGGGATTCGGGTCATTGTCGCCGGACTCGACATGGACTATACCGGCAAGCCCTTCGGACCGATGCCCGCACTGATGGCCACGGCCGAATATGTAACCAAGGTACATGCCATTTGCGTGCGCTGCGGCAACCTTGCACACCACTCCCACCGTCTGACGCGTGACGACAAGCAGGTGATGCTCGGAGCCCAGGACAGCTACGAACCCATCTGCCGCCACTGTTTCCGCGAACTGAGGCTGGCCGAAGAGCAGAGCCCCGAACGCCGGGAGCCCAAAAAGGATTAGCCGGACAAACGATCCGCCTTAAAAAAGAATCCCGATACCTTGCGGTGTCGGGATTCGTGCATTTGTCGGGATTCGTGCATTTCGAGAAGGACTGACGTCCGAGGGTCATTTCACCGTCAAGGCCACCGCTCCACGCACCTCCGCCAGCCGCGCCGCCAGATCGGCGACCACCTCCGGATGCCCGGCCGCCACATCATGACGTTCACGCGGATCCGTGCGCAGGTCATAAAGCTGCGGTTCGGGAGCATTTCCCAGTTCCGTTTTTGTCCAGAACTCCAAGGTCGGACCGTCACTCGGTTCGAAGTATTTCCACGGGCCGGAGATAATGGCCAGCGTATTGTTCAGATTCTGCTGTACGACAAACTCCCGGTCGGTCTGCGCCTCGCCGAGAAGTTCCGGCAAACGATTCCGGCTGTCCGGAGCGGCCGTCGCAGGAAGTTCCGCCCCGACCAGCGCGGCCAGCGAACGATAAACGTCAATCTGCGAGAAAAGGGCCGGCTGTTCGCCCGGCTGCACACGGGCCGGCCAGCGCACGATGAACGGGACCCGTGTCCCGGCTTCGTAAAGGCTGTACTTTCCACCCCGATAGATACCCATCGGCGTATGGCCGTTCAACAGTTCGAGAGCCTGGTCCTGATAACCGTCGTCGATCACGGGGCCATTGTCCGAGGTAAAGATCAAGAGCGTATGGTCGGCAATTCCGAGGCTGTCCAGCGTACGCATCACCTCGCCGATCGTCCAATCGAGCTGCAGGATCACGTCGCCACGCGTTCCAAGGCCGCTCTTGCCCGCAAAACGAGGGTGAGGGACCCGCGGCACATGCACATCCTGGGTCCCCATATAGAGGAAGAAGGGCTCATCGCGGTGTCGCGCGATGAAGCGCGTGGCCTTCGAGGTGATCGTATCGGCAATATTCTCGTCGACCCACAGCGCCGACCGGCCGCCCGTCATCCAACCGATACGCGGAATGCCGTTGATGATCGTATTGTTGTGTCCCTGACTCGGCTTCAACGTCACCAGTTCGGGATTCTCCTCGCCTGTGGGCCAGTCTCCCACCTTGTGGTCGTAGCTGACCGTGATGGGATCCGACGGATCAAGTCCTACGACATGACCGTTCTCCACGAAGACACACGGCACGCGATCGACCGTCGCCGGAATCAGAAATTCGTAGTCGAAGCCGATATCACGGGCCCCCGGACGGATCTCGGCGTTGAAGTCCGTTCCTCCGGCCGGACCCAGTCCCAGGTGCCACTTCCCGACGGCTCCCGTCGCATAGCCCGCATCGTGAAGAGCATCGGCCAGCGTATAGCATGCCGTATCGATGATCAGTTCGGAGTTGCCCGGTGCGATACCCGTATTCTGCTGCCGCCACGGATACATGCCGGTCAGCAGGCCGAAGCGCGACGGCGTACTCGTTGCCGAGGTGGCGTAGGCATTCGTAAAACGCTGTCCCTGTGCGGCCAGGCGGTCGAGATTCGGCGTCGAAATCTTCGTGGCCCCGTAACAGCTCAAATCTCCGATGCCCAGGTCATCGGCATAGATGAAAATCACGTTCGGAAGACGCGGCGAAGAAGGTGTCGTCGCTCCGCAGCCCGAAAGAAGGGCTGCCGCCGGCACGGTAGCCAACAGATAGCAGGGATTGGTTTTCATGGTCGTCAATATCGAGTTTTTCATACGGTTTCCATACGGCCGACAAACAAACGGGACTGGCGGAGGCCCCGACAAACGGGTCTACCCCCCCCCTTCACAGTCCGCAGCCTCTTCACGCGCTTACATTGCCGGATCACCCCTCCGGCACCCTCAACGGGCCGCACGCAGCGCCTCAATGAAGACCGGCCACAGCGACCACAGATTCTCGGTCTGAAGCCACAGTTCGCGGGCCTGGGCCGCAGCCGAAGGCCGTTCACTCTCGATATCGCGCAGATAGGCCTCGTCGGCCGGGTGTTCCGTAGCCGTAAACTCCGCAAACCACGGGGCAAAATGCGTCCGGAAACGTTTCAATTCCCCTTCGGGCAACTTCCCGTCCCGCCGGTAGGCCGACCACAGCAACAGCAGCTCCCGGGCCGGGGATTTGTCCGAGATGTCATTGATCACCTCATCGAAGAGCTCCTCTTCACCCATGGCCAGGTAATCGAACGCCAGCAACTGACTCCCCTCCAAATGATCCTCCGGATCCAACTCCAGCAACATCTCCAGCAACGCCGCGGACATCTCGAAATCATCGATCAGAAAATGGTCGATCGCCGAAGCCTGGATCAACTCCAGAGCCGCACGCGAATTGGGATGATTCCATTCGAGATTCACCTCTTCGTCTTCGGGGATGAGCTCCGCAAGGCGCTGAAACGCCTGAAACCGGGCATTGCAGGCCCCCTCCACATCCCCTTCGCGCTGCATCTGCCGCGTCCGGGCCAGGACCTTTCCAAAATCATAGGGGCCCTCGCCGATCACCTCAAAGGTCTGATCCGGCGTAGGTTCAAGCATTGCCCGTTGCATATTCACGTCGCAATTTGAAGATCATCAACACCAAAACACCCAACGTCACGACTCCGCCCAGCACATAGGCCAACAGGCGATTCTCCAACCCGAAGAACTGCCCCGAGACAAAGAGGAACGACGCACAGACATAGGTCATGAAGAGGGCCGGAAGCAGGGCTATCCAGACGTTCCAACGATGTCGCATCAGATAAACGGCTATCGACCACAGGACAAGCGTTGCCAGGGTCTGGTTCGTCCAGGCGAAATAGCGCCACACCACATCGAAATTGACCGTTGTGATCCAATACCCCACCACAAAGAGCGGAAGGCAGATATACAGCCGTTTCAGGTAGCTTTTCTGCTCCAGGTGCAGCATGTCGGCAATAATCAGCCGCGCCGAACGGAAAGCCGTATCTCCCGAGGTGATCGGAGCCGCAACCACGCCAAGCAACGCCAGAATACCGCCCGCAACCCCCAGCAGACCGTTCGAAATCGTATCCACGGCCCAGGCTGCACTGCCGCTGTGTTGTCCCAGGGCGGCGGAAAGTTCTCCCGCTCCGCCGAAAAACGCCATGGCCGCAGCCGCCCAGATCAGGGCTATGATCGATTCGGAGATCATCGCGCCGTAGAAAACCGAACGGCACTCCCGTTCATTCCCCACACATCGGGCCATCAACGGCGACTGCGTGGCATGAAAGCCCGAAATGGCCCCGCACGCAATCGTGATGCAGAGGGTCGGGAAGATCGGAAGACTCTGCGGATCAAGTTGGAAATTATGCAGCGTGGTGAGCTCGGGGATCCGCCAGGGTCCGAAAATCAACGCGCCGACCAGTCCCACGGCCATGGCGATGAGCGCCACGCCGAAAAGCGGATAGATCTTGCCGATGATCTTGTCGATCGGAAGCAACGTCGCCACGAAGTAGTAGACCAGAATGATCCACACCCAGGCCGGAATGGAGATCGACGGCAGCATGCCGTTCAGCAAC